>DATFMZ010000265.1:0-7807 GCA_035266665.1 Gemmatimonadales bacterium | reverse complement strand
GCGCCTGGCCGAGGCAAACGACAAGGCGCAGAACGCCCTCGCGGGCGCCGCGCGCCGGATGTGGCTGGCCCTCGCGGAATTCGAGCGGGAGAGCCACCAAAACGCATCCATGCGGTGGACCGGGAGGCCGGCGGAAGGCTGACCCGCCGCACCTCCCGAACCGGTGCCGTATTAGGCGCCCTGCTTCACCGCCTGCACGTCGAGCGAAATCTTCACGTCATTCCCAACGAGCACTCCGCCCGTCTCGAGCGCCTGATTCCAGGTGAGCCCGTAATCGCGACGGTCGATCGTCGTGGTGGCGCTGAATCCGATCCGCTCACCACCCCAGGGATCCTTCTGGCGGCCCTCGTTCGTGACGGCGAGCGTGATTTCCCGTGTCACCTCGCGAATCGTGAGGTCGCCGATGAGGGTGAATGTGTCGTCAGCCGTCCGTTCGATCCGGCGGCTCATGAATGTCATCGTCGGAAACTTCTCGACGTCGAAGAAATCGGGCGAGCGCAGGTGGGCGTCGCGCTTCTCCTCACGCGTGTCGACGCTCGAGACGTCGATCGTGACCTCGACGCTCGATGTGGTGAGATCGCGCTCGTCGAGCACCAGCGATCCGCTGACCGCGCCAAACTGCCCCTTCACGCGGCTGATCATGAGGTGCTTGACCGAGAACTCGACGCCGGTATGAGCGGCGTCGATCTGCCAGGTGGACTTCCCCGTGGCGATGGTGGCTTCCGTAGTAGCGGACATCTATGACCTCCTCGTACCGTGCGCGTTCGATGTGTGGTGCGGACGAGCTCTGCGCACGCATTGCGAACCCGCCCAGAACAAATACTTGTCTAGTCTATATCTTAGTAAAGAGACATATCTTCAACAAAAAACCCGTGTGGCTCATTGAGCGGTCCCCGCGTCGGCGCGCGAGCGCGCGTAGAGCCCGAGACGCTTGAGGAGCTCCGCCGCACGGCGTTGATCGTTGGTCCCGAGCCCCGCGAGCGCATCCTCGAGTGCCGCGACGTGCTCCGCGAAGACCCGCGCGATCAGACCCTTGCCCTTGTCGGTCAGCGCGGCATAGCGGGCCCGGCGGTCGGTCGGGCATGCCAGCCGCTCCACCAAACCCCGCTTGACGAGCCGATCCACCAGGTAGGTGATCCCCCCGCTCGACACGAGCACCTTCCGCTGCACCTCGCCGACCAGCAACGGACCCTTGGAGTACAGCGCCTCGAGGATCGCAAACTCGGCGAGCGTGAGATCATGGCGCTCCACGCTCTTCGAGGCCAGCGCCGCAACCGCGGCCTGGGCGCGCGAGAGCGTGACCCAAAGCTTGAGGGCGACCGCCGTTTCCGGCGAGAGATCGGGTGCTACGGACGAGATCGTCATTGTCTTAGTACTAAGCTATCTCGCTCGCTCGAAATGTCAACGGTCCGGCCGCACGAACGTTTCACCACGGATTCACGGCGGCTTCGGCACCCGTGTCGCAGGTTCTGACGGCTCCTCAAGGAGGCAGCGATGACAGGGGTGCGAACGATAGGACTGCTCTCGGCACTGGCAGTGGCGGCCGCCTGTGGCAGCTCGACCGGACCGGCAGCTTCCGATCTCGTGGGAACGTGGCACGCCACCCGGATGCAGTATGTCAGCACCACGGGACTCGGCACAGTCGACATCGTCGCGGCCGGGGGAACGGTCACGCTGGTGCTCAACGCCGACTCGACATATCAGCTCACCGTGACGCCGAGCGGCGGTTCGCCGGACGTGTCGGCCGGCACGTGGAGCAACTCGATCGACGTGATGACGGTGCGTGAAACCGGCATGACGGGCGAGATGCAGTTCCAGATGACCTATACGGCCACGACGCTGACGCTCACCGGCGCGAATACGAGCTACGACTTCAACGGCGACGGCACGGAAGAAGCGGCGACGCTGAACGTGACATTCACGCGCTGACGCGCGATCTCGGGGTGCTGCCTAGGGCGTCATCCCGAGCTGCCACATGACGAAAAGCAGGGACCGGGCCGTATCCTGAATCTGCTTCGAGACCGGCAACCCACCCGAGTGCCCCGCCTCCGTGTCGTAGTGCAGCAGAATCGGCCGGTCGGATGACGTCGCCGCCTGCAAACGCGCCGTCATCTTGCGCGCATGGAGCGGGGCCACGCGCGTGTCACCGTCGCCGGTCAGGAGCAGCACGGCCGGGTACGCGGTGCCCGGTTTCACGTTCTGATACGGGGAGTATTCGAGGAGATACTTGAACTGCTCCGGATTGTCCGCCGAGCCGTACTCCGAGACCCAGAACGAGCCGATCAAGAATTTCTGGAAGCGCAGCATGTCGAGCAGCGGGTAGCCGCACACCACCGCGCGGAAGAGATCGGGACGCTGGGTGAGCGCGGCCCCGACCAGCAGGCCACCATTCGACGCACCCGCGATCGCGAGCCGGTTGGGGTTGGTGTACTTGTTGGTGATGAGCCACTCGGCGGCCGCGATGAAATCGTCGAAGACGTTCTGCTTCTTGCCGAACATCCCCGCCTCGTGCCACGCTTCGCCGAACTCGCCGCCGCCCCGCAGGTTCGGCACGGCCAGCACGCCGCCGTGCTCCATCCACACGGCGTACTCGGCGGAGAATCGGGGGGTCATGCTGATGTCGAAGCCGCCGTAGCCCGTGAGGAAGACGGGGTTGTTCCCGTCGAGCGTGATCCCCTTCTTCGACGCGACGAACATCGGCACGCGTGTGCCGTCCTTCGACGTGTACCAGACCTGCTTCACCTCGTAGTCCGCGCTCGCGAACGGCGCGTCCTCCCGCCACCAGACGGACCGCGCATCCGCGGCGATCCCATAGCGGTAGATGGTGGTGGGGACGTTGTACGACGCGAACGAGAAGAACGCCTGGTCCTGATCCCAGCGTCCGGAGAGGCCGCTGACCGTGCCGATCGACGGCATCGCGATCTCGCGGAAGGGCGTCCCCGCCAGATCGAAGCCGCGGATATGCCCGATCACGTTCTCGAGATAGCGCACCCACACGTGATGGCCCGCCAGGGAGAAGCCCTGGATCGCGTTCTTGCCTTCGGGGACGATCTCCTTCCAGTGTGAACGCCCGGGCGACGCGGGATCGGCAACCATCACCCGCCCGTTCGGCGCCTTCCAGTCGGTCTGAATCACGATCGTGTCGCCGGCAAAGGCCGCACGGTAGTTCTTTCCGGTCTCCGTCACCATCGGGAGGACGGGCCCGTCATGCGCGACGTCCTTGAGGTAGAGCTGGTTGCCGCCCGAGGTGCCGATCGCCACGGTGATGAGCAGCCACCGGCCGTCGGTGGAAAGGGTCGAACCGATGTACTTGTCCGGCGTGATCCCGTCGCCGAAGACCAGCTGCGCACTGTCCGCCGGCCAGCCGAACGCGTGGTAGTAGAGGCGCGGCCCCGCGTTGGTGGCGCGACTGTAGAAGAATGCCTTGTCGTCGGGCGTGAACGAGAAGCTCTCGACCCGCATCTTCGGGAGCGCTTCCGCGAGCACCCGCCGCGCGGGTACGTCGTAGAAGCGCGTGACGGTTTCGTCCTCTCCGCCGTGCCGGATGCCGTAGGCCAGGAGCTTCCCGTCTTCCGAGACCTCCACCATATGAACCGAGAGCGGCACGCCCGCTTCCATCGTGTTCGGATCCACGAGTGGGATGTCGGTGCCGTCTGCGCCTTCCCGCATGTAGATGACCGAAAGGTCCTGATCGGCGGCCTTCCGCGTGAAGAAGTAGCGATCGCCCCGGACGGTGGGCGCGCCCTCCTGATCCACGCGCATGAGCCGGCCGAGGTCGTGCGTCAACGCCGCGTGTCCCCGCACACCCGCCATCACCGAGTCGGTGAACGCGTTCTCCCGGTCGATCCAGGCCCGGGTTGCCGGCGAGTGCTGATCTTCGAGCCAACGATACGGATCCGGGATGGCCACGCCGTGCAGGGTGTCCACCACCGTGTGCACGGCCGTCGGCGGATAGTGGATCTGCGCGGCGAGCGGGCGGGCCGCGAGGGGCGCGAGCGTCGCGGCGACGGCGCACGCGACGAATGTCCGGGGACGCATTACGAGGCCTCCGTCGTTGTGAGTCGCGCGCGGAGCGCGTCGTGCTCCGCCAGGTCCACGGCCGTCCAGGCCATGGCGAGTGCTCCGTCCACGAGCGCCTTATCGGCGGCCGGCTTGACGCAATAGGCGGTGAATTCGGGCTGATGATTGCCGGCGGTGCCCGAGTCGATCCCGATCATGGGATGGATGGAGGGGACCGCGAGCGAGACGTTGCCCATGTCGGTGGATGCGGCGATACGGGCGGCGAGTGGGCCGAGATCCGGGAGGGTGCGCCCCGCCGCGAGAGCATTCGCGCGGTAGAGATCGGCGATGTCGCCGTCATGGATCATATGCGTGTAGGGTTGATCGCCGCCCACCACCTGCAGCGTGGAGCCGGTCGCGAGCGCGCCCGCCTCGAAGCAGTGGTACACCTTCTCCCGCAGCTCGCCGAGCTCGGCGACGGTCTCGGAGCGGATGATGTAGCGGCCCTCGGTGTGTGCCGGCACGATGTTCGGCGCGTCGCCGCCCTTGGTGACGATGCCGTGGATGCGATCGGTCTGTCGGATGTGCTGGCGCAAGAGACCGATCGCCGTCTGCGCGATGGTGAGCGCGTCGGCGGCGTTGATGCCCTGATCGGGGAATGCCGAGGCGTGCGCCGCCTTCCCGGTATAGCGGACCTCGAACATCGAGGCGGCGATGAGCCTCGGGACCACCCAATCGAACGGAGCGGGATGCACCATCATCGCGGCGTGCACCCCGTCGAAGGCACCGCGCTCGAGCATCAGGATCTTCCCGCTCGCGTTGCCGACCTCCTCCGCGGGCGTGCCGATCACCGAGACGGTGAGGCCGACCTCGTCCGCCACCTCCGCCGCCGCGATCCCGGCGCCCGCGGACATCGCGGCGATGATGTTGTGGCCACAGGCGTGTCCGACGCCGGGTAGCGCGTCGTATTCCGCGCAGATCGCGACGTGCAACGGGCCGCTGCCCGCGCGCGCAATGAAGGCGGTCGGCAGATCGCAGGCGTTGGGCGTGACGTCGAACCCGGCATCAGCGAGCAGCTCCGCGACCCAGGCGGAGCCGTGCTCTTCTTCCCAGCCGAGCTCCGGGTCCGCGTGAATGCGGTGACTCAGCGCAACGAGCCCCTCGCGCTCTGCGCTCACGCGCCGGCGAATGGCGGTCTTGGCGTCCATGCGATCATCTCCTCCGCGGGTACCGGAACGCTTGGCGAGCGTGGGGTAACACCCGGCGCGCGTGGGCACGTTCCACGCGCGGCCGCATCCGGAGCCTGCTCGTTACACCGCGTCGGGCCCCGGAGTCTCTAGGCCGTTGCATTACCGTCGGCGCGTGATGCGCCGCACAATCGCGCCCCCCTGCCGTTCGCGGCGGGAGCGGCAAAGCGCGAGACCCAACACGCGGATGATTCCGGCAATGCCTTGGCATACAGTCAGTTACAGTGGGGGCACGCTTCGTGCTCGTTGGAGTGACATGAACCGCTCCACCGAAGTCCATGTGCTCGACCTGATTCCGGTCGTCCTCCTGAGCGACCGTCCGGCAGCGGTCGACGCCGATCCAGAGGCGCTCCGCTCGCTCGTGTATCGGTTCGTCCTCGCGAGCAGTGCCCTGCGCGAGTACGCCGCCCACGTCGCGGAGCGCCCCAGCCTCAACTAGCGGTCGTTCGTCCGGTACTTCGCGAACCATCCCATCACGTAGGCTGCCTTCGCCATCATGTTGCTCGGCTTCGCGGCGATGTCGTGTGACGCGTCGGGAATCCGCACCATGGCGCTTGGCACCTTCCGGAGCTTGAGCGCCTCGTAGAACTGCTCGGCTTCCTCGCTCGGCGTCCGATAGTCCACACCGCCCGTGATCAACATCGTCGGCGTCGTGACGTTCCCGACGTAAGAGATCGGGGAGCGCGCCATGTACGCGTCGAGGTGCTCCCAGGGGAAGCCGGGCATCCAGTACTTGTAGAAGAACGCCGGGAAGTCCGCGGTGAGCACGAAGCTGTACCAGTTGATCACCGGCTTCGCGACCACCGCCGCGCGGAACCGGTGCGTGTGCCCCACGATCCAGGCCGTGAGAACCCCGCCGCCGCTGCCGCCCGTCACGAACAGGTTCGTCGTGTCCACGTATCCCTTGGCGATCACGGCGTCCACGCCGGACATGAGGTCGTCGTAGTCGTGATCCGGGTAGTCGAGGTGGATCGCGTCACCGAACTTCTCGCCGTAGCCCGTACTTCCCCGGGGATTGATGTAGACCACCACGTAGCCGGCCGCCGCGTAGAGCTGGAGCTCCGCGCCGAACCGCGCGCCGTAATTGAGATACGGCCCCCCGTGAATCTCGAGCACGAGCGGGTACTTCTGTGACGGATCGAATCCCGGCGGCGTGATCACCCAGCCCTGGATCTGCTGGTGGTCGTAGCTCGAGGGGAAGTCGATCTCCTGCACCTTGCCGAGCATCTTGTGGCCGAACAGATCATCGTTGAGCCAGGTGAGGCGCTGCGACGGCTTGCCCGCCTGGCCCACGGCAACGTCCGGCGGGTGGTCGGTGGCAGTGAGCGTGAAGGCGTAGCGTCCGTTGTCGGCGAGCGAGAATTGGCCGCCGTTGTACGGCCGTCCGATTTCGAGCTGCCCGAGGCCGCCTGTGAGGGTGCTCAGCGTCCCGGCGAGCGTGACGTAGCCGATCTTCGTGTCGCCACGGTCGTCGTACTGAAAGAAGATCCCCTTCCCGTCGTGCGCCCACCGAATCCCCTGGACGCTCCGGTCGAAGTCGGGGATCGTCACGACGTGGGATCCGCTGCCGTCCGCATTCATCACATAGAGACGGCTCAGCTGATAGCCCTGGTAGTGGTCGTCGTATCCGGTGTAGGCGATGCGCGCGCCGTCGGGGGAGACTGCCGGATCGTGGTCGGGGCCCATACGATCGGTCAGCGTCTTCACCGTGCCGTCATTCACCGACACTGTGTAGATCTCGCTGTTGTTCGTGGCGTAGTCGGCGTCGGGATGCCGGTTGGCCGAGAAGACGATCGTCTTGCCGTCCGGCATCCACTCGGGCGCGCCGTCGTTGTACGGTCCGTCGGTGAGCTGACGCGGCGTGCCGCCGTCGGCGGGGACGACGAAGATGTGACGGTGACCGCGCCGCAGATACCCCGCGCCGTTCATCCGGTACTGAACCTGGTCGATGTACTGGATGGCCGGGCCCCAATCGGCACCCTTCGGCTTGGCGGGCAGCTCGACGAGCGGCTTCTCGTGCTCCGGCACGAACATCGTGAACGCGATCCACTTCCCGTCGGGTGACCACGCGAGCCCGCCCGGCGACTCCTCCACGTGGGTGAGCTTCGCCTCCTGCCCGGTGTCCATCCACCGCACGAAGATCTCGCTCCCTTCGTCGTCCGCGTGTGCCACGTATGCGAGGCGGCCGCCGTCGGGAGACCAGCGTGGCGTGCCGGCATGCCGGTCGGGCGGGAGGAGCGCGCGCAGGTTGGAGCCGTCGGCGTTCACGATCCAGAGATCCGACACGGCGCGATCGTGCATGATGTCGAACGACGAGCGCTCGAAGACGATCCGGCTCCCGTCGGGAGAGATCTCGGGATCGGCGGCCCACTCGAGCTCGAAGATGTCGCGGAGCGTGAAGCGATTGCCGTCGGCGGCCCGCTGGGCGACGAGCCGGGGCGCGACGAACGCGGTGAGCGCCGCGGCGAGCGCGACGCGCGTGATACGGATCATCGGATGATCTCCCTGGGAGGTGGCGAAGCGGGGCAAAGATGCTACCTGGGGGGGCGCGCCGCCAGGAC
>DATFMZ010000264.1:0-19554 GCA_035266665.1 Gemmatimonadales bacterium | reverse complement strand
GATCCGACGCATCCTCATGCTCTCTCCTTGGGGATCCTCTAAGGTACCCGCCGACACGCCGGATGGTTCGCGCCGCGGAGCGCTACGCCCGGACCGCGGCGAAGATCGCGACCACGGCGATCACGAGACCGATCGCGACCTTGAGCGCCGTCGCGGCCGCGCGGCCGACCACCGCCCCCCACCCGGCGTTCATCGCATTCCGCCCGTGCGCGGCACGGGTGTACTCGAGGACCGCCGCACCGATGAACGCCCCCAGGAGCGCCCCGATCACGCTCCCGATGACGGGCAGCGGGACGCCCACGAAGGCCCCGACCAGGCCGCCGATCAGCGCGCCCCAGGCGGCCCGGTGGGAGCCGCCGTACTTCTTGGCCACGCGGAAGCCCACCCACCACTCCGCGACCTCGCCCACGAATGCGAGCCCCACCACGAGCGCGATCAACCCGATGCCGACCGACGCAAAGTGCGTGAGCCACCCGAACACCAGCACACCGAGCACCATGACCCAGAGTCCCGGCAGGCCCAGCGGGACCAGCACGAGGCCCAGGATGCAGCACACGATCAATACCGCGATGGAAATGATGCCAGACATGATGACTGTCCCGACGCCGTCGTTGCGGAGGATTGCGCACGGACCGCTCGCCGCGCAAGGGGTGCGGTCCACGGCAGTCTCACCGCCCCTTCAGTCTTCCTTTATTCCTGTGCGGCGATGTTGCAGGCGCGTGCGGCGCGCCCTGCCGTTTCGGTTCGGAGGTTCTCGGTGAAACTCTTTGCACCCGATCTGGTGCTTCTGCATCCCCCCACGGTGTACGATTTTCGTGACCAGGGCACCATGTTCGGGCCGATCAGCGACGTCGTCCCGTCGTCGCCGGTCTTCGAGATGTACCCCATGGGCCTCACGACCATCGCGAGCACGCTGGAGGACGAGGGGTTCAACGTCCAGATCGTCAACGTGGCGTACCGCATGCTGCGGGATCGCGCGTACGACGCGGAGGCCGAGATCACCCGGCTGGATCCGATGCTCTTCGGCATCGATCTCCACTGGCTTCCGCACGCGCAGGGCGCCCTGGAGCTCGCCCGGCTGGTCAAGCAGCATCACCCCGATACACCGGTCATCTTCGGTGGACTCTCGGCGTCGTACTATCACGAGGAGCTCCTCCGCTATCCGGACGTCGACATGGTGATGCGCGGCGATTCCACCGAAGAGCCGATGCGCCGTCTCATGCACGCGCTCCGGTTCGGGGATCCGCTGGCCGACGTGCCGAATCTCTCGTGGAAGACGGCCGACGGCACACCGGTCGTGAACCCGCTCGACTACGTGCCGGACAGCATCGACGACATCCCCCTGCCCAATTACTCGTACGTGATCCGCTCGGTCTTCAAGTACGGCAGCCTCGCGAACGTGATCCCGTGCATGGATTGGCTGGACTATCCGATCACCGCGGTGCTCACCGCACGCGGCTGCACCCAGAACTGCGCGATCTGCGGTGGCGCCCGTACGGCGTACCGCAACATCTGCCACCGGATGAAGCCGGCGTTCCGCTCGCCCGAGGTCCTCGTCCAGGACATCCTGCGCATCCAGCAGTTCAGTAACGCGCCGATCTTCCTGGTGCACGATCTCCGGCAG
Organism: Gemmatimonadales bacterium; assembly: GCA_035266665.1. Taxonomy (GTDB): domain Bacteria; phylum Gemmatimonadota; class Gemmatimonadetes; order Gemmatimonadales; family GWC2-71-9; genus DATFMZ01. Next base: position 17,930 of record DATFMZ010000264.1, on the reverse strand, counting down.
GGCGGCAAGGCACACGCCGACCGGTTCTTCGAGCTGCTCTCCAAGGTGAAGGTGCGGAACGAGCTGGTGTTCGAGCTCTTCTTCCCCGCGGATGATGCCTTCATGCGGCAGATCGCCCGGGCCGTGCCGCGGTTCAGCATCGAGATGACCCTCGAGTCGCACCTCGAGGAGCTGCGTCGCGTGAATGGGAAGTTCGCGTGCTCCAACGCGGCCGTCGAGGAGACGATCGCGAGCGCCCTGCGCCACGGCGTGAACCGCCTCGACGTCTTCTTCATGGTCGGCATCCCGAAGCAGACCTACGCCGACGCCGTGGACGCCGTGCAGTACTGCCGTCGCCTCCTCGGCCGGTTCGACGCAGACCGGCGGCTCTGGTTCTTCATCGCCCCGCTCGGCCCCTTCCTCGATCCCGGAAGTCCGGCGTTCGAGCATCCGGAACGCTTCGGGTACCGGCGGTTCTGCACGACGCTCGAGGATCACCGCCGCGCGATCATGGCGCCGACGTGGAAGCACATGCTGAGCTTCGAGACCGACGCGATGACGCGTGGGGAGATCGTGGACGCGACCTACGAGGCGGGACTCCGGCTCGCCGAATTGAAGCGCGACTTCGGGATGATCGATCAGGAGACCTACGACGATCTGGCGGGTCGCATCGCGACCTCACGCCGGGTCATTGCCGAGGTGGACGAGATCCTGGAGCTCGGAGAGCCGGTGGAGCGCGAGCGTCGCCTCGCGGCCGTCCGCGAGCGGATCGACCCGCGGCCGTCGCATGAGGTGAGCGCGAAGGAATGGCTCAAGTGGCCGATCCGGCGGCGATACGCCACCATTCCGCGCCTCGTGAAGGTACTGGTTGGACTCGCCGCCACGGAGGGACGGCTCTTCCTGCGAAGGCGGCTCCGCCTCTATTTCGCGCGCCGGGCGCGCACCGCGCCCTCGGCGGGCACCGCTCGAGCCGCGCCCCCGGTCACGCGCTCGTAAACGGCGTACACGCGGTCGGTCACCCGGGGCCACGAGAACGTCTCGGCCTTGGCGACGCCGGCCGCCCCCATCGCCCGAAGCCGCTCCGGATCATCCAGCAAATCGGAGACGCCGGCCGCCCAGGCGGCGGGGTCGTCGTGCGGAAGGTGCATGGCTTCGGACCCGCCGTCGATCAGCGCGCGGAACCCGGGATTGTCGGCGACGATCATCGGGGTGCCGCATGCCATGGACTCGAGCAGCGTGATCCCGAACGCCGCCCGCGTGGACGGACACAGGAAGAGATCCGCTTCGCGATAGTGGTCGGGGCGATTTTCGATCCGGCCGAGGAACTCGACGCTCGATCCCAACCGCGTCGCGGCGCGGTGGTAGTACTTGCGCCACGGACCGTCGCCGGCCACCAGCAGCTTCGCGGTTGGATGGCGCGCCAGGATCCCCGGCATGGCCTCGAGGAGCGTGCCCAGATGATTGCGCGGCTCGAGCCGGTGGAGATAGAGCAGCCGGGGGCCGCCGTGCCGGGAAATGTCGTACGACTTGCCCCGCGCATTGAAGTACTCCACGTCCACCCCATTGGGGATCACGTCCCACGAGGCGCGAAAGTAGCGCATCATGGCCTCGACCACCGGACGGCTCACGGCGATCGTGGCGGCGTACCGCTCGAGAATGCGCTGGAGCGGACGCCGGAAGAGGCGAAACCCGATCGAGCGCGGGAACCACGAGTGGCAGGTGCCGACGATGGGAATCCCCGCCCGGTTCGCCGCCTCGGGCGCGACGAGGCCGAACGTCGGTACCATCGCACCATGCACGTGAATGACGTCGAACTGCCCCTCCCGGAAGACCGCCTCGAGACGCCGCCCGAGCCCACGGCCCACCGTGATGCGAGAAACGCCGCCATTCGCGTAGATCACGACGCTCGTCCCGACGCGGACCACCGGATACGTGAACTCGACGTCGTCGGGCAGGTCCCCCGTCATGTGGGAGCTGATCACCGTGACCTCGTGGCCGAGGCGGAGCAGCTGTTTCGTGTAATGGTGTACGTGCTCGGGGATGCCCCCGAGCTGCGGATAGAAGTCTTCAGCGATCAGCGCGATACGCACGTGGGCACCTTCGCCTCGTGGAAGGACGACCTTGGCCATGGCCAAACGGGGCGGTGAAATCTAACCGGGGAGGTCGGGGGAGATGAACCCGGGTCCAGCCGGCGGCTCCACGCTCAGCGCGCCACCCCCGCGGCCACCGGATCGAGCCGATCATACAGTTTCCCCAGCGACCAGATCAGCAGCACGAGCTCACCGGCCAGCGCGACGATCGCGACGAGCGCTCCCCCCGCGGCGGCGGCGAGGGGAACGTGGGACAACAGCGCCCAGACCACCGCTGCGAGCAGCGCCGGGAGGATCAGGGCGATCACGAAGAGGGCGAGCGCGCCGACGGTCGTGAGGATCGTCTGTCCCATGTGCTCGATCCCGCCGGGGCGCTCCGCGCCGATCGCCATCCAGGCGGGAAACAGGAGGGCGAAGGCGTTGTGGATCCCGACCAGCACGCCGTCGATGATGGGAAGCGCGAGCAGCAGGACCGCGCCACCGGCCACCGCCGGGCCGATCTCGTGGGGCGGGAGCACACCGAAGAGGAGTGTCGCCGCGGCGACGAGGAGGAGGACGTACTGGAGCAGCGCCACGGCGAGCGTGGTGGCCCCGAGCTCCGCCGCCGCCAACGAAAACCCGCCCACCGGCCACGTCTTGAGCACTTCCGCCTTGGCCAGATCGCGCCGCCAATCCGCGCGAATTCCACGCGGTCCAAAGAGCGTCGCCACGCCGAGCGCCATCAGACAGAGCGCGCCGACGCCCTGCGCGCCCTCGCGGGCCGACGGCGCCGACCACACGATGACCGCGGCCACCGCCGCGGAACCGACCGACGCAAGCACGATCGTGCTCGTGCGCAGGTCCACGATCAGGGCGCGCAGATTCTTCCAGAGGATCGCGACGGCGGGATGCCCGGTCGGGGCGAGCGGCAGACGGAGCCGCCGCGCGCGCGGAGCCTTCGTCCGGGGAGCCGCGAGACCGCGTCCCGCCCGAAGCGCCGCGAGACGCTGCGCGCGGGCCCGACCCGCCTCGGCCGCGATCTCTTCGAAGGCGGCGTCGCTCCGCATCAACCAGACGTACTGCGCGACCAGCACGAGCAGTGCCCCGGGGAGGGCGAGGACGAACGCGCGTCCCGTGGGCGCAAAGACCGGCGCGAGCACCAGCCGAAACGGCAGCAGCGCCGCCCGCGGGACCGGCCGATCGAGTGCCGTCAGAAACGCGTCCAGCGATCCGCCCCCCGCCGCGGTGGCGACGCTCCAGACCACCGCCACCGCGACGAGCCCGACCAGAAGCAGTGGGATGCCGAGCCGCCGGAGACCCGCACGGCCACGCTCGGTGGCGCCGATCCGGACGAGCGCCGCCGTAATCTGATGCAGATTCAGCGCGGCGAGCACGACCCACACGGCGATCAGCCGGCAGTACCAGGGGAGGGGGCCGTGCAGAATCAGGACGCCGATGAGCACGACCGCGAACAAGAGGGCGGCCTGCACGCGCAGCAGCTTGAACCGGATCAGATCGGGCCGGGAGACAGGCGCGGCGAACAGGAAGTCCACCTCGGCGGGGGTGAAGGCGAGCGACCGCTCGTAGCTGCCACCGATCCACGACCACAGCGCGAGCAGGACGAGCCCGAAGGGAGCGAGCGCGACGACCGTCGGCGAGAACGCCGTCTGGGGAGCGGCACTGGGCGAACCGGGCCGCGCGAAGATCCACCAGAAGTACGCAAGGCCCACGAGAAGCCCAAGGGCATAGCGGGGGTTCTTGAGTCGCGCGGCCCGCCGACGCAGTTGATTGCGGATGCCGACGCCGGCGAGCCACGCGAGCGTCGTCATCGGGCGGTGCCTCACGGCTGCCGTGCCGTGAGCGCGAGGAAGACGTCCTCGAGCCCCTTCCCCGCGAGCTCGGGCCGACTCGACTTGATCTCGTCGATGGTGCCCATCGCCACCGCCCGCCCCTGGTGGATGACGAGGATGCGCGTGCACAGTTCCTCAACGAGTGTGAGGAGGTGCGAGCTGAGCAGGACCGCGACGCCGCTCGCCGCCTGCGCGCGAATCGTGTCCTTCATCCGCCGGATGGCCCCGGGATCGAGCCCGGTGAGCGGTTCGTCGAGCACGAGCGCGGTCGGATGGTGCAGCAGCCCGCAGGCGATCGCGAGCTTCTGCTTCATGCCGCGCGAGAGCCCGTCGGGGAAGACATCCTGTTTGTCCGTGAGCTCCAACTCCCGCACCAGCTCCGCGGAGCGCGCCTCGGCATCCGCCACGTTGTACAGGCGGGCGATGAACCGCAGATGTTCGGTCACGGTGAGATACTCGAACAGCTGCGGCTCGTCGGGAATGAAGGCCAGCCGCCGTTTCGCTTCGAGGGGCGCCGTCGCCAGATCGTGCCCATCGACGGCGATCGTGCCGGCGGACGGACGGATTACGCCCACCAGGCAGCGGAGCGTCGTCGTCTTGCCGGCCCCGTTCGGGCCGACGAGCCCGAGGATCTCCCCGTCGCGCACGGCGAAGGAAAGATCCCTTACGGCCAAAACGTCGGCATAGCTCTTGGTCAGCCCCTGCACGTCGATCATCGGCGGTTCCCGGAAGATGGTGATCCGTGTGGCCGCTAACGTAGAGTGCGACGGGTACGCCGTCCAGCGCGCGGCACGCAGTGGCGTAGCGGCAGCCGCCGCGCCATGTTCAGGCGACCCCGCAACGCCATCAACATCCAGGAGGGATCCTCCGTGCGCTCAGCCGTCTCGCGTGTCGCCCTCGCGTTCGTCCTGCTCGCCGCCGCCGGCGGCGAGGCCTACGCCCAATCCGGCGCGCTCTATGCCGACATGCACTGGCGCTCGATCGGGCCTCCGCGCGCGGGCCGGGCGCGGGCCCTCTCGGGAGTTCCGAGCGAGCCGAACGTCTTCTACGCCGGCTTCGACAATGGCGGCGTCTGGCGCACGACCGACTACGGCTCCACGTGGCATCCCCTCTTTGATCACGAGCCGACCGGATCGATCGGTGCGATCGCCGTCGCCCCCTCCAATCCCGACATCATCTACGTCGGCAGCGGCGCCGGAATCATCCGCCCCGATCTCTCGACCGGCGATGGGATGTACAAGTCCACCGACGCGGGGAAGACCTGGACGCATCTCGGCCTGCACGACAGCCAGATGATCGCCGACGTCGTGGTGGATCCCACCAATCCCGATCGCCTGTTCGTAGCCGTCCTCGGCCACCCGTACGGACCCAACGCCGAGCGCGGCATCTTCCGCTCGACCGACGGCGGTAAGACGTTCCAGAAGGTGCTGTACACCGACGCGTACACGAGCGGCAACGACGTGGCGCTCGACCCGACCAATCCGAACATCGTCTACGCCGCGCTCTGGCAGCAGCAGGAGAGTTTTCGGGAGAGCGGCGCGTTCGGCGGCACCGGCGGTGGGATCTACAAGTCCGTCGACGGCGGCACCACCTGGACGCGCCTCACCGACGGCCTTCCCGCGGTGATCGAAGCCAACCTGGCGGTGGCGCCGAGCAACCCGAGCACCGTCTACGCGATGGTCGCGGGCATTCCGGCGGACGCGACCGGCCGGATGCGGACGAGCACCACGGGCGTGGTGAACCTGTTCAAGTCCACCGACGGGGGCGACCACTGGCAGCTCGCCGCGGATACCACGGCCGGTCCGCGTGACACGCGCCCGCTTCGCCGGATCGGCGGGGGCGATCTCCCCACGGTCACGGTGGATCCGACCGATCCCAACGTCGTCTACAGCTCGTCCGTGGTCCTGTGGCGCACCGAGGACGGTGGCCGGACCTGGACGGCGGTGCGCGGTGCACCGGGCGGCGACGACTATCAAAAGACGTGGATCAACCCGCACAACCCGAACATCCTGCTCGTCGTGGCGGATCAGGGCGCGGTCGTCTCGGCCAATCGCGGCGTCTCGTGGAGCAACTGGTACACCCAGCCCACGGCGGCGATGTATCACGTCACCACGGACGACGCCTTCCCCTATCGGGTCTGCGGCGGCCAGCAGGACTCCGGTTCCGGGTGCGTGGACAGCCGCTCGATGGATGGCGAGATCACCTTCCACGACTGGCACCCCGTGAACATCCAGGAGTACGGCATCGCCGCGCCCGACCCGAAAGACCCGGACATGGTCTACGGCAGCGCGCGAACGAACGTCTCCCTCTACAACCGCAAGACGGGGCAGACCAACCACGTGGGGCCGGACATGGGCCCGCGCGGCGGACCGTTCAACCGCGACGTGCGGACGATGCCGCTGCAGTGGTCGCCGATCGACCCGAACCTGCTCTTCTACACGTCGAACGTCGTCTGGAAGACCACCGACCGCGGGCACAGCTGGACGCGCATCAGTCCCGACCTCGCGCGTCAGACGTGGAAGGTGCCCACGACCGCCGGGAAGTACGCGAGCGACGTCACGGTGAGCCCGCAGGGGGCGATCACCGCACTTTCTCCCTCGCCGAAGGATGTGAACGTCATCTGGGCCGGCACCGACGACGGCAACATCCAGGTGACGATGGACGGTGGAACGACGTGGACCAACGTGACGCCCGCGGCCATCAAGCCCTGGACGAGGATCTACAACATCGAGGCCGGCCACTTCGACACGCGCACCGCCTACGCGGCCGCCAACACGATGCGGATCGACGACATGAATCCGCACTTCTGGCGGACGCACGACGGCGGCAAGACGTGGACGGAGATCGACGACGGGATCGCGCCGGGCGCACCCGCGAATTCCATCCGGGAGGATCCCGAGAAGCCCGGGCTGCTCTACGCATCCACCGATACGCAAGTATGGGTGTCGTTCGACGACGGCGACCACTGGCATTCGCTGCGCCTCGACATGCCGGCGGTTTCGGTGCGCGACATCCAGGTCAAGGACGACACGACGTGCCTCTGCAGCGATCTCGTGGCGGGGACGCACGGGCGGGGCTTCTGGATCCTGGACGACGTGACCCCGCTCAGACAGGTCACCGAAGCGCAGGCCGCTCAGGTCGCCTATCTCTTCAAGCCGGAGACCGCGGTGCGCGTCCGCTTCGGCACGAACGATCCCACGCCCTGGCCGCCTGAGGTGCCGGCCGGCCAGAACCCGCCGCCCGGTGGCATCATCGATTACTACCTCGCGACCGGCGCGACGGGCCCGATCACGCTCGACATTCTCGACGCCACCGGACGCGTGGTGCGTTCGTACTCCAGCGACGATCCGATGCTGAAGCCCGATCCCGCCCTGGATCCCGCGGCCTATAATCGGGAAGTCTGCCAGCGGAATCCGGACGCCACCGATTGCTCGGTTCCGCTCTACTGGGCGGCGCCGCAGATGCCGCTCTCGACGAAGGCGGGCATGCACCGCTTCAGCTGGGACCTGCATTTCGACCCGATCGGCGAGCGCGGGCCGCGCGGTGAGGGCGGTGCCACCGGTGCCGTCCCGCACCGCACGTACCCCTCGGTCAACGCGCCGTGGGCGCCGCCGGGACAGTACACGGTGCGCCTCACCGTGGACGGCGTCTCCTTCACGCAGCCCCTCACCCTCAAGCTCGATCCGCGGGTGAGGACACCGGCGGCCGGTCTCGCCTTGCTCGCCTCGCTCTCCACGGAGATGTACGACGGCGCGGTCGCGGCGCACGGCGCCCTGGTGCAGGGTCGCGCGCTCGCCGCCGTGCTCGACACGCTGAGCGGGAGCGGGGTGGATGCGTTCAAAGCACAGGTCGAATCGCTCGCGCCGGCGCCCACGCCCCCGACGCGTGGGTTCGGCTTCTTCCGCCGTCGGGCGCCGGAGGGCCCACCCACATTGGAATCGTTGAGCAACACGTTGCTCTCCGCCGCGATGGTGATGCAGAACGCCGACGTCACACCGACGGCCGACCAGATCGCGGCGTGCAACAGTGCGCGCACGGAGTCCCAAACCGTGATGGCGCGGTGGAACGCGCTCACGACCACCGGACTCGCCGCGTTCAACGCCCAGCGGCAGGCCGCCGGCCTCCCGGCGGTCGCGCTGCCCGAGGGAGGTACCCCATGAGCTCTCGCGTCACCATCGCCCGCGCGGCGGGTCTCCTGCTCGCCGGCCTCGTCGCCGCGTCTCCCGCGGCGGGCCAGCAGCGCCGTGGACCCGCCCCGGAGATACGCCGGGCCACGCAGCTCGACCTGCACGGCAAGACCACCGAGGCACGTGCGATCTTCCGGCAGGTCGCGGACACGACCACCGACCCGGCAGCCAAGGTGGACGTGGCACGGGCAATCGCCATCTCGTACGCGTTCGACGGAGACTGCCGGAATACGCTCGAGTACGAGCAGATGGCGATCGACTACTGGAAGACGCAGGAGGCAGCCGACCCGCAGAACGCCTTCTATCAGGAAGGGGAGCGGGCCGATGAAGGGGCCCGCGTCTGCATCGACGCCGGGGACCTCGCGGCGGCGGAGCAGTGGTACCGGATGGGGTACGCGCTGGGCACGAAGGAGCCCGCACCACAGACGCACCCCCGGAGCCTCTGGGATTTCCGGCTGGCGCACGCCCTCGGCAGGATCGCGGCCCGCCGCGGTGACACCGCCGAGGCGAAGCGCCAGATCGCCGCCGCGCGCGCCGCGCTCGACGGCGATTCCGCGATGGCGGCCCAGCAGGAGCGGTTCTTCCCGTATCTCGTGGGCTACGTCGCGCTTTATACCGGGGATCTCGCGACCGCCGAAGCGGAGCTCACGAAGGTGATCGCGCTGCGCGGGAACGAGCGCGATCCCTTCATGCACTGCCTCCTCGCGATGACGTATGAGCGTCAGGGCAAAAAGGCAGAAGCCGACGCCATGTACAAGCAGGCGTACGACCTCGCCACCGCCCACAATCCGCCGGCGGCGTTCGTCCGGCCGTTCGTGCGGGAGAAGCTGGGACTCGCGGAGCAGGGCTGAGGCCGATGGACGTCCGTCGCGTCGTTGGGCTCGCGGCGAGTGCGATCGTCGCGACCGCGCTGCCGCTGGCCGCCCAACAGGGCGGAGTGGCGACGCCCTCGGTCTTTCGCCGGTTCGCGAACCGGGTGATTCGAATTCAGGTGTCCGAAGCGGGCTCCGGCGCGAAAGCGGTCGTCGGCTCCGGAATTTTCGTGGACGACGCCGGCCATCTGCTCACCAACTTCCACGTCGTCGCGGACGTCGTGCAGCATCCCGACCGATACCACATCGCGTTCGGGGACGGGCACACGCCCGGCGACTCGGCAACGATCCTCGCGATCGACGTGATCCACGACTTGGCCGTGCTCCAGGCACCGACTGGACCGAGGCCGCATTTCACCCTCGCGGCGGCGCGGGTGCACCAGGGCGACCGCCTCTACTCCCTCGGCTATCCGGAGGATCTCGGCCTCGCGATCGTCGAGGGAACGTATAACGGTCTGCTCAAGCACACCCTGTACCCGAAGCTGCATTTCACGGGTTCGCTCAACCCGGGGATGAGCGGCGGGCCGACCATCACGGAGGACGGGCGCGTGGTCGGCATCAACGTCTCGACCGCGGGCAATCAGCTGAGCTTTCTCGTGCCGGTGTCGGACGCCATCGCCCTTGTCGCCCGCGCGACCGCGTCCGGCTACCGCCCGCCGGCGCGCATGCTCGACGACGTCGCCCGCCAGATGATGACGTACCAGGACGTGTACCTGGGCCGCCTGTTCACCGACTCCACGAAGACCGTCGATCTGGGCCCGTACCGGGTGCCCACGGAACCGGCGGCCTTCTTCCGCTGCTGGGGTGACGCGCCGGACGAGGGGAATCGGCCGTACGTCCGCACCGTGCACCGCTGCTCGACGGACGACGAGGTGTATCTCGCGAGCGACGAGAGCTCCGGCGTCGTGGAGCTCACGCATGAGCTGCTCACGTCGACGTCACTGAGCGTCGCGCGCTTCTACGCGCTCTACACGGCGACGTTCGCACGCGACAACACGCCGTCGGGCAACGAGGACGAGGTCACGAGCTGGCGCTGCGCGACCCGCAACCTCACGAATGGAACGATGGCGCTGCGCACGGTCCTGTGCCTCCGCGCCTATCGCAAGCTCGCGGGACTCTACGACGGGGTGATCAAGGTCGCCGCGCTCGGTACGCGGCGCGCCGGACTCGTCTCGACGCTGACGCTCTCCGGAGCGAGCTTCGCGAACATCCAGCGGCTCACGTCGCGGTTCCTGCGGGAGTTCCAATGGCGCTGATCGTCGAAGTGCTCGACGCGCGCTCGGACGACGTGCGCAGCTGGCACCGCCTCGCGGGAGAGCACCTCGCGCTTGGCCGCGCGTACGACAACGACGTGGTCCTGGACGACCCCTACGTTGAGGCGCACCACGCGCGGATCGAGCCCGACGGCGCCGGCACCTTCGTCCTTCGCGACCTCGGAAGCGTGAACGGGCTGGTCGGCGCCGACGGCGTACGCCGGCCGGAGTTCCCGACGACCGCCGGGACGACGGTTCGCGTCGGTCACACGATCATCCGATTCCAGGATTCGGACGTGCCGCCCGCCGCCGCGATCCCCGACAGGCGCGGGCAACGGACGGGCGCGCGGCTTCCCGCGTGGCTGGACACGCCGGCGGCCCAGCTCGGGATCTCGGCCGGCGCGTTGGTCGTCATCCTCTGGCTCAGCTGGCTCGGCACCTACCAGCGCTCCGCGACCGGCGACCTCACGGACCTGGCGTTGGGCCTGATGTTCGCGCTGATCCTCTGGGCGGGCATCTGGTCCGTCGCCGGGCGGGTCGTGACACACCGCTTCCGCTTCCTCGGCCATCTCGCCATCGCGTTCGCGGCCCTCGCCGTCCTGGCGATCTGGGGCACGGTGAGTGAGTGGTTCGCCTTCGTCGCCCCCGACACTGCCCTCGCGAAGCCGCTCGGGATCGCCGTCGTGCTCCTGCTGATCGGCGTGCTGGTGGCGGGGCATCTCGCGCTTGCGTCGGCGATGACCCGCCGCCGGCGCTGGACGGCGGCGTGGATCACCTGCCTGATTCTGCTGGCGCTCGGGACTGCGGCGAGCCTCGCCGAACGCAAGCCCTTCTCGGACGTTCCCCAGTTCGCCGCGACCCTCAAACCCCTCCCAACGTCTCTCCTGCCGACACACCGCCTCGCGTCGTTCAGCGCCGTCGAGCGGGATCTCCAGCGCCAGGTGGACGCGCTCGCGCGCAAGACTCCCTGACGCCTAGCGCCCCACGCGCCGCTGCACGTGCGCTTCGACGAACCAGAGCCACTTGTCGATGCCGCGCGAGACCTCGGTGCAGATGTCCGCGGTGTCCTGGTCGCCAAGCTCCCCGGCCTCGTCGGACGCCGTGCGGATGCGGCTCCCGAACTCGGCGAGCACGCCGGCCATCGCGTTCACGTGCCGCTCGCCATCGCCCGGTGTCTTGGGATACTCGGACAGCTCGGACAGGTCGGCGGCGACGCGCACGGTGCCCTCGGCGAGCCCACCCAACTGCACCACCCGCTCCGCGATCAGGTCCACGTACTCCTGCACGGCCTCGTGCACCTCGTCGAACAACTTGTGCAGCGCGATGAACGCCGGTCCCTTCACGTTCCAGTGCGCCTGCTTGGCCTGGCTCGCGAGATCGATCGCGTCCGCCAGGCGCTGATTCAACAGGTCGATGATCTGCCCGCGCACCTTCTCCGGGAGATCGTTTCCGGTCTCGTAGGCGATCGACGTCTTCTTGGCACTTCTCGTCATCGTTGCGGTCATGGAATCCTCCTGCAAGTGCGAATCCGTTCGGTCATGCGCTCGTACACCGCACCTGGAAGGATGTCGCATGCGCGGACGTGGAACCAGCGATCCGCGTCCGGGTGAGGCAACATTCACTCAGACTTCATGTCGCTGCCGTCGCGCGGCGGGCATGATGGGCGGCAAGGAGCGCGTCATGCCGTTCACGACCGAGCAGTTCTTCGATCTCTTCACCAGGTACAACACGGCCATCTGGCCCGCGCAGTGGGTTCTTCTCGCGCTCGCCGCGGCCGTCGTCATCGCGTCCTGGGCGCGGACGTCAGCCGGCAGCCGCATGGTCGCGGCCGGGCTCGGCGTGCTGTGGCTCTGGGCGGGCGCCGCATATCACCTCGCGTTCTTCCGCGCCATCAATCCGGCGGCGACGATCTTCGGCGTCGCATTCGTTCTCGAAGGACTCCTGCTTGTCGGCGTCGCCCTCGGGCATCCGCGTGTCACATTCGCGCCGCGGCGCGACGTCCTCGGCGTGCTCGGCTGGGCGCTCGTCGTCTACGCGCTTCTCGTCTACCCGGCGCTCGGACGCCTCGCCGGTCACGCGTATCCGGCGACGCCGACGTTCGGTACGCCGTGCCCGATGACCATCTTCACCTTCGGGATCTTCCTCTGGGTGAAGGGACGCATGCCGTGGTGGCTGCTGCTCATTCCGGGGATCTGGGCGCTCGTGGGGCTCGCGGCGGCCCTCGCGCTCGGTGTGCCACAGGATGTGGGGCTGATCGCCGCGGCCGCGATCGCGATCCCGGCCGTCCTCACGCGCGGTCGGCAGGCCGCACGGATGCGCACGCAACCCTGAGGGGATCGGTGTGTATCCCACGAAGGATCACCCCGGGCCATGATGGCCCGGGCTCTCAAAGGGAGCCTGCAATGTCACTGGAACTCGACCTCACCACTCACGAACAAGAGATTCTGCGCGAGATGCTGGAGCAGCACCTCTCCGACCTGCGGATGGAGATCGCGGACACGGAACGGATGGAGTTCCGCGACATGCTGAAGGAGCGTAAGGAGGTCATCCGCAAGATCCTGGACGTCCTGCCGGCGACGACACCACGCGGGTGAACCACGCCGCGCGGCCCGCGCGGCTCCCGGCCCCCGGGGAACCGGACGCCACTTGACGCACGTTCTACGATGAGATCATCCGGGCGGATGCTCACGGGGGGCATTCCGCGCCGGCATCGTCACGCCATACGGGGCGTCACATGACCGATACGATCTGTGATCATCTCACGGCCCGCACGGCCGGCCATCCGGTCATCGCATCCGCGGAACCGGGAGAGCGGTGGCTGTACTGCTATCCGGATGACGCGTCCGCGGAGTACTGAGATGGCCCGCGTGCACGGCATCCATCACGTCACGGCGATCGCGAGCGATCCGCAGCGAAACGTCGACTTCTACGCCGGTTTCCTCGGCCTGCGCCTCGTGAAGCGCACGGTCAATTTCGACGATCCGCAGACGTATCACTTCTACTTCGGTGACGCGACGGGGCACCCCGGCACCCTGCTCACGTTCTTCCCCTGGCCTCACGCCCGCCGGGGCCGACACGGCACCGGACAGGTCGCCGTGACGTCCTTCGCGGTCTTGCCGCACGCCATCGGATTCTGGCTCGAGCGCCTCGTCGCGCGCGGCATCACCTATCAGGGTCCGACGAAGCGCGGCACGGGCGCGAGCGCGGAGACGGTCATCACCTTTGCCGATCCCGACGGCCTCCTGCTCGAGATCGTGGGGACGCCTCAGGCCGAGGCGCGCCCGGGGTGGGACGCCGGTCCCGGCATACAGGTGGAGCAGTCGATCCGGGGCATGCATGCCGTTACGCTCTGGGCGGACGACTCGGCGTCGACGGAACGCGTGCTCGTCGATACCCTCGGATTTCGTCCCGTCGACGAGGAAGGAACCATCAAGCGGTTCGCCGCGGGCGACGGTGCCTCGGGCACGCTCGTCAACCTCCGCGCCGTGGGTGATTGGGGCGTCGGCGTTTCCGGGGCAGGCACCGTGCACCATGTGGCGTGGCGCGTCCCGGATGACGTCGCACAGTTGGCCGCACGCGACGGCGTGATCGCGGCGGGGCTCCACCCCACGCCGGTCATCGATCGCAACTACTTCCACTCCGTGTACTTTCGCGAGCCCGGCGGCGTGCTCTTCGAGCTCGCCACCGATCCTCCCGGCTTCGCGATCGACGAGTCGCCCGAGCATCTCGGCGAACGGCTGATGCTGCCTCCGCAATACGAGCCGCACCGCGAGGCGATCGAGCTGGTGTTGCCGCCGATTCATCTGCCCACCACACCCGACGGCAGCGCCTTCGCGCGCGACATGCTCGAGTTCACCCATCGGTACGTCGCGCCCTCCACCAACGGCGATGGCGCGGAGCACACCACGCTCCTGCTCCTCCACGGGACCGGAGGGGACGAGAACGACCTTCTCCCGCTCGGCCGCGCGTTGCTCCCCGACGCGGGGCTCCTCGGCGTGCGGGGGAAGGTGATGGAGCACGGTGCGCCGCGGTTCTTCCGCAGACTCCGGGAAGGGGTGTTCGATCAGGAGGACCTGACCCATCGCACGGAGGAGCTCGCGGCGTTCTTGGACGCGGCGGCGGAACGCTACGGCCTCGCGCGTGACGCGATCGTCGCCGTCGGCTTCTCGAACGGCGCCAACATCGCGGCGAGTCTCCTCCTCCGGCACGGGCGCGCGCTCCGCGCCGCCGTGCTGCTGAGCCCGATGCTCCCGTACGATCCGGACGGCATTCCCGATCTCAGCGGCCTCCCGGTGTTCATTGGCGCGGGGCGCACCGACGAGATCGCGCCCGCCGAGCAGGTGGAGCGCCTCGCGGCTCTCCTGCGGAAGGCGGGCGCGGACGTCACCGTCCACTGGGAAGCGGGCGGGCACGCGGTGAGCGCGGAGGAGATCGAGGCCGCAACGCGCTGGGTCGCGGCGCTGCCCCACGCCACCTAAAGGGACCTACGGCTTCGTCACCTTGAGCCCGGTGACGAACCCCTCCGTATTGTGGGCAAAGCGGATGCCGTAGACGCCATCCGTTGACGTGAGTCGGCCGGACGTGACGAGCGCGGCCTTGGCGTAGCGTGCCACCACGGTGCCGTTGATCGCGCACTGCACCGAATCGCCCTGCACCGACATCGCGATCTCCTGCGTGACCGGGGTTCCGGGCGCCGCCGCCTTGTGCACGGCGGCGTTGGTCTCCCCCCCGCCGTTCAGGTGAAACGTCCGCGGCCCGAATCCCCGCACGATGAACTTCCCGTTTCCATACGCCGCGCAGTAGAGCAGGCTCTCGTGATCGGTCCCGAGCCCGTTCCCGGCGATCACGATGCCGTAGGGATGCGGATGGTCGTTCAGGTTCATGTACTTCGGCTCGGTGAACGTCGCCGTCACGGTGTAGTCCCCCGTGGCGACATTCTTCGGATTCCAGTACGTGACGGCCGGCCCCGTGGTCACGTGCAGCGAGTCGGGCGATCCCGAGAGCTTGGCGTCCTTGAGCGACAGCCCGGCGCGTGCCGCCTGCGCATCGATCCTGCCGGTCCAGCCCGGGACGAACACGCCGCCGCCCTGCACGGCGCGGTTCGCCTCGCGCTGTGCGGCAGCGGGACGGGGGAGCAGACACACGGCGGCAACGGTTACGGCGAAAGCGAATGACGGACGCATGGAACACCTCGGCAGCGGAAGGGACATGACCTAACGATACGCGCGGCGGAGCCGATGAAGAAGCTTTGGCACCGGCTTACGAATTCCTTCCCGCGCCACCGGTAGTATGGAATGAAGACGCGGCTTGGGATGGGGGCGCTCTTCATGTTCCAGAATATCCTGGTTCCACTCGACGGGTCGGCCCTCGCGGAAGCCGCCCTACCACACGCGGAGGCGTTCTCCGCGGCCTTCGGCGCCACGCTCCGACTGCTTCGGGTCATCCCGGTGCGGCGCCGCGCCGGCGCCGCCCCCATGGACATCATCGATCGCCGTCTCGGGCACGTCGAGGCGGACGCCTATCTCAACGGGCTCGCGCTCGCCCTCCGCGCGCGCGGCGTCGCGATCGAAACGGAGGTCGTCGAAGGGCAGCCCCCCGATCGCATTCTCGAGAGTTTGCGCGCCCATCGGCACGACTTGATCGTGCTCACCACACACGGCGCCGGCGGCTGCACGGAGTTTCCGATCAGCGGAACGGCCAACAAGGTCGTAACGCGCGCCGGGATCTCCGTGTTGATTCTGCCCGTCGCCGATGACACGGCGGCGCGGGCGGCGCCCGCTGGGAAGTACACGCGCATCCTCGTGGGGCTCGACGGCTCGCGGCGTGGTGATTGGACGCTCGCGCCCGTGGCCGCGTTCGCGCGCCGGACCGGTGCGGAGCTGCTCCTCGCGCACATCGTGCACGTGCCGGAGATTGTCGAGGAGCCGCCGTCACCCGAGCTGCATGAAGCGGCGGAACGGTTCGTGATGCTGAACCGCGAGGCCGCCGAGCGACACCTCGCCGAGGCGCAACGGCGTTTCGAGAGCCCGGATCTGTTGATCCGCACGCGCATCGTCGTGTCATCGCGGGTCCCCGAGGCCCTCGCCGATCTCGCCGAGACGGAGCAGGCCGACCTCGTCGTGCTCACCGCGCATGGGGCCTCGATGAGCACGCGCTGCCCGTACGGCGCCGTCGCGCTGCAGGTACTCGCCGGGGCGCGCCGTCCGCTCTTGATCGCGCAGGATGCGCCACGGCACGCACCGACGGCGCGGACCCCGCATGCATCGGCGCGCACCACCGACATCCATCACCGGTGACGGAATCCACTGCCACCCCGACCACACCGGCGGTCATCGAGCTTGCGACAGCGGATGCGGAATGCCGGCCGGAGGGCGTCGATGCGCTGACGCCCCTCCTCAGGCGCGTCGTTGGTCGGCTCCATGCCCTGCGTCCACGGCTGCGTGAGGTGGCGGAGGGCGGGCCCCAGGCCGGCGCCGTCGAGTGGCTGGTCGACAACTGGTTCATCATCGCGGACGCGATGCGTCGCGTGGAGCGCGATCTGCCCGGCCACTTCGCGCGCCAGCTGCCGCGTCGCGCTGCGTCACCCGACGTCGGCCTCCCACGCGCCTGGCGGCTTGCGCGCCTCATGATCGGCGCCGCCGGCGATTTCCTGGAACCCTCGCAGGGGGCGGTTCTCGTCGAGGAGTATCAGCGGCGCACACCGCTCACCCTCGGCGAGCTCTGGGCGATTCCGGCGCTGCTCCGCCTCGCGATTCTGGAGGATCTCGCGGCATGCGCGGCGCACTTCGCCGGCACCCCGACGGGAGCCGCCGAGCGCGGGGCGGTGGACGCCCCCGTGATCACCGAGACCCGGGTCGCCGCGTGTGTCACCGGTCTCCGGCGCATCGCCACGTACGACTGGAAGACGTTCGTCGAAGCGGCGAGCCGCATCGAGGCGCTCCTGCGTCAGGACCCGGCCGGCGCGCACGCGCGCGGAGACTTCGCGACGCGCGATCGCTACCGCAAGGTGGTCGAACAACTCGCGCGGTGGGCGGCCACCGACGAGCGCGTCGTTGCGGCGGAGGCGCTTGCCCTGAGCCGTGAGGCTGCCGCGACGGATCGGGCCCGGCACGTCGGATACTTCCTGGTGGACGCGGGGCGGGCGACGCTCGAGCGCCGCCTGGGCTGCGCGATTCCACGACGTGTGCGGTGGCGTCGGTGGATCGAGCGCCACGCGACCGCGAGCTACCTGGGTGCCGTCATGACGCTCACCGTGGCGCTCGCGATGCCGCCGGTGCTGCACGTACGCGATGCCGGCACCGGTCTCTTCAACGTCGCCGTGGTGGCGCTGCTCGTGATCGTCCCCGCGCTTGGCGTCGCCGTGCCGGCCGTGAACTGGCTCGTCACGCAGATCTTTCCACCGCGCCTCCTGCCCCGGCTCGACTTCGAGGACGGCGTTCCCGCCGAGTGCCGGACGCTGGTCGCCGTCCCGACGCTGCTCACGATCCGCGCCGACGTCGACGCGATGTTGCGCCAGCTCGAACTCAACTATCAAGGCAACGCCGATCCCGCGATTCGCTTCGTCCTGCTCGCGGATGCGCCGGATGCTGCGACACCGGAGACGCCCGAGGACGCCCCGCTGCTCGCCGCGGCCAGGGCCGGCGTGGACGCCCTCAACCGGCGGTACGCGTCCGATGGGGACGCCCCTTTCCTGCTCCTCTATCGTCCGCGACGCTGGAAC
>DATFMZ010000263.1:0-9563 GCA_035266665.1 Gemmatimonadales bacterium | reverse complement strand
CGGCCCGCGGCTCGACCGGACGGGCGATCGGCTCCAGCAGGCGCTCGCGACACGGATCAGCCGCGCGGGCTCGCGGCTCGATGCGCTGGGAGCGGCGCTCGACGCCATGAGCCCACTCCGCGTGCTCGCGCGTGGGTACGCCGTGCCGCGAGACGATGCGGGCCGCGTGCTCCGGCGGGTTGCGGATTTCGTGCCGGGCGCACCGTTTCATCTCACCGTATCCGACGGCGAGGTGCGCGCCCGGACGGTGGAGGAGGAGGGATGAGCGAAAAGCCGTCGTTCAAGAGCGAGCTCGAGGCGCTGGAAAGAATAGTCCGGCAGCTCGAGCAGGAAGACCTCGATCTCGATCGCGCGCTCGGGCTCTTCGAGGACGGCGTGCGTCGGCTCAAGACGGCGCGCGGGCTTCTCGCGGATGCCGAGCTCGAGGTCAAACGTGTCGTGGCCGAGGCCGATGGCAGTGTTGGGGACGCACCGCTCGACGGCTGACATCGGCGCGTTCCTCCGCGAGGCACGTGCGGCGGTGGATGCCTACCTCGTCCGGGTGGGCGCCGATGCCGAGCGCGCGCTCGGTGGCGACGTCGGCCGTGCGGTGGCGTATGCGCTCGGCACGCCGGGCAAACGGCTGCGGCCCGCGCTGCTCCTCGCCGCGTACCAGGATCTCGGCGGCACGGGCGACGCCACACCGCTCGCCGCGGCGGTCGAGATCGTGCACACCTATTCCCTGGTGCACGACGATCTCCCCTGCATGGACGACGACGATCTCCGCCGGGGCCGGCCCACGGTGCACCGCGCCTTCGATGCGCCGACGGCGACGCTCGCCGGATTCCGGATGGTACCGCTCGCCGCGCGCGTGCTCGCGGAGGGCGCAACGGCACTCGGCCTGCCGTCGGAACGCCTCCGCGCCATCGCCTGCACGCTGCTCGACGCCGCGGGTGCCACCGGGATGATCGGCGGCCAGGTGCTCGATCTCGAGGGAGAGGGCAAGGCGCTCGATCTCGCGGCCCTCACCGCCATCCATCGCGCCAAGACCGGAGCACTCATCACGGCGAGCGCCGTCATGGGGGCGCTCGCGGCCGGGGCCGACGAGATGGCCCTGGCGGCGATCCGCGGTTACGGCGAGGCCGTCGGGCTCGCCTTCCAGATCGTGGACGACGTCCTCGACGCCACGGCCACCTCCGCGGAGCTCGGCAAGACGCCGGGGAAGGACGCCCTGCAGGACAAGGCGACCTTCGCCAAGCTCCTCGGCCTCGACGGGGCCCGCACCGCCGCCGAGCGCGAGATGGAGCGTGCCATAGCCCAACTGGGTTCCGGCGGGGTAGATTCCACCGTGTTGCGAGGCATCGCCGAATTCATCGTTACCCGCCGTTCCTAGGACGGCAGCCCCCAGATACCGCATGACGCTCCTCGATAGCATCCACGGACCCGACGACGTGCGCGCCCTGTCGCGCGAACAGCTTCCCGAGCTGGCGGCCGAAGTACGCCAGCGCCTCATCGACGTGGTCTCGAGTACGGGCGGCCACATCGGCGCCGGGCTCGGCGTGGTCGAGCTCACCGTGGCGCTGGTGCACGCCTTCGAGTCGCCCAAGGACAAGATCGTCTGGGACGTCGGGCATCAGGGGTATCCGTGGAAGGTCCTGACGGGACGGAACCCCCGCCTGTCGACGCTCCGGCAATCGGGCGGGATCTCGGGCTTCCTCCGGCGTGACGAGAGCGAGCACGATCAGTTCGGCGCCGGGCACGCGGGCACCGCCATCTCCGCGGCGTTCGGGATCGCCACCGCGCGCGATCTCAAGCACCAGGACTATCACGTGGTGGCGGTGGTGGGCGACGGCGCGCTCACCTGCGGGATGCCGTACGAGGGCATGAACAACGCGGGGCACTCCGATCGCGACATCATCATCGTCCTCAACGACAACGGGATGTCCATCGCGCCCAACCTCGGCGCGATGCACACCTATCTCGGATCGATCATCGCGAGCCCGTTCACCAATCGCGTGCGCGAGCACGTGAAGGGGGCGATCGAGCGCGCGTCGCACGTGTTCGGTGGCAAGCGGATGGTGGACCTCGCGAAGACCGTCGAGGAGAGCATCAAGAATCTCTGGTCGCCGGGGATGCTCTTCGAGGAGCTCGGGTTCCGGTACTTCGGTCCCGTGGACGGCCACGACGTGGGCGCCATGCTCCGGACCTTCGATCTGGTGCGCGGTCTCAAGGGTCCGCGGCTCGTCCACGTGATGACGCAGAAGGGGAAGGGCTTCCCGCTCGAGGAGCCCGACCGCGAGAAGTTCCACGCGCGCAATCCCTACGACCCGGTGACGGGCGAGCTGATCCCGAAGGAGAAGGGCCCGCCGTCGTGGACCAAGGTCTTCGGCCAGGCCATCGCCGAGCTCGGGACCGAGCATCCGGAGATCGTGGCGATCACCGCCGCGATGCCGTCGGGCACGGGGACCAACGTCTTCGAGAAGGAGTTCCCCGACCGGTTCTTCGACGTCGGGATCGCCGAGGGCCACGCGGTCACGTTCGCGGCCGGCCTCGCGACGCAGGGGATCCGGCCGATCGTCGCGATCTACTCGACGTTCCTCCAACGCGGCTTCGACAGCATCATCCACGACGTCGCGATCCAGAAGTTGCCGGTGATCTTCGCGATGGACCGCGCCGGGATGGTGGGGGCGGACGGCCAGACCCACATGGGGCTGTACGACATTGTGTACATGCTCGCGATCCCGAACATGACGGTCGCGGCGCCCAGGGACGGCGCCGAGCTGATCGGCCTGCTGAAGACCGCGCTCGCGCACGACGGCCCGTTCAGCGTCCGCTATCCGCGGGACAACGCGCCGGCCGCTCCTCCCGCGGTGCAGGACGTCGCCCCGGTGCCGTACGGCACGTGGGAGATGCTGAAGCAGGGGAAGGAGTGCGCGATCCTCGCCGTTGGCGTGATGTGCGAGCAGGCGCTCGCGGCGGCGGAGTTGCTGCGGGATGACGGCTTCGACGCGACGGTCGTGAACTGCCGGTTCATGAAGCCGATGGACCGCGCGATGCTCGAGTCGCTGGTCCCCGATCATCGCGTGGTGGTGACCGTCGAGGACGGGACCGAAGTCAACGGCTTCGGGGCGTCGCTCGCGGCGGTGCTGGACGATCTCGCCCCCGAGATGCGGGTCGGGGTGATGGGTGCGCCCGACCGGACCTACGAGCACGCGCCGCGCGAGGAGCAGCTCGCGGCGGCGGGACTGACCGCCCAGGGGATCGCCGCGAAGGTCCGCGCGCTCGCCGCCGAGGAGAGTCTCTCGGCCCGATGAAGCTCGGCGTCGTCGGGAACCCGCGCTACGGCCATCTGCGTGGATTGCTGGCGCGGCTCGTCGAGCTCGCCCGCCCACGCGACATGACGCTCGCCACCGAGGCCGACCTCCAGGGCCTGTGGCCCGATCCCGTCCCCCTCATCTCCCTGGACGACGCCCCGCCCGACATCATCCTCTCCCTTGGCGGCGACGGCACGCTGCTCCGCACGGCGCGCTACATCGGGAGCCGGGGCATTCCCATCTTGGGCGTCAAGCTCGGGCGCGTGGGGTTCCTCACCTCCGCGATGCCGGACGAAATCGACGACATGATGGCGGCACTTGCGCGCGACGAATTCACCATCGAATCTCGCACGATGATCGCGGCGACGATCACCACCGCCGACGGACGGACCATTGACGGTGGTGCCGCGCTCAACGACGTGGTGGTGCACAAGGGCGGTGTCGCCCGCGTGGTCCGTCTGCAGGTAGACGTGGACGGCGAGCCCGTGGGCGGCTACAGCGCGGACGGATTGATCGTGGCGACGCCGACGGGCTCGACGGCCTACTCGTTGAGCGCGGGCGGTCCCGTCGTGGTGCCGGGTGTGGATGCGCTGGTGGTGACGCCGATCTGTCCGCACACGCTCGCCGTCCGCCCGCTGGTGGTACCGGCCACCGCGACCATCGAAGTCCACGTCCTTCCCCCCTGGGGGACGGAGGACGTGCTGTTGTCGTTCGACGGGCAGGTGGGGACGCCGATCGAGCCCGACGCGTACGTGCGCGTCACGCGGGCACCGCACCAGGCGCGTCTGGTCCGGCTGGGGTCGGAAGGATTCTTCCAGCGGATGCGCCGCAAGCTACAATGGGGCGATCTGACCGACCGCGAGCAATCCTGACGTGCTGACGGAGCTCCGAGTTCGCGATCTGGCGGTCATTGCCGACGCCACGCTCACCCTCGGTCCCGGTCTCAACGTGCTGAGCGGAGAGACGGGAGCCGGGAAGTCCATGCTCGTCGATGCGCTCGCCCTCCTGCTGGGTGAGCGGGCGAGCGGAGACCTGGTGCGCCCTGGGGCGGAGCGCGCGGTCGTGGAAGCGGCCTTCGACGTCGCTGGGAGCGATCGTGTGGCGCGCGCCGCGCGCGAGGCCGGCGTGGATCTCGACGAGGGCCGGCTCGTGGTGCGGCGCGAGATCAATCTCTCCGGGCCCAACCGCGCCTGGGCCAACGGGAGTCCCACCACCGTCGGCACGCTCGCGGATCTGGGGCGTCTGCTGGTGGATCTCCACGGACAACACGAAGCACAGTCCCTGCTGCGTACGGGCGCGCAGCGCGACATCCTCGATGCGTTCGCCGGGGCACAGGACGAGCGCGAGCGCGTGGAGCGCGCATGGCGCGAGGCCCAGGCGGCGCGCGACGACGTGGCATCGCTCGAGTCGCGGCGCGACGACGTCAGGCGCCGAGCGGACTATCTGCGGCACGTGGCCAAGGAGATCGCCGCCGCGGCGCCGAAGCCCGGGGAAGACCAGGCGCTCGAAGCCGAGGGCCGGCGCCTGGCCCACGCGGAAGACCTCACGCGGCTCAGCACCGAGCTCGCCGAGGTCCTGGATGGTGAGGACTCCGGCATCCTCGATGCGCTAGGACAGGTTCAGCGCCTGCTCGATCAGCTGCTCAAGGTGGATCCGGACGTGGCCGCGTGGCGTGAGCTGGTGGACGGCGCGTCGGCGGCCGTCGAGGAGCTCGCGCGGGCAGCGCGCGACTACGCCACGGACGTGGAGCTCGATCCCTCACGCCTCGAGGCGGTGGAGCAACGCCGTGACGTGCTCTTTCGGCTCACCCAGAAATACGGTCCGGAGCTGGAGGACGTCCTCCGCACGGGCGCCGAGGCGCAGGCCGAGCTCGATCTCCTCGACTCGGCGGCATTCGATCTCTCGCATCTCGAGGAGCGCCTGGGGGCGGCGGAGCGGGAGCTGGCCCAGGCCGTGGACGCCCTCAGGGCCAAGCGCGTGCGCGCGGCTGAGAAGCTCGCGGGCGAAGTGACACGGCTTCTCGCGCCGCTGGGGATGCCCGGCGGGCGGATCGTGGTGGACGTGGTACCGGGCACGGTGGGCGCGTCCGGAGGCGATGCCGTGCAGTTCCTGGCGCAGCTCAACGTGGGGCTCGACGCGCGCCCGCTCCAGCAGGTCGCGAGCGGCGGCGAGCTGTCGCGGCTGATGCTCGCGCTCAAGGTGGTGCTCGCGCGGCACGACGCCGTCCCGACGCTCGTCTTCGACGAGGTCGATCAAGGTATCGGCGGCGAGGTGGGCGTGCGAGTGGCCGAGGCGCTTGGCACGGTGGCGGGGCAGCGGCAGGTGCTCGTGATCAGCCACCTCGCGCCCATAGCGGCGAAGGCGATGCGGCATCTCAAGGTGGTGAAGCGCACGGCCGCCGGCATGACCACGGCGGGCGTCGAGCTGCTCGAGGATCAGGCGCGGACGGTCGAGATTGCGCGCATGCTCGGCGACCCGGACGATCCCTCACTCCGGGCGCATGCCACCGAGCTCCTCAAGCGATCTAGTGCGTCTGGGAGTCCTGCTTCGCCGGAGCCGGCGTCTGCTGCGGGGGAGGCGGGGCGGACTGCGAGACGGGGTTACCCCAGAGCCGGTAGAAAAGCCTCAGGCTGAAGGTCAGCACGATCCCCTTGGGGGTGAAGCCCCCGGTGCCCGAGAAGGCCGCGTGATAGCCCACGCCGGCTTCGATGGGCAGGGCCTTGGCGCGCTGGCCGTGCGTCGCCCGATACCAGATCCCGCCGCCGATGCTCCACGAGGTCATCGCGCTCAACATCCCGAGATCGGCCACCTGCGCCCCGCCGGCGGAGGTGATCGTGTCGCCGGCCGCCGTGGACGCCGAGTAGACGTCCGCACCCTTGTGGTAGTAGTCCACCGATCCGTAGACGCGAAACTCCGGATTGAGCCGCAGTGACGGATAGAGCCCGAACCGGATCACGTCGCCCAGCTTCCGGCTGACCATCGCCGTGTCGGCGGCGGGGGTGATGGGCGCGAACGGAAAGGCGATCCGCCGTTGGAGGTTCGCGCTGAACTCGCGCGTGTAGCTGCCCGAGAGCGTGAGACCCAGCCGCGTGCCGGGCTCGAGCGCGAGCTCGATGCCGCCGGTGAGGCCGAGGGCGTGCGTTCCCGTCGCGAGGTCGAGGAAATCCCCCGCGCTGTCCACCTTGCCGGTCGGGAGCCGTGCCGTGCCGTAGAGGACGCTGCGGACGTGGGCGCCGTCGGCGAGCGCGTAGCGGAGGCCCAGCGTGATGTCGCCGATATGCGTGCGCTTTATGGGCATGGACGGGTTGAGTGGGGCGGCGTCGTAGCCGTAGATCGGGTTCGCGAGCAGGTTCGCCACGGCGGTGGTGTCCGCGGGCGAGGTCGGGAGCATGAGCGAGTCCTGCACGGTGGCGCCGAGGGTCGCGAGATCGACGCGGAGCTGGTCCACCGCCGCAATCATCGTGGCGCCAGCGGACGACGAGCCGAACGGCACGAAGGGCGGCACCGGCGATCCCTGCGGGAGTCCGGCTCCGGTGATGGCCATGAGATCGTTCACGGCGCTCCGCGCCTTGGCGAGCGTGGTCCGGGCCGCATCGCACGTCGTGGCGCTCGGGCAGCCGTAGCTCCCCGCCGCGATGTTCGCGTCGACCTGATCGGCGGCCGCGCTCAGCTGCGCGATCAGCGAGATGAGGCTGCCGTTCGTGTAGACGGTGTCCAGTCCCGCGTTGGCGCCGGTTCCATCCACGCGGATGAACGAGCGCACGCGCGTCACGACGAGCGGCACCGTGGCCACGAAGGTGAGACGGCGCGAGAGGCCGAACGAAGCCGAGAGCGGGAAGTGCCGGATGTCGGCGTCGGCGGAGGTGATGAGTTTCCCCGCGTCGAACCGGAAGGTGGAATCCCCGGAGAGATCCCAGACGGCGGCCTGCGCGCCGGCGAGCGTAGGGAAGAGGCTCACGCCCATCGAGTCGGCGCTCAGGTAGTGGCCGAAGGGGATCTCGTTCCCCGCCGAATCGTAGAGCTGGTTGTACGTGAAGTAGAGCGGCTCGAAGGCGACGCGGAGCGCGCCCCGCGGCACCACGCGGGCATCGGGGGGAGCGCCGATTTCCTGCGCCCGCAGGGCGGAGGCGAGGATGCCCAGGGCGAGGATGCCGACGGCGGCGGGGCGGAAGGTCATGGAGCGGAAAATCTAATCAGGTGCAAGGTGCAAAGTGCACGGTGCACGGGGAAAGGCAGTTCAACCCCCGTGCACCGTGCACCGTGAACCATGCGCCGTGCACCCTCTTAGGGCGCCGCCGGTATCGACGTCCCGTACTTCGCGTTGATCGCCTGAATCAGGTCGTCGGCAACCAGTTTGTGCGTGGACGCGCTCGGGTGGATGCCATCGAGGCTGAACGCGGTCCCGAACGGTGCCGACAAATGCTCCGGGTCCGTCGGGTCGAAGGCCGGGAAGGGCCGGATGGCCGTCGGATCAGCGGCGAGCTGGGCAAACGGGGGGAGGGGATCCAGATAGACCCAGCCCCTGGCCTGTGCGGCCGCGGCAATGGTGGCGTTATATGCTTGGACCGCGAGGAGAATGTGCACGACCTCGGGTACGGAGACGACCGACGGGCCGCCGCAGTCGAGCACGGCCGGCTGCATCGTGACCGGATTCAGCTGTCCCGCCTGCACCGAGTCCACCTTGGCCTGCGCCTCGGCGAGCACCGCGCCACCCACGGGGAAGGGTACCGAGACCCATGCGGTGTCCGTTGCCGACAGCTGCTGGAACGCGAGGCAGTTGTTCGACACGTCGAGCGCGTTGATCGGGCTCGTCAGCGCATCGAACTGCTGCTCGAAGGCCTTCCACGCGCGTCCCTGCGTGAGATACGGCAGGGAGCTCACCGGAACGACGCCCACCAGCGCGCCGCCCTTGATCGTCCCGATCGCATCGAGACTGTCCATGAAGGCGTTGTATCGCGCGGCGAACGTGTCGGGTGGGGTCACCAGATTCGAGTCACCGGGGTTCGTGGCACTCAGCACCGCGCCCAGGACGTCGTTGTTGCCGATCCAGACCGTGACGAAGGTGGGCTGAGCCACCTCGGCGGCCTGGACCTGGGTCTTCCCGCCCAGGAAGAGGGTGGTGAGCGGGTTCGGACTGCTCGGCCAACTGCTGCTCGCGTCGAGATTGTTGATGAGATCGATGATCGCCGCTCCGGGAACGGCCACGTTGTTGATCACCGACGTAACTGATCCAGGCTCCCGGGCAAAGCACGCGTCGCCAGAAAGACCCCCAACCCGCGTCTGCTGGAAGACGTCGTTCAGAGGTGGCGGGCAGCCCGGCATGGTGAGGAGCGGCATATTGAACTTCGTGTCCATCTGCTTGGCAAGCACCGCGGCGTACGTCAGCCTCTGCGTGCTGTCGTTGATGCCTGCCGACTCGTACCCGGCCGTGACGCTGTTCCCAAACGCGACGTACGTCGTGAAGAGTGTGTCGGTGCTCGGTCCCGCCGTGGGCGGGTTGAGCGTTTGGTCCTGGCAGCCGGCGACCGCGGTGAGCACCGCGATCGACGTGAGGCAGGCGAGGACGCGCGGATGAGCGAGTGACATGCGCATGGCTTAGAACCTCGCCGTCAGGGTGATGGCCACGAGACTGGCGTGGAACTTGTACAGGCCGGAATTGAGCGCCGTGGTCGGCGCCACCCCGGACGGCGGATTGATCACGCGCCCCCGTCGGTTCTGTTGACGCACGTACTGATAGGCCACGTCCGCGTGCAGCTGAGGCGTGAGCTGGTAGCCGATGCCGCCGGTGAACTCGTTGCGCAAACCTTCAGGCAGGAGTGGAGTGACCGTCTGGGCGGGAGCCGCCGCGCTCTGGCGGAGGTATCCGGCGCGCAGGTCCCACCCGCCACCGGCGGCGTAGTCGACTCCGAAGCGGCCGGTCCAGCTGTTCTGGTACTGCGCCACGAGCACCTCGTTCGGGGTCGCCGTGTTCGTGAAGGTGATCGGCAGCGTGTTGAACAGCGCCCAGTGCATCCACTGGAGGTCGGCCATCACCTGCAGGTCGTCGGTCGGTGTGACCGTGACGCCCACGACCGCCTGATCGGGCATCGTGATGGTCGTCTTCACGTCCTGATTGCCGAGCGGTCCGCCGGTCAGGAATTGGGTGGCGAGGAGCCCGTCGAGCGGGAGGGGCGTCGCGGTCGGGAGCCCGAGCGCGATCTCCAGGGGATTGTCGGGCGGGAGGATGATGCCCGTCGGCACCTGGGTGAAGGTGACCGTCCCCGAGTAGTT
>DATFMZ010000262.1:0-9891 GCA_035266665.1 Gemmatimonadales bacterium | reverse complement strand
GTGGTCGAGCGGGACCCCCGCCGTGGCGACCATCGATCCGTCGTCCGGCCTCGCGACGGCCGCGGGCGACGGCTCCACCACCATCACGGCGACGTCGGGTGGGGTGTCGGGCACGGCGACGTTGCACGTGGCCCGGACGGTCGCGTCCCTCACGGTGAGCCCCGCGACCGCGACGCTCCACGCGCTCGGCGCCACGCAGCAGTTCACGGTCATCGCACGCGACGCCAACGACAGCGTGATCCCGGATCCCGCGGTCGCGTGGACGAGTGGCGCACCGGGGGTCGCGACGGTGGACGGCACGTCCGGCCTCGCAACCGCGGTCGGAAACGGCACGGCGACGATCACCGCCACCTCGGGCGGTACCTCGAGCACTGCGACACTCACGGTCAGCCAGACCGTTGCGACGATCGCCGTCGTACCGAGCACCGCCACGCTCACGGCACTGGGCGCCACGCAAGCGTTCACCGCGTCGGCCCTCGATGCGAACGGGCACGCCGTGGCCGGGATCACGTTCACCTGGACGAGCGCCGACCCGGGCATAGCGACCGTGGGCGTCACTTCCGGCGTCGCGACGGCCGTCGCGAACGGCACAACGACCATCACGGCAACCGGTGGCGGCGTGTCCGGTTCGGCCTCTCTCACGGTCGCGCAGCGGGTCGCGTCCGTAACGGTGAGCCCCGCGTCTGCAGCCCTCCACGCGCTCGGCGATACCGCGGCATTCACCGCGTCCGTCGTAGACGCGAACGGGCATCCGGTGACCGACACCGTCGTCACGTGGTCCAGTTCCGCGCCGAACGTCGCGAGCGTGGATCCCACCACGGGCGTAGCCACCGCCGTCGGGAACGGCACCGCCCAGATCGTCGCGACCGCGGGTGGCACGTCGGGCAGTGCGGCGCTGACCGTTCTGCAGACGATCACGTCGATCACGGTGACCCCGGACACGGTGACGCTCACGGCGCTCGATGCCGTCGAGCACTTCACCGCGACGGCGCGTGACGCGAACGACAGCCTGGTTTCCATCGCCACCTTCCTCTGGTCGAGCGGGACGCCGAGCGTCGCCACGATCGATCCATCGACCGGGATCGCGACGGCGGTGGGTGACGGGAAGACGACGATCACGGCGGCAGTAGGCGGCGTCTCCGGCTCCGCGACGTTGACCGTGCACCAGGTGGTGACGTCGATTGCCGTGTCCCCGAGCTCGGCGACGATCGCGGCGCTGGGCGGCACCCAGCAGTTCACCGCCGTCGCACTCGACGGCGGCGGCCAACCCGTGCCCGGCGTGACGTTCGCCTGGACGAGCGCCGACCCGGGCATCGCGACCGTGGGTTCCACCTCCGGCGTTGCGACCGCCGTGGCGAACGGCCTCACCACCATTACCGCGACCGGCGGGGGCGCGTCCGGCTCGGCGACACTCACGGTCGCACAGCGCGTCGCCTCGGTAACGGTGAGTCCCGCGACGGCCGCGTCGCATGCGCTGGGCGACACGACGACCTTCGTGGCGTCGGGCGTGGACGCCAACGGACATCCGGTACCCGACGCCGTCTTCACGTGGTCCAGCTCGGCGCCAGCCGTCGCGAGCGTCGATCCCGCTACCGGCACGGCGACGGCCGTCGGGAACGGTACCGCGCAGGTCGTCGCCACGGCCGACGGCGCGTCCGGAAGCGGCACGCTCACCGTGGCGCAGACGATCACCTCGGTCTCGGTGAGTCCCACCACCGACACACTCTATGCCCTGGGCGCCACCCAGCAGTTCGTCGGCACCGCGCGGGATGCGAACGACAGCGTCGTCCCGAACGCGACGTTCAGCTGGACCAGCTCCGCGCCGGCCGTTGCGACGGTGAATCCTGCATCCGGCATCGCGACCGCCGACGCCGATGGCACCACCACGATCACGGGCACCGCCGGCGGGCACGCCGCCATCGCAACGCTGGTGGTGCGGCAACGGGCCGCGTCGATCGTCGTGACGCCGTCCGCCAGCACGCTCACCGCGCTCGGCGCCACGCAGCAGTTCACCGCCTCGGCACGGGACGCGAACGGCAACGTGGTGCCCGGCGTGACGTTCACGTGGGCGAGCGGGACGCCGAGCGTGGCAACGATCGCCGCCGCCACCGGCCTCGCGACCGCCGACACGGACGGCACCACGATCATCACGGCCAGCGGCGCCGGCCTCTCGGGCGCGGCGACACTCACGGTGCAGCAGGCGGTCGCCTCCGTCACTTTGAGTCCGGCGAGCGCCACGCTCGATGCGATCGGCGCCACTCAGACGTTCGGTGCCACGGCACGGGATGCCAATGGCAACGTCGTCCCGAATGCCACGTTCGTCTGGTCGAGCAGCGCCCCGGCGGTCGCCACCATCGATCCGTCCACCGGCGTGGCGACGGCCACGGGGAACGGCACCACGACCATCACCGCCACGGCCAGCGGCGTGTCGGGCACGGCGACGCTCGACGTGCAGCAGGTGATTGCGTCGATCGTGGTGACTCCGGACTCGGCGAGCCTCACGATCCAGACGACCACGACATCCGGCTCATCGATCAGCGCGGCGGCGGTGCTCCCGCCCACGCAGCAATTCACGGCGACGGCGCTCGATGCCAACGGCAAGGCGATCGCCGGGATCACGTTCACGTGGGCCAGCTCGGATACGAGCGTGGCGGTGGTGGATCAGACGGGATTGGCGACGGCGGCGGGGCCCGGCGTCGCCGACATCACGGCCACGTCGGGCGGCGTGACCGGCACGGCCGTGCTGACCGTGCAATAGCGCATCGCGCTCAGAAGTCGAACCGGATTCCCACCCGCGCCGTGCGACCGGGTCCGTGGAACGCCCACGGACCGTACAGGAAGTTGTAATACGCCCCGAACGCCGCGACCTGCTCGGCCTGCGTGAACACCCCGTCCCCATTGCCGAACCGGTTCTCCGTCTGGTGGAGTGCGTAGCAGTCCACCATCTGGGTCTGGCTCGTCCACCCCTGGCACGTGCGGAGATCCACGCCGCCATTCGCGAGGTGCGCGGACGTGGGGGCTTCGGCCTGCAGCAGATTGATGGACGGCTGGACGAAATGGTTCATCTCGTAGGCCTGGTTGGTATCGGTCCCCGTCTCGACGAACGCGTTGGTGAGGTTTTCGGTGTTGAGCAGGTTGCGCACGTCGAGGAACGCGCTCCAGTGCCCGCCGAACCCGGCGACGCGCTTCGTGATCCTGAGGTCGAGCAGCTTCGTCCAGGGAATATGGCCGCTGTTGATGGGGCCGAGATCGTAACCGGTCGTGCAAAGGGCGCCAGCGCTCGCGAGCTGTCCCGTGCCGGAATTGTAGCACGGCGTGTACGCGCCACCACTGGTGAGCCGCGCGCCCAGGACGACACGTCCGCCCCGTACCAGATCCCCGAACACCCCTCGCGGCGGGCGCGCGGGCGCGGACACCATCGCGAGCGCCGCGAAGACGTGCGTGCCGACGCCGAGGGTCGACAGGTGCGCGTAACTCGCACTCACATCGACGGTCGGACTCGGTGTCCACCCGATGCGGGCGTCGAGCTCGGTCGTCGCTCCGTACTCCGGAATCAGGGTGTTCAGGTTGTACACGCCGCCGGTTGTAGGATCGCTGTACTGGACGTAACGCGCCGCGTATTGCGTCGGCCCCGACAAGTGATGGTATGCGCCATCCAGCACCCATGCGCCGACATCCTGCGTGATGCCCAGTGTGACGTTGGTGCTCGTCAGGTACTGGATGTCGGCACCGAAGAGATTCCCACTCGACGTCACACTGATGTCGATGTTGCTGCGTGCGAACTGGTCCCCGACATCCGGAGGCAGGACGGCGCGGGTCACGCCGGCCCGGAGTTGCGTATGCCGCGCCAGCACGAGCCTCGCACGGGCCCCGGGCATCCAGAACGACTGCACGGCGCCCGTGTGGAAGTGTTGGGCGTCGATGGAGTCGATGCCCGTCCATCCCGGGATGGTGAAGGTGCGCCCGGGCGTGTTGGGGAAGGCGCCGCCCGGCGTGTAGGACTCGCGGCGGAGACCCACGTCGAGCACCAGGTCGTCCGCGCGATACTCATCGGCCACGAACACACCTACACGTCGCGGCTGGACGTGATACAGGTCAAGCAGAAATTGCGACGTGAGCGAAGCGGTGTAGTACGCGACGTCGGATCGATCGCCATCCACCCCTGCACGGACCGTATGGTGGACGCCTGGCGACCACCGGACGGCGACCGCGCCGGTCACATGCTTCTCATCGAGCTCGCTGATGACGCCGTTGTTGCCGGACGTCGGCCAACCAGTCGCCACGCCATAGGGATCGAGACGAAAGGGCTGGCTGGCGTTGAAATCTTGCCGTAAGAGGAACGGCACGCGAAGCCCGGTGTTCTCGCGCACGTTCGAAATCAGCTGCGCAATGTTCGAGAGCGGAACGGAGTCGGCACCGAGAAACGCTAACCGCGTGGTCTCGATCCCGAGCGACGGGGAACGCGTGGCAACCTCCGTCGCCGTGGTCAACGGGCCGGACATTTCCTGCACGTCGGAGACCGAAAAGTTCACGTGCAGGGCGACCGGGCCACCATGCAACCGACCAAGTGCCTGCTCCCAATTTGCCACGAGGAGCCGGGCGGTGCGGCGCGTCCCCGTCTGCAGTCCGGGGGCACTGATGTCATTGGCCGGGAAATCCCGCTGCTGCACGAGGTTGGACACACCCGTGAGCGAGAGCGCCGTGCGTGCCCCGTGGGCATATCGGATCGCGGCCACACCCCGAAGATCCGACGTCCAATCCCGCGGCCGGTGCAATCCCTGACAGGCCTGGCCGTAGTTCGCCGTGATCTGCTGCCCCTGCGTCGTGTTCGGATTGCCGACGCCGCCGCACGTCCCGCCCCACTGGACGAAATCCGGAATGGAGACATTCACGGAGTCGGTGAGCGGCATGCCCGCATCAACCGGTACCGTGACCGTCGTATCGATGCCGTAGGGCACGTACGTGGCCACGTTCGCGGCGCCGAGCCCGCGATACCGCGACTGCTGGCCGACGGCCGAGCCCGCGACGAACCAGGTGAGCCCCGAGACGCCCGGGAGCGGTCCACCGAGCGATCCATCGAAGCGATTGTAGCCGACCGTAGACCCTGATCCGAACAGCCCGTCGGTTTCCGCGTGCGCCGCTCCCGCGACGCGATCCCCACCCCGCCGTGTCTCGAAGTCGACGACCGCGTTCCGCGGCGCGCCGACGTCCGCTCCGATCGGTCCGGTCGAAAGTGACGCGCGCGCGATCGCGTTCAGCGGTAGCTCGATGCCGAGTCCCCCGAACGTCTCGAGGCGCGCCGGCGCACCGTCGATGAAGAACGCCGCGTCTCCCGCCGGCCCGCTTTGGACCGCAAAGTCGGAGGAAGAGGCGATGCCGAGATATCCGCTCCGCTCCACCACCCCCGGCGCGAAGCCGAAGGCCTGGAGCGGATCGTCGATCGGCAGCTGCTGGAGCTCGGCCTGCGTAAACGTCGTGGTCGTGGTGAACGTCGGACGCGTATGCAGCGAGTCCGTCGTGTCCGCGGCAACTGATGTCTGGGCGTGAAGGACACCGGCGAGACTGAGCGCGACCGGCACGGTCATGGCGAACGAGATGCGATGCATGGCAGGGTCCGTTGAAGGCACCCGAATATCAACCGGGCCGGGTCACTCCGCCAGCGTGGGACATGGTGTATACACTTTGGGACATGGGGGCGGGTTCAGGCCCCGGCGAGCACCTCTTTGAGCGCCGCCGCATGCGCCTCGGTGATCCCGCCCGACTCGAAGAGTGAGACCCCATTCGCGCCGTTGGCGCGCGCCAGCGCGACGGCCTGCGTGAGCTCGTCCGGCGTGAGACTCGGGAGATAGAGACCGCTGTAGAGCGCGGCGCGGCCGCGGAGCGCGGTGACGCCCTCCCGCGTCGCCGGCCCGATCCACGCAACCGGCTTCTCGTAGAAGTTGTGATAGATCATCGGGAAGGCCGCATCGAGCGGCCACTCGTCCCATGCCTGCCGCACCAACGTCCGCGCAATGGCCGGGGTTGGGAAGACGGCTGCCGTGAGCCGCTTCTCCGCCCCATGCACGGCCGTCGCCACCACCTTCACCACACCAGTCACGCTGTCCCAGCGGAACTTCCGCCACGGAACGTCCGACGTGGGATCCTCGAGGTGCAGCGGATCGTAGCCCGACTGCGCCTTGAAGGTGGCACGGCAGACGTCGCAGTAGCAGAAGTCGAACTGCGGCATCTCGTGATCCTGCACCAGCCCGTACTTCGCCCACAGGCCACGGGGCAGGATGACGTCGGGATGGCGGATGTAGTCCAGATGCACGCCGTCCACGCGCGGATCCGCGGCGATCTGCGCCACGATGCCCCGGAGATACTCCCGCACCGCCGGCCGAGTGGGACAGAGCCATTTGTAGTACGAGACGTAGGGCGGTTTGACGAGACTGGAGTCGCCGTTCCGGCTCACGTCGAACCACTCGGGATGGTGCTGCTGCACCCAGGGGTCGCCGCTCCGGTTGAGCATCCACACCCAGCGATGAAACCGGAGCCCCGCGCCGTGCGCCGCGTCCGCGAGCATCCCGGTCTCGCCGCCGCCCACCAGCACGCCGCGGATGCCCGCCGCGTAGAGCCGCGCGAACTCGGCCCGCCACTCCCCCGCCGTGCGCTCGCCGCCGCCGTGGACCCAGGTCCAGCCCTCAAACGGGGCCGGCCCATGGCCGGCGACGCCCGAGCCGCGCAGAGTCGCGAGCGCCGGCAGCGTCCCCGCCATGCTCCGGAGGAAGTCACGTCGTTTCATCATTTCCAGATCCTTCCATCCTGGCGGATGTGCCACGTCGCGCGTCCCACGGCCGCCGGCGTGCGCGCCTCGTAGCCCGTTGCCGTGCGATCGAGCCGCACCGCGTCCGCACCGACGAGCGGCGGGTCGAACGACAGCGCCGCGAGCGATCCGGCATACGCGTCGTGGGCCGCATGGTACGTCCGTTCGGCGTAGTAGACGCGGCGCAGCGTCCAGCGCGGGACGGCTTCGGGGTCGGGATGGAACGCCACCGTGTCGGGTCCGACGTCCGCCCCCGCGAATTGGAGCACGCCCCACATCTCGGGCATGTGCATGTTGATTGCTCCCTGCGGCGACCAGACCCAGTTCTCCTCCGGCAGCTGGGTGTCGGTACGCGGGTCCGCCCGCTTCACGTACCTGCCGTCGAGCGTATCGACGTGCCACTCGACGCGCGAGAAGGTGAGCCGCCAGTGATCGCCGGGCCGTGGCGCATGGCCGCTGCCCGGCGTCGGGCTGAGTGAGCGCCACGGCAGCGCGAGCTCGACCGTCCAGCCGCTGTCGCGATCGGCGGGATCGTTCAGCGTGCCGTGCAGGCCGACGGCGCTCTCCATCCCCGTGATGTTCCACGCGTTCACCGGCGGTCCGCCGTCGCGATACGCCTTCTCGAGCAGGAGATCCCACACGGTGTTGAGTGCGTTGATCTCGAGCTCGAAGTACTGCTGCGTGTCGCCGTCGGGATCGATGAACACCTCGAAGTCGTCATCGTGGAAGATTACGGCGTCGCGGTGCGTGAGCGTCGCCCACAGATCGGGCTCGGTTAGCTCCGCGCCGATGTAGAGATAGTGATCGTCCCACAGCAGCTTGGCGCGCGTGCGGAGCGCCGGGGTGGGTGCGCCATCGCCAAGGATATCCACGAAGTCGGCGGTCCACGCCGCGCCCCGCCACGCCGGCTCGTCGAGCCGTCCGTCAATCGCGAGCGGCGTCGGCGCGCGATACACCACGTAGTGCCGCACCGCGGGGGGCGCCGCCGTGACGTGGCGCGGCACGACCCCACGCTCCTGGGCGGCGAGCATCGTCGCCCAGAGGCACGCGAGCAGCGCGCCCGCGACGCCACGTTTCATCGCGCGAGCAGGCGTTCGGCGTTCCCGCCCAGGATCGCGGCGCGCTCGTCCTCGGGGAGATCGAGCGCGCGGATGCTCGAGAGCATCCCGTGGAGACTCCCGATGCGATGCGGATAATCGCTGCCGGCGAGGAGACGGTCGGGACCGGCAAAGGCGAGCGCCAGCCCGAGCGCGTGCGGATCGAAATTCACCGTGTCGTAGTACAGATCCTTCAAATACGTGCTCGGCGGCCGCTCGATATGCGCGCGGCATTCCGGAAAGGCCTCGAACCCGCGGTCGAGACGCTCGGCGACGTAGGGCAGCGTCCCACCGAGATGCGCCAGGACCCAGCGGATGCGCGGGAACCGCTCAAGCGTCCCGCTGAAGATGAGCTTCGCCGCGGCGAGCGAGGTGTCGAAGAGAAACCCGAGCAACGGCATCAGCCAGTAGTCGGTCATCGCCTCGACGCCCACGGGATTCGTCGGATGGATGTAGAGCACCGCGCCGAGTCGGTCGGCGCACTCGTAGAGCGGCTGGAACCGGTTGTCCGCCAGCGCGAGGCCGTTGACGTTGCTGAAGAGCATCGCGCCGGGGAGACCGAGCTCCGTCACCGCCCGCTCGAGCTCCCGGGCCGACGCCGCCGGATCATTGAGCGGAAGCGTGGCGAGTGCGGTGTAGTGGTTGGACCGTGTCGCGGCGATCTCGGCAAAGGCGTCGTTTACGAGGCGCGCCAGCTCCACCGCGCGCTGCGGCACCTCGACGTGCGTACCGGGTGTGGTGAGCGTCAGGACCTGCCGGTCCACCCCTTCGCGCTCCAGCACCTCCGCCCGATAGGCGATGTCGCGGTGCCCGGGCACGGCGACGTTGTAGTCGCCGGGATAGCGCAGCACCGGATTGCCGTCGTGGTCGACGGACACGCGGACCATCGTGGGGCCCGTCCGAAGGGCGTCGAGATACTCGGGTGGAAAGAAGTGGTTGTGAAAATCGACGATCGGCACGAGGGCTCCATCCTTGCGGGCTGCGAATGCCGCCCCAAGATGCGCTCACGACCTCGATCCGGATAGGGTCACGCAGTTGAAGGATCGCGTGCATCCGATCAGACTTCGAGGGGGAGGCATCATGCAGACGCGAACCATTGGCTCACTCACCGTG
This sequence comes from Gemmatimonadales bacterium, assembly GCA_035266665.1. GTDB lineage: Bacteria > Gemmatimonadota > Gemmatimonadetes > Gemmatimonadales > GWC2-71-9 > DATFMZ01. Next base: position 879 of record DATFMZ010000262.1, on the reverse strand, counting down.
TCCGTGGTCGGACTCGGATGCAACAATTTCGGCGGGCGGCTCGATGAGCGTGCGACCGCGGCGGTGGTCGACGCGGCGCTCGACGCCGGCATCACCTTCTTCGATACGGCGGACATCTACGGCGGGACCAAGAGCGAGGAGTACCTCGGCCGCATCCTCGAGGGGCGGCGCGACCGCGTCGTGCTCGCCACCAAGTTCGGGATGGCGGTGGACGAGGACCGGAAGGGCGCACACCCCCACTACGTGCGTCGCGCCGTCGAGGACAGTCTCCGCCGCCTGCGGACGGACCACATCGATCTCTATCAGCTCCACCAGCCGGATCCCGCGGTGCCCATCGGCGATACCCTGGGCGTCCTGCAGGAGCTGGTGGGCGCAGGCAAGGTGCGGGAGATCGGGTGCTCCAATTTCTCCGTGGCGCAGCTCCGGGAGGCGCGAGACGCCGCGGGCTCGGGCGCCCGCTTCGTGTCGGTGCAGAATCAGTACAGCCTCCTGCACCGCGAGCCGGAGACGGGAGTGCTCGACGAGTGCGTACGGGAGGGCCTCGCCTTCCTGCCGTTCTTCCCGCTCGCCAGCGGGCTCCTCACCGGCAAGTACCATCGCGGCCGCCCGGCGCCGAAGGGCACGCGCCTCGCCAACCGCTCGAATCACCGGTTCCTGAACGAAGACAATCTCGAGATCGTCGAAGGCCTGCGGAGCTTCGCCGAGGCGCGCGGGCACACGATGCTGGAGCTCGCGTTCTCGTGGCTCGCGAGCCGGCCGGCAGTAGCGTCGGTGATCGCCGGGGCCACGAAGCCCGAGCAGATCCGCGCCAACGTTGCGGCCGCCGGGTGGGCACTCACTGCCAGCGACCTCGCCGAGATCGACCGGATCGCCCCCCTG
>DATFMZ010000261.1:0-2832 GCA_035266665.1 Gemmatimonadales bacterium | reverse complement strand
CCACGGTCCCGGAACCGCCCGTGCCTCCCAGCTCACCACCACGTCGGCCGCCGAGACCGGGAGACCGTCCGCGAAGGTGGCGTCGGAGCGGAGGAAGAACGTCCACGTGCGGGCCGCACGATCCGCGTGCCAGCGCTCGGCGAGACCGGGTGCGATGCGCCCCTCGCAGTCCACCCGTACCAGCGTCTCGTAGACCTGGGCGAACGCGAACCGCTCGGCGGGGCTCCGCGGCACCGGCACGTCCCGCGACGCGACGGTCCCGGACGCGGCCACCACCAGCGTGTCCGCCGCGCCGGGGCGGGAGGACGATCCGGCGATGCACGGGTCCGCCGGTGACGGGGCGGCGGCCGGCGCCGGCACGCCGGCCCCGCCGCACGCGGCGAGCACACCGACGGCAACGCATAGGAAGGAACGGGTCTTGAGCATCACACTCGAATGTGTAGCGGACGGGCCGGCCGCGCGAACGCCGGCCATCGACGAGACTCCACCGCCCGCGGCGCCGTCACGGCGACGCTCGCCGGACGGGTGTGTGAGACACATATTTCGTGAGGAGTACCGAAGGAGCTTCTCATGTCGTACGGGCACCACCTTCTTCGCCGCGCGGTACATACCCGGCTCGGCGCGCTCCGCGAAGGACGCCTGAGCCTCTCCGAGCCTGACGGGACCCTGCACTTCGGGCCCGGCGGATCCCCCGCCGCTCGGATCACCGTCCACGACCCCCGGTTCTATCGCGCGCTCGCGCTAGGCGGAACCGTCGGCGGCGCGGAGGCCTACGCCGCGGGCTGGTGGACGACGGACGATCTGCCCGGCGTCGTGCGCGTCATGGTCCGGAACCGCGACGTCCTCGAGCGGCTCGACGGCGGCTGGTCGCGACTCGCCGTCCCCGCGCGCGCCGTCGTCCACGCCCTCCGCCGGAACACCCGCCGCGGGAGCCGACGGAACATCGCGGCGCACTACGACCTCGGCAACGAGTTCTTCTCGCTCTTCCTCGACGAGACGTTGACGTACTCATGCGGCGTCTTCGAGCGGCCCGAAGCCACCCTTCGTGACGCGTCGATCGCCAAGTACGATCGCCTCTGCCGGAAGCTCCAGCTGGGGCCGTCGCATCACCTGGTCGAGATCGGCACCGGGTGGGGCGGGTTCGCCGTGCATGCGGCCGGAACGTACGGCTGCCGCGTGACCACGACCACGATCTCGCCCGCGCAATTCGCCTACGCCACGCGGCGGGTCGCCGACGCCGGGCTCAACGACCGGATCACCGTGGTCCAGCGCGACTACCGCGACCTCACGGGGCGGTTCGACAAGCTCGTCTCGATCGAGATGATCGAGGCCGTGGGTTATCGCTACTACGACGCCTTCTTCCGGAAGTGCGCCGATCTCCTCGCGCCGGATGGCGTGATGGCGCTCCAGGCGATCACGATCCTCGATCGGCTCTACGACCGCGCCCGCCGGCATGTGGATTTCATCAAGCGCTACATCTTCCCCGGGAGCTGTCTCCCGTCGCTCGCGGCGCTTGGCACCGCCATGGCGCGGGCGAGCGATCTCCGGCTGATCAACCTCGAGGACATCACGCCCCACTACGCGGAGACGCTCAAGCGCTGGCGCGAAAACTTCGTGGCCGCGTGGGACAAGGTGGGCGCGCTGGGCTTCCCGGACTCGTTCCGGCGGATCTGGGAGTTCTACCTCGCCTATTGCGAGGGTGGATATCGGGAGGGTGTGCTGGGCGACGTGCAGCTGCTGCTCGCCAAGCCGCGGTATCGCATCCAACCCGCCGACTAGCGGGAACATGAGGACGCCTCTGGCGTCTCAGGGACGAACCGTTAGCTTGGGACCCTTCCCACACACCGGAGCAGCAGCCACATGAAGATCCCCCACGCACTGGGTGCCGCCGTGCTGGTGGCCGGTATTGCCGCCTGCAAGCAGGCGCCTCCCGCCGCCAAGGCCCCGGCCGCAGCGGCGCCGCCGCAGAACGTCACGATCACCGCCGTGAACTATGCGCTGACGATGCCCGACACGCTCAAGCCCGGACTGACCACGTTCCATTTCGTCAACAACGGCACCGAGCTGCACCAGGCGCAGATCGTCCGCGTCGATTCCGGCAAGACGCTGAAGGACGTGATGGCGGCGGGCGACAACTTCTCGCCCGCGTGGGAGGTATGGGTCGGCGGTCCGAACGCGACGATGCCGCACGACTCCACGAACGCCACGGTGATGCTCGCGCCCGGGCACTACGTGGCCCTCTGCATCATTCCGTCCCCCGACGGGAAGCCACACCTCATGAAGGGCATGGCGACGGAGTTTGATGTGGTCGGACCGGCACCCGCGGCCCCCGTGTGGCCGAAGGCCGACGTGACGGTGAAGGCCTCCGACTACACGTTCGACGTCACCCCCGCCATCACGAGCGGCACGCATACCGTCCAATTCGACAATTCCGGCCCGCAGGTCCACGAGGCCCTCATCGTGAAGCTTGCGCCGGGGAAGACGGGCAAGGACTTCTTCGCCTGGGTCGGCGCCGGCCAGAAGGGGCCCCCGCCGATTACCGCGGTCTTCGGGATGAGCAGCCTTTCGGTGGGACAGACGGCGGAAGCGACGTTCAACTTCCCGGCCGGCAATTACGCACTCATCTGCTTCGTGCCCGACAAGAAGGACGGGGCACCGCACGCCGCGCACGGCATGATCAAGGACTTCACGGTCAACTGACCGGCTGGACGGGCTCGATGTCGTGCAACTTGCCGACATCGAGCCCGATCAGCTCCTGGCCGTCGGCCGAGCGCAGGAACGCATCCGCGAACCGCGCATTCCACACGATCTCATCCGCCTTGTACGACGTCC
>DATFMZ010000260.1:0-5693 GCA_035266665.1 Gemmatimonadales bacterium | reverse complement strand
CCTCAGAAGAGCGCGCACGAGAGGTAGCAGCCGAGGTAGTACGCCGCGCACGATTCGACGTCCTTGTATTTCGGCATGCACGTCGTGGTGGTGAGGATCCCGCAGGTCGCGGCGCAGTACGCGCTCACGATATCGGGCGCGCCCGCGGTTTCCGCGCGCGCGGGGACGCTCAGCATGGTCGTCAGCACTACAGCTGCGCATGTGAGCCGGATGAGACTCAACACTGTTCTCCGCATCGTATCCTCCTCAGGGTGGTGAAGCCGATATTTCCCGCACGGCGGATGGAATCCGGGCGCGTGATGACTTGAGTCACTATGGCGCGCCAGTCTTTCGTCCGAGCATCCGCGTGAGGTCGCGCACGTCGGTGTCGTCGAGCAGACCACGGTGAAAGAGGACCGCGTGGCGGCCCTTCACGAGGAGCGTGGTCGGCACGACGCTCGTATGCAGCGTGCGGCCGAGCGCCGCCGCGTTCACGATGCCAAAGGGACGGACCGGCGCGGGCGCGAAGTACGCCTGCACCGCCGTGTCGAGCGGTTCGGGCGTGAGGCCGAACACCGGCACGCCGTGCGCGTGCGCGATCCGCGCGAGCGTGATCCAGTCTTCGCGCTGTGCCGCGCAGACGTGGCAATCGGAGCGAAAGACGAAGACGAGGGCGCGTCCGCGCGCGGACGACCCGAAGAGCGCCGTGTCACCGTGGATGCCTCGCAGCTGCACGGCGGGGACGACGGAGTCCCACGCCACCGCGAGATCCACGGTTGGTGCGGCGCCGCGCCCGTGATGACGCATCGCGAACGCGGCCGCGACCCCCACCACGAGCGCGAGCGTCGCGAGATCCGCGGCGAGGTTGATGCGCTTCTGCCAACGATCGTTCATGAGCTGCGCCCCGCGTGCCGGCGATCCGAGTGATAATTGGTGCCGACTACGGTAGGGCGCGGCGGCGCGGCCCGTTAATCAGTTCGCTGCGGGGGAGGGCGGAATGCTGCGGGGGATGCGGGCAGGGTGGCAGCGGGTTGCGTGCGGGATGCGCCCGTTCACGGTCAGAGCGGGCCGAGTGGCCGCCTTGGCGGCCTCCTATTCCCGGAGGTCTGGCGAACGCCTCGAACATCTGGCGGTTCGCGTATCGCGCGTATTGTAGGACGCCGCTGAAGCGGCTACTCGGCCGCGGACTGTCGCCGAGGCGACTCATTTCACGAGCGTGTACATCACCACGTGCTCCACATCGAGACTGTCCTGCCTGACGCCCAACACATAGTCTGACCCGATGTCATAGACATCGAGCCTGGGCGGCGTCGCGACCTCTCCCAGGAGATGCCCGGTGGGATCGAAGACGGTCCAAGTGGACAGCCCTTCGCCATGCGTCGGATACTGCGCCACCCACAGGTCAGTGTCTGCATCGACCATCAATGCGCCGTACGCCGGTAACGTCTTGGGGGATGGCACGTCGTCCTTGTGCGCTTCGATCTGACGGCGCGCATTGTCGTTCCGTGCGTTCGCTAGGCGGCGCTGGAGCGCGGTCTCGATCAGCTGGTCGGTGACCGGCGTTCCCGGGCGATCGAGGCGGACCACGCGCGCGAGCGCGCCGGTCTCGCGATATGAGCGAATCGCGAACGCCGTCGCCGGGCCGAAGAACATCATGGAGTCGCTCACGGCGAGTACCGGCTCGGCATTGAATGGCGGCGTCATGACCGCCTTTCGCCCGTCCCGCGTCCCCACGTACTCGGCGCTGCCGAGCAACGCCGCTAGGGTATCGAGCGTGTGCGTTCCCGGGTCGTAGCGGAAGTACAAGGTCGTGTCGCGGTGAAATCCGGGCGCCGCGCTCCCCAGATCGAACGACGGGGCAGTGATGCTGCCGAGAAGCGCGCCGTCGGCGAATGGCTCGACGTTCACCATGAAGTAGAAGCCCGGCAGATCCGGCCCGGGAACGACCCGCCCCAATGCGCCATCGTCGGACAGGATCGTGATTCGCCGCTGGGGAAAGTCCCACACGATCAGCGAGTCGCCCGGGTAGCGGTGGAGGTACGACATGAACCGGAACTCTCCCGGGCCTTCCCCATGACGCCCAATCGCCTTTACGAATCGCCCGTTCGCGTCGTAGAAGCGGACCTGCCCCGAACCGTTGTCTGCGACGGCGATCTCACCCTTCGGCAAGCCCACCACGCCGCTGATCCCCGAGAACCGGTACTCGGCGGGGCCCTCGACCACGCCGATGGAGACCATCGGCGTGGTGTCCACGTGCCACGCTGCCGTGGTCGCCCAATTCGTGTCGCGGTCTTCCATGATCGTGATCCCGGCGCTGTCTCGCACGGTCTGGAGGGCGTGTTGAGGCGCGGCGCCGGTGCAGGCCGCGACGAGTCCGCTGATCAGGAGACTCACGATCACGCGGAACGGGCATGCGAGAACTCGCGGAACGGGGATGTCCATACTATCCTCCGTACATGTCTGAGCTCGGAAGCTGAGGGACATGAAAGCCCCTGCGGACTCCGCCGAGTGCCACGATCGCTTTATCGCACAGGAACTGCTCGATCGCCACGAGTAGGCGACACACTCACACCCATATCGTGAGCTGCGACGAGACGGCCGTCGCGGGCGGATGATCCTCGACGCTGCTATTTTGCTTAACCAACTTGGTCAAGCAGCATAGCATTTCGGGCGGAGGCCGTATGCCCAAGCGCAAGAAGCCCGTCGTTCGCGAGACCGTGACCCTGTACGAGGCGAAGACCCACCTCTCGTCCCTGGTCGAGCGCGCGGCCAAGGGCGAAGAGATCGTGATCGCCAAGGGCGGGACGCCCAAGGCCATCCTCGCGCCGCTCCAAGACACGCGCCCCGCGCGCTCCCCCGGCCGTGGCCGCGGGAAGTGGCGCGTGGGGCGCGATTTCGACGCGCCCCTTCCGCCCGACGTGCTCGAATCGTTCGGCGAGTGAGGCTCCTCCTCGATACGCACGTCCTCATCTGGTGGGATGAGGGCGCCCGCCTGAGTCGCGACGCCAATCGCGCGATCCGCGACGCCGAGCAGGTGTACGTGAGCGCCGTCTGCGGGTGGGAGATCGCCATCAAGACCGCGCTCGGCCGGCTGCGCCCTCGCCGACGCGTGATCGAGGCCGTGGTCGAGTCGGGATTCGAGGAGCTCCCGGTACGTCTCCATCACACCGAGGCGCTCGGCCGCCTGCCCCGTGATCACGGCGACCCGTTCGACCGCATGCTCGCGGCACAGGCACTCGCCGAGGGGCTGACGTTGGTCACGCGCGATCGGGTATTCCGGCCGTATGGCCTGAAGACCGTGAAGGCGTAGGGTCGGCACCGACGGCCGCTCGATCAACACACCCTCGGCGTGGCACCCGCCCACCTTGCGCCCCGGAGCAGCCGACGTACGTTCGTGCGCATGAAACGCTCCCTGGTCCTTCTCGTTGTCGCAGCCGCCGCGCTCGCCGCCTGCCGCGTCGCGTACTATCCGCCCGATCCCACCGCCGGCGTGCGCGCGATGCTCGACAGCTCGGCGGCCGGATGGAACGCCCGGAACCTCGACAAGTTCATGGCGGCCTACGCGGACGACCCGGCCACCACGTTCGTCTCCGGCGGACACCTGCATCACGGCTTCGCGTGGATTCGTCAGCATTACGTCCCGTCCTTCGCGGCCGGCGCCGTGCACGACTCGCTGCGCTTCACCAACCTCGACGTCCGTGCGCTCGGGGACGAATACGCGCTCGGGTTCGCCCGGTACGAGTTGTTCCGCGGGGATTCGGTGACATCGAGCGGGCCGTTCACATTGGTCGTCCAGCGGACATCCACGGGGTGGAGGATCATTCACGATCATACGAGTGAGGATCGGTAGCGGCCCCCGTTACCTCGTCACGCGATATACAACCAGCTTCGTCACCCCCGTCGTCGTATCGGACTTGGCGCTCACGACATCGCCATTCGGCATGAAGGCGTAAGGCCATGGCGTCGAGTCCGGCAACGAGCCCAGGTAAGCACCGGTCGAGTCGAACACATCCACGGGCTGAGTCTTTGCGGACGTCACGCCGCGATGCACCCAAATAGCGCCGTCCGGCCCAACTGCGGTTTGGCGCACGAACGGCACCACGGATGCATACCCCATGAGCTTGGCCATCGCCGCGCCGCTCGCCTGGCATTTGATGTTGCCCCCAGAAATCCGAAACTCTCCGTTTGGGAAGTGAGTGCTCGCCAGGTCAGGCGTTGCGGCAAGTGGCGTGAGATCACGGCGGTAGCTCGCGACGAGGCGCCCGGCTCGGTAGGTCCAAAGCACATAGGTTGCGGCGGCGGTCACGACCGTGCGATCCGCATAGCTCCCCCAGACGAGTGCCGGCGTGAAGATCGGGGGCATCATCACGCTGATCGGACAATCGGGAACTTTGATCATCTTCGCCGCGCCCGCCGGGAGTGAGCGCAACGTCACCGTATCAGCGCCTTCGATCAGGAGCAGATTGGTGCTGCGGTCGGTCGGGTTGTCCCGCGACGCGTTGACCCGTTCGATGATCTTGCCGCCCGCGAAGAAGTGGGTACGGGCTGTGAATCCCCCCGGCGGGAGCGGCTGCGCGCCGAGGAATCGCCCTGCGAGGTCGAATCGGTCAATCACGGCGTTCCCGCCGTCCACGACGACCAGCTGACCAGCTGCCGCGTCGAGTGCCAACTGGAACGGATACGTGAACTCCCCCGGGCCGTGCCCCTCGCGTCCAACGCTCCAGAGCGCATGTCCCTCGGAATCGAACGCCACGAGTCGGTGGTCGTCGAAATCGACCAGATAGATGTTCCCCGCCGAGTCGACCACCAGTGTGCGCGCGGACACATGAAAGAACGCCTCGGGTCCCGAGTCCTTCCCGCCGAGTGTGAGCACCGGCGTGAACGTCCAATGGAGCGGACGGTCCGGACCGTGATTGACCACGATCGCGACGCCGGCAGAGTCGGTGCGAGAGACGGACGCATCGGACTTCGAACCGGCACTACACCCGGACGTGAGAACGATGTCGACAACGAGGAGGCAAGCGGCAAGTCGTGTAGATCGTGCCATTACGGTCCTACTCCCTTCTGACCTTCCTCCACACCCACCCCGGCACCCGCGTAACTCCCTTCGCGCCTCGCCAGCCCGCTCCTGCCACTCTTCGCCAGGGAAGCCGCCATCCGCCCGGATTCAGTGCCTCCACCGCCCCGCCATCCCCCAGCGCCAACAACCGCTTCCGCTCCGGCCGCCGCTCGAAGACCATGTAGAGCGCGGGCGTGACGGTGAGCACGAAGAACGTCGAGCTCGTGAGCCCGCCGATCAGCGAAAAGCCCAGCGCGTTCCAGATGTTCGAATCGGCGCTCTGACTGAAGAGCACGAGCGGCAGGAGCCCGAAAATCGTGGTCGCCGTGGTCATGAGGATCGGCCGCACGCGCTGGAGCGTACCGGTCACGATCGCGTCGATGAACGGCATCTGTTCCACGCGCCTGAGATGGTTGACGTGATCCACCAGCAGAATGGCGTTGTTGACCACGATCCCGCCCATCATGATGACGCCGATGTACGCCTCGCGCGTGAAGCTCGCGCTTGTGTAGAAGAAGATCAGAAAGACGCCGACCAGGGCCATCGGTACGGCGAGCAGCACCACCAGCGGTTGGCGGAGTGAACCGAAGAGCGCGGCAGTCACCATGTAGATCAGGACGAGCGAGATCGCGAGCACGCCGTAGATCTGCTTCTG
>DATFMZ010000259.1:0-4480 GCA_035266665.1 Gemmatimonadales bacterium | reverse complement strand
CCGCCGCGGTGTTCATCGTCACCGTGAGTCTCTGGTTTCCCGTATTCGAGGCGTTGTGGCCCGGCGGCGCGGGGCGGCCGTCTCGTGCCCAGGTGCTGGGACTCGTCGTGGGCTTTGTCGGGACCGTGTTGCTGGTGGGCGCGGATCTCGATGGCCTGCGCGCGGTGGATTGGCGCGGTCCCGTCGGACTCACGATCGCCGCCATCACGTGGGCCTTCGGTGCCGTGTACACCCAGCGCCGACCCACCGCGAGCGGCCCGTACGTCAACGCGTCACTCCAGATGCTCACCGGCGGCCTGGTGCTCCTGAGCGCCGGAACGGCCGGGGGTGAATGGGGCCGGTTCACGCTCACCCGACCCGGCGCGCTCGCGCTCATCTACCTCACGGTCGTCGGCTCGCTGATCGGGTTCACGTCGTTCGTCTACGTGCTGCGCAACGTGCGGGCCACGATCGCGGGTACGTACGCCTACGTGAACACGGTGATCGCCGTACTGCTCGGCTGGCTCGTACTCGGCGAGTCGCTGAACGCCAGCTCGGCGATGGCGATGGGCATCGTGATCGGGGCGGTGATCTGGGTGCGGCTCGCCGCCCGGCCGAAAACGCGAGTCGTGCGGCGGCGGCCGTCGCGGCCCACGCCGGCACCCGCGGCGGGGGACTTGTGACCCAGGCGCTCGGCGGCGCGGTGATGATCGTCGCGCTCGCCCTGGGCGCGGACCTCGAGGCGCAGGCCCGGACGCCGCCGACCGCCCCGCGGTTCACGGGGACGAGTTTCGTGCTCGTCCACTACGATGCCGGCGCGTCGCTCGCGGTGTACGGCGCGAAGCGACTCGGTCCGGGGATGGCCTTGGTCGGGATCGTGGGCAATCCGGGCACGGCGTATCGCGCAATAATCGTCGGCGGCGGCACCCGCCTGCGGCTCGGCGCGCATGCCGGCGTGACGGCATTTCTGGCGGGTCAGGACGCCAGCTCTGGAGCGTCCCTCCGAATGTATGTCCTGCCCGAGGCCGCCATCGGGCGCGTGACGGTCAGCGCGACGGGCGCACTCAGGCAACCGTTCGACGGCGGAGGACGACGCGAGGCATCCGTGGATCCGGTGACCGTCGCGCTTCGGATCAGCGATGTCCTGAAGGTCGGCGTCGCCGGCGTCGTGAGCGTCGCCGAGCGTCACGCCGTGGACTGGGGCGTCGGGCCGAGTGTGGCCGCGCGGGTGCTCGGTGGCTTCGTCTCCCTGGAGATCGTCGTGCGCGCGCGCGGCGAGCACCCGGAGTTACGCGGGGAGTTCAGCGCGGCGCTGTAGGACGCGCGACACCAGGCGCTATGGCGGTGCGCGGCCGAGCGGGCCACCTTCCGAGGACGTGACGACGACCGTGCGCACGAGGAGCCCAACGCCATGACCGAAGCAGCTATTGCCGCCGCCGCCATCGCCCAGGCCATCAAGGCATCCGGGGCCATCGTGAAACTGGAGCCGGCAGAGTTCTCGAGGATTCTCGATCGGCAGGAGGAACCGCTGGTGGTGGTCAGTGCGCCGGCGGGAATGTTCCGCTCGAAGTGGCAATACCTGTCGAGCTTTAAGGGCCTGGCGTTCTACACCAAGTCACCCACCCAGCTCATGCTGCCGAGCCGCGCGCTCGTGGTATCCGCCAAGACGATCTGGATTCCGGGGTAGCGGGCGCTGGAAGGCGCGGCCGACCCCGAGCGAAGGCCAGGAGAGATGCGCGTTCGTCCGGAACATCGGGATCACGCAGATGCGGCGGGGGTGACGTCGTCGACGCCACCCCCATCCTGACTGCGCTATCTCACGTGCTGGTGGAGCGGCTGGCCGTCCGCCTCTACGCGTCGACGCCGTCGAGGTAGTAGACGTCCGGCTGATCCTGCACGCCGGCGCGCATCATGGTCTCCCGCAGATCATCGGAATTCGCGAAGGCCTTGGCGCGATCGAGATCCTCGGCCTCGAACAGCACGATGACCTGGTGTGGGTCGTCGGTCCCCCGCATGAGCCGGCGATCCGTGAGGCCGGCCGCCCGGCGCGTTGGAGCGTGCGCGTCGTACACGGGCTTCCACGCGGCAAAGTCTTTCACCTTGTGCCGCACGAGCATGAAGTGCGCCATTTGTCCCCCGATGGGTGTGGGTGGGATCCCTACCGCCGCGCAACTGTGACGCGAGCACCGGGGTTACCCTGCGTGCACGATGGGGTTCCGCAACATCTGAAGGAATTCGGAGGCGCGTTCGTTCAGTATCGCAGGGCGGCCAGATCCCAGAGCAGCCTCGTCGAGTTGCCGTCGTGAAACCACCCGATGCCGTCGGTATAGTGCGTGCGATAGTACCGCACTAACGGGGTACCGGGCGGGAGCGCCGGGCTGGGGTTCAGCTCCACGCGCATGATCGCGTCGCTCAACGGGCCGCGGACCGCGACGGACTTGACCGTGACGGTCGATGCCTGCTCGAGGGCGGCGCCCTGCTCCGCGAGCGTCTTGGTAGTGTCGGCGATGATCGGCCGGATCACTTCCGCCTGCACCCACCGCTGCAGCCTGGCACGCGCCTGCGTGTCGAGCTTGGCGTGCGCGGTCTCGACGCGATACACCCCCACGCCGGCCACGACGACCAGCGCGAGCAGCAATCTCCAGCCAGAGAGCTTCACCGCCATGTCTTCCCCCTTCACCCTGGAGTGTACCGGACCAGAGTAGGCCATGCGCGCCGAGGCGGCAAGGAGCAATTGCCACGCTCCCTGCCGCCTCGCCATTCCCGGCTGGGTGAGTCTCACAGCACGTGTTGTTCAGGCCACGTCGAATCGATCCAGATTCATGACCTTGTCCCACGCATTGACGAAGTCGTGCACGAACTTCTCCTTCGCGTCCGCGGCCGCGTAGACCTCCGACAACGCACGCAGCCGTGAGTTCGACCCGAAGACCAGATCCACGCGCGTGCCGGTCCACTTCATCTTCCCCGATTTGCGATCGCGACCCTCGAACGTCTCGGCGTCCTTCGAGACGGGCTTCCACTCCGTTCCCATGTCGAGGAGGTTCACGAAGAAATCGTTGGTGAGCGCCTCGTCACGATGCGTGAACATGCCGTGCGTGCTGCCGTCCGCGTTCGTGCCGAGGACGCGCATCCCGCCCACCAGCACCGTGAGCTCCGGCGCGGTGAGCGTCAGGAGCTGCGCCTTGTCCACCATCAGCGCCTCGGCGGGCACGCTGTACTTCCCCTTGAGGTAGTTCCGGAAAGGATCCGCGATCGGCTCGAGCACGGCGAACGAGTCCACGTCGGTTTGCTTTTCCGAGGCGTCCATCCGTCCGGGGGTGAACGGCACCGTCACTTTCACCCCCGCGTTCTTCGCCGCCTGCTCCACGGCGGCGCACCCGCCGAGCACGATCAGATCGGCGAGCGAGACCTTCTTGCCACCCGTCGCCGTCTTGTTGAACGCCTTCCGGATGCCGTCCAGCTTCTTCAGCACCTTGGCCAGTTGTTCCGGCCGGTTCACCTCCCAGTCCTTCTGCGGCGCCAGACGGATCCGCGCGCCGTTCGCCCCGCCGCGCTTGTCGGAGCCGCGGAAGGTGGATGCCGAGGCCCACGCGGTGGAGACCAATTCGGCGATCGAGAGGCCCGACGCGAGGAGCTTCTTCTTGAGGTCGGCCACGTCCCTCGCGCCGATCAGCTTGTGGTTCACCGTGGGGATCGGATCCTGCCAGATCAGCTCTTCCTTCGGGACCTCGGGGCCGAGGTAGCGGGAGCGCGGCCCCATGTCGCGGTGCGTGAGCTTGAACCAGGCGCGAGCGAACGCGTCGGCGAGCTCGTCCGGGTGCTCCATGAACCGGCGCGAGATCTTCTCGTAGACGGGATCGAACCGGAGCGAGAGGTCCGTGGTGAGCATCGTCGGCGGATGCTTCTTGGACGGGTCGACCGCGTCCGGCACGGTGGCCGGCTGGCCCTTGGCCACCCACTGATGCGCGCCGGCCGGGCTCTTCGACGGCTCCCACTCGTAGCCGAAGAGGTTCTCGAAGAAGTTGTTGCTCCACGTGGTCGGCGTCTCGGTCCAGGTGACCTCGAGGCCGCTGGTGATCGTGTCGCCGCCCTTGCCGGTGCGATAGGCGTTCTTCCAGCCGAAGCCCTGCTCCTCGAGCGGCGCGGCCTCGGGCTCGGGGCCGACGTTCGTGACGGGTGCCGCGCCGTGCGTCTTCCCGAAGGTGTGGCCGCCCGCGATCAACGCGACGGTCTCTTCGTCATTCATCGCCATGCGCGCGAAGGTCTCGCGGATGTCCGTGGCCGCGGCGAGCGGATCGGGATTGCCGTTCGGGCCCTCCGGGTTCACGTAGATGAGACCCATCTGCACCGCGGCGAGCGGGTTGGCGAGCTGACGGTCGCCCGAATAGCGGGCGTCGGCCAGCCACTCACCCTCGGGACCCCAGTAGATATCCCGCTGGGGTTCCCACACGTCCTCGCGACCCCCGCCGAAGCCGAAGATCTCGAGACCGGCATCCTCGAG
>DATFMZ010000258.1:0-13925 GCA_035266665.1 Gemmatimonadales bacterium | reverse complement strand
TCGGCAAGAGCGCCCTCTTCAACCGGCTGACCGGCCGGTACGTCACGGTCTCCAACTATCCCGGCACCTCCATCGAGATCGCCCGTGGTACGGGGCGGATCGCCGGCGTCGCCGCCGATATCGTGGACACGCCGGGCATGTACTCGCTGCTCCCGACAACGGAAGAAGAGCGCGTGGCCCGCGAGGTGGTGCTCACCGGCGACGCGGACGTCCTCGTCCATGTCGTGGACGCCAAGAACGTCGAGCGCATGCTCCCGCTCACGCTGCAGCTCCTCGAAGCCCGGCGGCCGCTCGTGCTCGCCCTCAACATGGCCGACGAGGCGGAACGGGCGGGCGTGCGCGTGGACGTCGAGCGCCTGCGCGAGCGGCTTGGCATTCCGGTGCTCCCGATCGTCGCGATCACGGGGCGCGGGCTCTCCGCGCTCGAGCGCGCCATTCTCGACGCACCGCACCGCACGATCCCGCTCCCTCCGCCCTACGCCAACGGCGTCGGCCACGCGCTCGCCTCGCTCCGGGAGCGGCTGAGCGGAGTCTATCCGGTGGATCCGCTCGTGTTCGCGTCACTGCTCCTCCAGGGAGACGTCGCGGCTGCGGACGCCATCCGATCGGCTGAGCCGAACGGGGGGCATGAGGCCGTCACGCACGCTGACGGGCTCGCGGCGGGGCTCGGTGGTCCCGCCGCCTATCGCATCGCGGTCGAGCGCCAGCGCACCGTGACGGGGCTCCTGGACGGCGCGATCGACGTTCCCGCGCGCCGGGCCACGGGCTGGCGCGATCGGATCGGGCGCGCGCTGCAGCGGCCGCTCACCGGAATTCCCATTCTTCTGGTCGTCGTGTATTTGGGGCTGTACCAGTTCGTCGGCCACTTCGGCGCCGGCGTGCTGGTCGATTGGATCGAGGGCACAGTCTTCGCACACGGGATCACGCCGTTCCTGGATCATCTCTTCCAGGGAATTCCGTGGCCTGCATGGCGGTCGCTCTACGTCGGGGAATACGGATTGCTGACGTTGGGGCTCCGCTACGCCGTCGCCATCATCCTTCCCATCGTCGGCACGTTCTTCCTGTTCTTCTCGGTGCTCGAGGACTCGGGGTACTTCCCGCGTCTCGCGCTCCTGGTGGATCGGCTCTTCAAGCGGATCGGGCTGTCGGGACGCGCCGTCATTCCGATCGTGCTGGGGTTTGCGTGTGACACGATGGCCACGATGGTCACCCGGACCCTCGAGACCAAGCGGGAGCGGGTGCTGGCCACGCTGCTCCTGGCGCTCGCGATTCCGTGCTCGGCCCAGCTCGGCGTGATCATGGCGATCGTCTCCGGCCGGCCCTTCGTGCTGGTCGTCTGGATCGTCGCGGTCGTCGCCACCTTCATGCTGGTGGGCGCGCTCGGCGCCAAGCTCCTGCCGGGTGAGCGTGCCGCGTTCCACATGGAGATTCCGCCGCTCCGGATGCCACGGCTCGGCAACGTGCTCACCAAGACGTACACGCGGATGCACTGGTACTTCCTCGAGGTGCTTCCGCTCTTCCTCTTTGCCAGTGTGCTCCTCTGGATCGGCCAGCTGACCGGCGCGTTCGACTGGACGATCCACGCCATGAAACCGGTCGTGTCCGCGTTGGGGCTCCCGGCGGAGACGGCGCGGATCTTCCTGTTCGGCTTCTTCCGGCGGGACTACGGCGCGGCGGGGCTCTTCGATCTCGATCGCCAGGGGCTCTTGTCGTCGGCGCAGCTCGCGGTGGCCGCGGTGACGCTCACGCTCTTCGTACCCTGTATCGCGCAGTTCCTGATGATGCTCAAGGAGCGTGGCGCCAAGACGGCGATCGGGATGGTCGCGTTCATCACGCCCTTCGCGTTCGGGGTGGGCTACCTGCTCCACCTGCTGCTTGGAGCGTTCGCGTGGTGACCGAGGCGCGGACGGTGACCTGCGGGTTCTGCGGCGTGGCCTTCGAGGAGGACCGCGGGCAGCCGACCTGCGGACGCTGTCCACTGAGCGACGGCTGCCATTTCATCCGATGCCCGTCGTGTGGCTACGAGAATCCGGTGGCCCCGGCGTGGGTGCAGCGCCTCAAGGCGTGGACACGGCGCACGGTCGAGGGACGGACGCCATGAGCGTCTTCCCCGACGGCCACGCGGATCGACCGTGGGGCGCGGACTGCCCCGCGCACCAGCCGGTGCCCGAGCCTCATCGCTGTGCCGCGTCGGATTGTGATTCGGTGCCGCTCGCCACGCTCGCCGAAAACGAGCGCGCCCGGGTGACCTGCCTCGATGAGGCCGATCTCGGCGCGCTGCGAAAGCTCGCCGCGATGGGCGTGCTCCCGGGTGCGGAGGTCACGCTCATTCAGCGGAGCCCGGTGTTCGTCTTCCGTCTGGGGTATGCCGAGTTCGCCGTGGACGCCCAGCTGGCGGCGCGCGTGCGGGTGCGGCGGGAGAACGACGCTACTTCGTGAAGAGTAGGGTGCGGTCCGTGCCCAGCACGTTCAGCACCAGCGAGAGCGCACTGTTGGGGGCGTCGAGCGCCAGCTGAAACCCGCCGCCCTGGTCCGAATAGAGGTAGACCGTCTGGCTCTGCACGTCCCACTGGCCGTAATCCGACTCCGGTAGCGTATCCACCGAGTCCCCCACCGTGAGCACCTTCGAGAGCTTGAACGTGTACGTCCCAATCGGGCTCAGCAGCAGGAATCCCGACGTGAGCTCCAGCCGGTCCGTCCCGGTGTCGGCGGCGATCACCGCGGGTACCGAATCCCCGTTCACGGTGCGGAGGGAGTAGAATCCCGATGGGTCCACGGGGGCCGTGGACGAGCCACACGCGGCCGCCAGAGCGAGGGCCGCGATGACGGCGAGGAACACGAACGGGTGATGGGAACGGCGCACGAAGCCTCCTGACGGGCGGCTGGCCGCCGTCTTTCGAAGCTGGGCACGGCCGGCTGGGGGCGCAAGTGGCGCCGCCCGGGCCGAACCCGGGATTTGACCGCGGGGTATCGTCGGGAATGAAATGCAGGACGTGCTAGTGCGTCGGTTCGCTCGGAGCATCCTCGTGGCGCTCGTCGGAACTCCCGGGGCCCTCGCCGCACAGGGAGGACGGACGGTGGTCATGGGCACCGTCACGGACAGCGTCGGGCACCGGGTCCTGCCGCTCGCCGTGGTGAGCGTACCGGGCACCACGATCTCGCAGCTCACCGACCACGCCGGACGCTTTCGACTCGTGATTCCGGCGGGGACACCGACTGTCGAGGTACGGGCCATCGGGTACCGCATGGCGTCGCTCGCGGTCCCCGCGGACGCCGATTCGGTGCGACTGGACGTCTATCTCGATCCCATCCCCTACCAGCTCGCGACGATCGTCGTGTCGGGAGATGACGGCGCCCGCGCGATCATCGCGCGCGCCATCGCCCGCAAGCACGACGTGCTGGCCGGGATCCACGACTATCGCTATCAGGGATACGTGAAGCTCGTCGTGCGGGATCTCGGGCTACCGCAGGCGTCGCCGCGATCCATCCTGGTGATCACGGAATCCCACACCGCCGCGTACTGGGAGCGCCCGAACACCTATCAGGAGACCATCCTGGCCCGGCGTCAGTCCAACAATCTCCGCGCCGAACGGAATCTCGTGACCGTGGGCGAGATCGTGAACTTCAACCGAAACCGCATCGACCTCGGGCGCTACGCCCTCGTCTCACCCATCGCCGACGACGCGCTCGACCACTATCGCTATCGGATGCTCGACACGCTCGAGGTCGACGGCCGCCGCGTCTTCCGGATCGCGGTGCGGCCGGTCTCGGAGGCGTCGCCCCTCTTCGAGGGCATCGTCGACGTGGTCGACTCGACCTACGACGTGCAGCGCTTCGACCTCGGTGTGAATGCGGCCACGCGGTTCAACCTCGTGAGCGACCTGCGCTACCACCAGCAGCTCGGCGACGTGGGCGGAGGACGCTGGATGCCGACACGTATCCAGCTCACGGGCCAGGTGCACCTGCGCATCCCGTTCCCCGGAATCCCGCACGACCTCGAGTTCTCGCAGACGGCGGTGCTCAGCGATTTCCGCTTCGATCAGGGGCATCCGCCGGCGGGCACGGGCCGGTACCGCATCGTCGTGGACGACGGCGCCGATCGGCCCGACAGCAGTTGGTGGACGGACTCGAGCCGCGTTCCGCTCAGCGTCGCCGAGCGCGCCGCATGGTCGCGGATCGACTCGATCGCCGAGCTCCCGCCGAGCCTCGGGCGACAGGTGCGCAACGGGGTGTTCCTGGCGCTCTTTCTGGGCACCAATCAGAATTTCTTCCACTTCAACCGGGTGGATGGGCCGTATACCGGCATCGGGCTCCGGTTCCGGCGCCCGGCGTGGCAATACGGCGGGAAGGTCGGCTACGGCTTCGATGCCGATCGGTGGCAGTACGCGGTCCGGCTCGGTCGGCGGCTCTCGGCGACGCAGGGCCTTTGGGCGGACGCCGAGTGGCACGACGAGACGCTGCATCGGCCGACGCTGATCTCGTCGAGCTACAACCCCACGTTCCGAGCCCTGTTCGCGCGGCTCGATCCGCTCGACTACTATCGCGAGCGGGGCTTCACTCTCGACCTCCACTCGCGGGTGGTCGGTCCACTCAGTGCGTCGGTCGGGTACCGCGACGCCGAGCAGTGGAGTCTTCCCGTGGTCACCGACTACGCCGTGTTCAACGTGGACCGGCTGGTGGCCCCGAACCCGCCGATCGCCGACGGGCACCTCCGCGCGTTTACGGCCGGCCTCACGTACGATTCGCGTCCGATGCTCGATGATAAGGGCATCGTGCGGCGCCTCGGCGGATTCACCTGGACCAGAATCGCCCTGGGCGCGGAGGTGTCCGCGCCGTCGATCGTGGCGAGCGACTTCTCCTATCGGCGATACACGCTCGATATCGAGCGACGGCAGCGCACCCTCGGTTTCGGGATCACGACGCTGCGCGCGGCGGGCGGGATCGCGACGGGCGTCGTCCCGCCGCAGCGCTACTTCACGGTGGACTTCGGGATGGAGACGGCGACGTTCCAGCGCGGGGGCTTCAACACGCTCGCCGATACGAATTATTCGGGGACGTGGGCCGCGATGATCACGGTGCAGCACGATTTCGACCGCCTGCTCTTCGCCAAGAGCCATCTGCCACTCATCGAGAATCTGCCGTTCACCTTGAGCGTCCATGGCGGCGTCTTCTGGACGGACTTCGCGCATCACACGCCGACGCCGGCGGACAGCCTGCTGATCACGGCGCCGACGGCCTACTCGGAGGTCGGATTCGGGCTCGGGAACCTGACGCCCTTCCTGGCCCCGTTCAACCTGCAGGCGAACTTCACCTGGCAGCTCTCCTCGTATCCCACCCATGGGTTCCGCTTCGGGCTGGGATTCACGCGATAGGGGGGCGCGGGACGGTGGCGGCCGGTCCCGTCGGCTAGATTTCATGATGATGGTTCGGCAGCGCGCGATGTTTCGACGAATGGCGTCTGCCGCGGTAGTGGCGGCGCTGCTCGCGCTCGCGGCCGCGGCGCCCGTCGCGGCACAGAGTGTCTACGGTGTCGTGCGCGTCGCGCCGGACAGCATGATCGCCGCCGGCGCCCTCGTCGCGCTGGTCGACTCGACGGGGCACGAAGTGGTGCGGACCTTCACGAGCGTGCAGGGACGCTACGTGCTCCGGGCGCGCGCACCCGGTGCGTATCACCTGCGCGTGCTCCGGATCGGCTACGAGCCCTGGGTCTCACCCGGATTCTTTCTGGCCGCGCAGCAACCGCGCTCGTACTCGCCCGTCGTCCCCGGCGTTGCCGTCACGCTGCCGAGGATCACCGTCACGGGCACGTCGCGCTGTGGGGCGCCCAGCGATACGACGGGGTTCGTCGCGACGCTCTGGCAGCAGGTGACGACGGCGCTTCGGGCCACCGCGTGGGCCGCAGACCACCGCCTCTTCCGGTTCACCTCGATCGACTATCTCCAGAAGTTCAACGCCCAGGGCACGCCGATTTCTTCGGAACGGAATACGCACTTCGGCTTCTCCGCCTGGCCGTTCCAGGCGCTCAATGCGGACAGCCTCGTGCACGGGGGATTCATTCAGGAGGCGCGGGGCGGACCGATCTATTATGCGCCGGACGCACAGGTGCTCTTCTCGGAGCCGTTCCTCGCCACGCACTGCTTCGCGGTCCGGCGGGGCGACGGGGACCACGCGGGGCTCATCGGTCTCGTCTTCCGGCCGATCGATCCCGACCATCCGAACGATATCCGCGGCGTGCTGTGGATCGACCGGGCGACGCTCGAGCTCCGGAGGCTCGAATTCGCGTTCACCAACGTGGCGCAGGAGATCCAAGGCGCGAAGGCCGACGGTGAGATCGACTTCGAGCACCTGCCGAACGGGGCGTGGGCGATTCGCCGGTGGCATCTGCGCGCGCCGGTTCCGTACTACAATGGCGCGATGCAGCACCCGAGGCTCGGCGGATACGACGTCCGCGGGGGCATCGTGACCGCCGTCTACACGGCGCGCGGCGAGCCGATCCGCGTGGACTCCGCGGCCGACTCTACGCTACCGGGGCGCTAGTCGCGGGCTACTGGTTGGGCGGTGG
Source organism: Gemmatimonadales bacterium (assembly GCA_035266665.1). Classification (GTDB taxonomy): domain Bacteria; phylum Gemmatimonadota; class Gemmatimonadetes; order Gemmatimonadales; family GWC2-71-9; genus DATFMZ01. The sequence continues at coordinate 7,363 of DATFMZ010000258.1, read as the reverse complement.
GGCGCTCGTGCTCTCGGCGGCCATCTGCCGTCCGAAGCTCGTCTGCATCATCACCCGGTTCGCGATGTCATTTGCCTTCGCGATCAGGTGCCGCGTCGCGGCGCTCGTCGTGTCACCTGCCTGTTCCGCCGCCTGAGCCCACACCGCATAGGTGATGTAGTAGAGCGAGAGGATGTTCTGCGACGGAATGTCCACCCAACCCTCGGGGCGTTTCCGGTCTGCGGACTGGTAGTGATAGACGTCGAACAGCAGCTGCTGCGTGCGCGCGAGGTCCACCCACCCGATTCCCCGGACGAAGACCACGCTGTCGCTGGGCTGGACCGGGTGGTCGAGCAGCTTCCGCGCGAACCCCTCGCCGAGCAGGTAGGGCCCGAGGCCGAGCGCGTCGGCGGACTGGCCGGTGGTGCGCGCGAAGTAGATCGGCCGCTTGCCCAGATTCTGCTGGATCATCCGAAGGGTCACCAGCGTCGCACGATCGTAGTCCCCCTTGTTGAGGACGGCGGTCAGGGAATCGGCGCGGAAGACGCTCTTGTCCGGCAGGTTCCAGTAGTACGGGAGCGAGTCCACCTCGTTCACGGTGATCGGGAGCAGCGGCCAGGTCGGCTTGACCGGATGCATGTTCCGGTACGGTGCCGCCGCGTGCGCCGAGTCGAACGGATAGACCGGCCGCCGGATCAGCTGCTTGACGTGCCAGTCGGTGTTCATCAGCGACTGATTGGCGAGCACGACGTCCGTCCGCACGCCTTCCACCTCCTGCGCGTACCAGAGGGGGAACATGTCGTTGTCGCCGGCGGTGATGAGGATACCGTACGGTTCGACCGACTGCAGGAGATCCACCGCGAAGTCCCGCGCCAGCGTCTCGTGCGCGCGTGATGCCGTGAGATGGTTGCCCGCGAGTGGGATGAGCGCGAGGAGCAGTACGGGTGAGGCCGCCGCCCATCCGGTCCAGCCCGTGAGACGGGCGGCGAGGGCGTCACGCGTTTCCTTCAAGATCTGGCCGAACCCCAACGCCGCCCAGATGCCCCAGATCTGGAATGACGCCACGAAGAAGTAGTCGCGCTCCCGGACCTCACGCGGCAGGTCGTGCTGGTTCGGATGAATCGAGAAGCCGTACTTGAAGTTGAGGTAGTAGACCAGGAGCAGGGTCAGCGTGAAGACCAGCCCCGCCATCGTCCATCCGCCGCGGGGATCCTTCTTGATCTGGTGATAGCCGCCGTACAGGCCGAGCGCCCCGAAGATCACGGCGAGCGCGTTTCGGGCTCCCTGGCCCCAGTCATGGCCGAACTGCCAGCTGAAGTACTGCAGATAGTTCTCGATCTGCGAGATGAAGTCCGCCTGCCGTTGCGTCACCGGTGGCTTCTGGTACTGCACGCGATTGAGCACGTCGAGCAGCGCGTGCCACGTGGTGGGCTCCCCCTCGTTGATGGGGGGATAGAGTCCCGCGCGGATCGGCAGAAACACGTAGTTGAGTGAGATGCCGACTACCACGGCGCCGATCGCCGCCCAGAAATAGGGGTGCTTCCAGGTGTTGGGATCGCGCCAGAACGCATACGCCAGCGCGGCGAGCACCAGGATGATCACGCCCCACTGTCCGGCGCCGCCGCCCGTTCCCGGGACGGCGAGCGTCCACACGTTGCTCACCGCGAGCGCCGCGAAGACGGCAAAGACGATGACCCATCCGCGCAACGTGCCCTGGGGGTCCGTGAACAGCATGTACAGGGCGATCGCCGGTGCGATCAGGACGCCCATCATGTGGTTGGTCGAGGCGAGTACCACGAGGTAACCAATGAGCAGGAGCAGGCGGTCGCGTTTGGGACCCGGCGCCCAATCCCCCCACCGCACGGTGAGCCAAAAGGCGATCGCCATCGTGAAGAGGCTCAGCGTGTAGACCTTGGCGTTCACCACCGACTGGTTCCAGACGGTGAACGACGTGGCGGCCACGAAGACGCCGGCGAAGGCGGCGATCCGTCGCGGCCAGCGCGGCAGGTCGAAGGCCCGGAGGAAGCGCTCCGCCACCAGGAAGAGCAACCCCGAGGCGATCGCACTCGTGACCGCGGCAAAGAGGTTGAGCCGGACCGCGTACGTGGCGGCGAGCGGGAGCATGGCCCAGACATGGGCGAGCACCACGAAGAGCGGATTCCCCGGGGGATGCGGGATGCCCAGGACCTTGGCGGCCGCGATGTACTCCGACGTGTCCCAGAACTGCGTGGTCGGGGCCAGCGTCAGGAGGTAGATCCCCAGGGTCACTGCGGACACCAGAGCGGCAACGCCGTACGGCGGACGCTCGTCGAGAGGCGTGGTCGCGGTCGTGGTCATACTCGAGACGTCAGGGTTGTTGTGGAGTGAGCGGCACGCCCTGCGCTTGCATCTGCCGCCCGACACTCGTTTCCAGCAGCGCGCCCGTCGCGATGTCGTTCGCCTTGGCGATCAACTGCTTGACCGCCGCGTTCGTGGTATCCCACTTCTGTGCCACTCCCTCGGCGAAGACCGCGTACGTCGCATAGTACAGTGAGAGAATGTTCTCGGACGGGACGTCTACCCAACCCTCCGGCCGCTTCCGGTCCGCGGATTGGTAATGATAGACGTCGAAGAGCAGCTGCTTCGTCCGTGCCAGATCCACCCACCCGAACTGCCCCAGGATCATGTTGACGACGCTGTCACTCGGCTGGACCGGGTGGTCGAGCAGCTTTCGCGCGAATCCCTGGTCCAGCAGATAGGGATCCAGGCCCAACCGACCGGGGATGCCTCCCGTCGTGCGCGCAAAATAAATCGGCCGCTTGCCGAGGTTCTGCTTGATCAGATAGAGCGTCACCAGGTCCGAGCGCTGGTACGTGCCGGGGTTCAGGGTGACCTGAATCGAGTCGGCGCGAAAGATACGCTTGTCCTGCAGCTGAAAGTAGTAGGGCAGGGAGTCCACGTAGCTCACGCCGAACGGGAGAATGGGCTCGGTCGGCGCGACCGGATGCATGTTCCGGTACGGCAGGACGGCATGGGCCGAATCGAAGGGATAGACCGGCCGCCGGATCAGCTGCTTGTCGTGCCAGCTCGTGTTCATCAGCGAGAGGTTCGCGAGCAAGACGTCCTGCCGGACACCCTCCACTTCCTGGGCGTACCACAGGGGGAACATGTCGTTGTCGCCGGCGGTGATGAGGATCCCGTACGGCTCGACGGACTGCAGGAGATCCACCGCGAAGTCCCGCGCCAGCGTCTCGTGCGCGCGCGACGCGGTGAGGTGGTTCCCGACGAGGGGAATGACGGCCAGCAGCAACACGGGTGCCGCGGCGAGCCAGCCGACCCATCCCTTCAGGCGGACGGCCAGCGCCTCGTGCACCTCCTGGAAGAGCGCCCCCAATCCCAGTGCCACCCAGATGCCCCAGATCTGGAACGACCCCACGAAGAAATAGTCGCGCTCGCGGACCTCGCGCATCTGCTGCGTGATGCTTGTGTCGTTCGGATGAATGGAGTAGCCGTACTTGAAGTTGAGGTAGTAGACCAGGAGCAGGGTCAGCGTGAAGACCAGCCCCGCCATCGTCCACCCACCACGTTTGTCCTTCTTGATCTGGCGGTATCCGCCGTACAGGCCGAGCGCGCCGAAGACGACCGCGAGCGCGTTGCGGGCGCCCTGGCCCCAGTCGTGGCCGAACTGCCAGCTGAAGTACTGGAGGTAGTTCTCGACCTGCGAGACGAAGTCGGCCTGGCGGTGGGTCACCGGCGGCTTCTGATACTGCACGCGGTTCAGCACGTCGAGCAGCGCGTGCCACGTGGTGGGCTCCCCCTCGTTGATGGGCGGAAAGAGACCCGCGCGGATGGGCAGGAAGACGTAGTTGAGCGAGATTCCGACCACCACCGCACCGATCGCGGCCCAGAAGTAGGGATTCTTCCACGTGTTGGGATCCCGCCAGAACGCGTACGCCAGGGCGGCGAGCACCAGGATGATCACGCCCCACTGTGCCGAGGCACTCCCGGTGCCGGGAACGGCGAGCGTCCATACGGTGCTCACCGCGAGCGCCGCGAAGACGGCGAACACCACCACCCACCCGCGGAGTGTGCCCTTGGCGTCGGTGAAGAGCATGTACAGGGCGATCGCCGGTGCGATCAGAACGCCCATCATGTGATTCGTGGACGCGAGCACCACGAGATAGCCGATCAAGAGCAGCAGGCGATCCCGCTTGGCGCCCGGTGCCCAGTCACCCCACCGCACGGTGAGCCAGAAGGCGATTGCCATCGTGAAGAGGCTCAGCGTGTAGACCTTGGCGTTCACCACCGACTGGTTCCAGACGGTGAACGACGTGGCGGCCACGAAGATCCCGGCGAAGGCGGCGATCCGCCGCGGCCAGCGCGGCAGGTCGAACGCCCTGAGGAACCGTTCCGCCACCAGGAAGAGCAGGCCGCCCGCGATCGCGCTGGTCACTGCCGCGAAGAGATTGAGGCGCAGGGCATAGGTCGCAGCGAGCGGGAGCATCGCCCAGACATGGGCGAGCACCATGATGAGCGGATTCCCCGGGGGATGCGGGATGCCCAGCACCTTGGTGGCCGCGATGTACTCCGACGTGTCCCAGAACTGCGTCGTGGGGGCCAGGGTCAGGATGTAGAGCACGAGCAGAATCGCGCTCACCACGGCGGCGATGCCGTAGGGTGGGCGCTCGGGTGCGGTCTGGACAGGCTGCGCGGTCGTTCGAGCGGTCATGGGCCGTGTCGACATTAGTGGCGGAATTGGCGACGGCCCGTCAGGACCATCGCGAGCTTGTGACGGTTCGCCGCGGCGATCACCTCGGCGTCGCGCACGGAACCGCCCGGCTGGATAATGGCGGTGACGCCCGCCTCGGCGGCCTCGTCCACGCCGTCGGGGAACGGAAAGAATGCATCGGAGGCCAGCACCGCTCCCGCGGGATCGTGTCCCTCCTTCCGTGCCTTGTGCACGGAGAGGAAGGAGGCATCCACGCGGCTCATCTGCCCCGCGCCGATCCCGATGGCCGCCTCGTTCTTGGCGAGGAGAATGGCGTTCGATTTGACGCCCGCCACCGCCGCCCAGGCGAAGCGCAGGTCGCGCCACTCGGCGTCCGTCGGCGCGCGCTCGGTGGCCACCGACCACGCGGAGTCGTCAGGATCGTAGCGGAACTGATCCTGCACGAGCAGGCCACCGCGCACCCGCTTTACGTCGAGCGCCGCACCGTGATCGGCGAGCGGCAGCTCGACCACACGCAGGTTCTTCTTGCGGCGGAAGATCTCGAGCGCCTCGTCGTGGAAGCGTGGTGCCACCACGACCTCCACGAACAACTCGCGCATCGCTTCCGCCGTCTCCGCGTCCACGACGGTGTTGTACGCCACCACGGAGCCGAACGCCGAGGTGGGATCCGTTGCCAGCGCACGGCGGAACGCTTCGGCCGGTGACGTCCCGACCGCGAGCCCGCACGGCGTCGTGTGCTTGATCACCGCGCATGCGGGCCGGTCGGTCCAGGGCGCGATGGCGCGGGTAGCGCCCTCGATATCCAGCAAATTGTTGAAGGAGAGCTCCTTGCCGTTGTGCTGGATGAGGTCGGCGATCCCCTTCGGCTCCCCGGTGGCGTAGAGCGCAGCCCGCTGGGCCGGGTTCTCGCCGTAGCGGAGCGTCATCCGGCGCTCGCCGACGAACCCCACGGTGCGCGGCAGTGCGTCGGGCTCGCCCGAGAGATACTGGGCGATCGCCGCGTCGTACGCCGCCGTATGGGCAAAGACCTTCCGTGCCAGCTCGAGGCGCACCACCCGGTCGAACCCGCCGGCATCGAGGCCCGCGAGGATACGCGGATAGTCGTCGGGATCGATCACGACGATCACGTGCGCGTGGTTCTTCGCCGCCGAGCGGAGCATCGTCGGCCCGCCGATATCGATCTGCTCGATTGCCTGAGCGAGTGTCACGTCGGGGTTCGCGATCGTCTCCCGAAACGGGTAGAGGTTCACGGCCACCAGGTCGATCGGCTGAAAGCCCTGGGCGGCGAGCGCCGCCATGTCGTCGGGGTGGTCGCGCCGCGCCAGGAGGCCGCCGTGCACCGCCGGGTGCAAGGTCTTGAGGCGGCCGTCCATCATCTCCGGGAACCGCGTGACCTGATCCACCGGGGTGACGGCCACCCCCTCCGCGGCGAGGAGCCGCGCCGTCCCGCCGGTCGAGACGATTTCCCACCCCCGCTCGACCAGGCCATCCGCGAACTCCACCACCCCTCGTTTGTCCGACACCGAGACCAGCGCCCGTGCCACCGTGCCTCCCAACGTCTGTGTTCTACCCGTGCGCGACGAGCGCATCGAGCGTCGGAGCGGCCGCGCTCCCGAATGCGGCCCCCTCAAGTACCAACCGGACCGGCGCCCCGTTCCGTGCGGCCGCGAGCACGGTCGCCGGCAGGAGCCGATGCTCTACCGCCAGCACCCGTCGTTGCAGCGTCTCCGGCGTATCCCCCGCGAGCACCGGCACCGGCCACTGCGCGAGGATTGGTCCGCGATCGTATTCGGCGTCCACCAGGTGCACGGTGGCCCCCGAGACGGTCGCCCCGCTCGCCAGCACCGCCCGATGCACCCGCACCCCGTACATCCCCTTGCCCCCGAAGGCGGGGAGCAGGGCGGGATGCACGTTCACGATGCGCCCGGAATATGCCTCCACGACGTCCGTGGGAACGAGCTTGAGATAGCCCGCGAGCACCACCAGCTCGATGCCGTGCCGCTCGAGGAGCGCGCGGAGTGCGGTGCCGGACGCGGGATCGGCGAGGTGCGCCGTCGGCACGCCGGCCGCCCGGGCGCGCTCGAGCGCCCCGGCGTCCGCGCGATCGCTCGCCACGAGCGCGATCTTCGCGAGCGTCTCCGGGCCGCAGGCGTCGAGCAGGGCCTGCAGGTTCGTGCCGCCGCCGGAGGCGAGGACGCCGACCTTCATGGCCTCGCCGCCGCCAGCGCCTCGATCACCGTCGGGAACTCCGCGTCCGCCACCGTTCGGACATCGAAGAGCACGCGACCCTCCGCCGCCCGGGCGATCACCGGTGGATCGTGACGTCGGAGGGCGTCGAGCACGCGTTCCGTATCGTTGGTGGGCACGGCCACCAAGGTGGTGGGGAGCGCCGCGTCTGGAAAGGCTCCCCCACCCACGCTCGACGTGCCGGCCTCGGTCACCGCCCCGTCCACCCGGCGCGCGAGGCGCCGCGCACGCCGCTTGAGCGTGGCCGGATCGGCGGTGAGCATCGCGAGGACGGGAATCTCGCTGAATGCGGTCTCCGGCGACTGATACAGGCGGAGCGTCGCCTCGAGCGCCGCGAGCGCTGTCTTGTCGGGGCGGAGCGCGCGTGCGAGCGGATGATCCCGGAGCCGCTCCACGAGCTCCGCGGCGCCGGCGATCACGCCCGCCTGC
>DATFMZ010000257.1:0-3720 GCA_035266665.1 Gemmatimonadales bacterium | reverse complement strand
CAAGTTCAACATCCGGCCGTAGATCGCAGCCTCCGGAGCACCCGTAACACCCGAGGGCGGCCGAGTGGCCGCCCTCGTCGTGCTTTGGGGGGGCTGGGGGACTACACCTCGGGAAGGGCCCGCAGTCCCGTGAGTCCGATGGCCGCGAGCACCGCGAGATCCGCGAAGAGCAGGGGCGCGAACGCGGGCGCACCGTAGAGGAAATCCAACTCGAGGCGGCGGGCCGGACCGTGGACGTCGAACCAGACGTGCAGCGCGAACCCCGCGACGCCGGTCACCACCTGCAACGCGAGCACGAGCCAACAGGCGCGCGCGAATCCCCGCGTGAGCGGTCTGAACAGCGCGACGAGGAGAAAGCCGACGGCGATCGCGCTCGCGAAGACCGGCACCCACTCGAGCGCGTTGAAGAACCCGTTCTGCGCGTGATCGGTCAGGGACAAGACGAAGTTGCCGCCGAACCCGCCGAGGGCGAGAAAGACCACCCACTGCGCCCACTCCCGTGTGCCGTCCGGGACCATCCGGTTTGCGAGCAGGAGCAGGCCGAGGCCGGTGAACGCGAGCGGGGCGACGAACGGCGCGGAGTAGACGAGACTGTGGAGGGTCGTGCTCGCGAAGAACTGGCTGCGAAGATGGAAGATCAGGCCCGCGATCCCCACCGCCACACCACACCATCCGACCACCGTGCCGAGGCGTCCGAGCGGCCGGTCCCGGCGCCACGCGCCCACGATGCCGGGCACGAGCAGGACGGCGCCCGCGCCGGCGAAGCCCACGGGAATCCACTCGAAGGCATTCCGGAAGGCATTGACGGCGTGGGCGATCGCCACGTCCACCACGAGAAACGCGAGATTGGCGCTGACGAACAGCTCGACGAGCAGCCGACGATCGCGGAACGCTCGCGTGCTCATCGACGTCCGTGCGCCGCGCGGAGCTCCTTGGCCATCGCCCGAAGCTCGACGCTCTTCGCCACGAGCTCGTAGTTGCCGTGCCACTGGGTGAAGTCGGCACCGCCCATGAACGCGCCGTGCTTCGTCGTGCGGCCGTAGTAGTGCCAGAGGTCGAAGGCGACGAAGTCGATCGGCTGGTCGAACGGCGCCGTGGAGAGTAGCCCCTCGGCGCGTAGGCTGTCCACCAGCGCGAGCGCCCCAGAGACCTTCGCGTTCGTTGCGGCAACCACCGAGTCGCCCTGGGCATAGAAGCTCTGGACCTGATCCGTCGCGTGGCAATTTCCGCACACCTCCTGCATGCGCGCGCGTGCCTGCGCGAAGCCCGCCCGTTTCGTCGAGACGGCCTGGAAGAGATACCACGACAGCCGCTCGGTCACGTCGTGCGTCACGTTCAGCCCGCCGAGACCGCTCATGTGACAGGTGGCGCAGGTGGGCACCGACATGTCCGTGGTGGAAAGCGTCTTCGGGTTCGCGTCCAGGTTCAGCTGACCGCGCCGCAGGGCGAACAGGACGCCGTGCTTCGACTCGTTGTAGATCTCGAGCTGGGAGTGGTCGGGCCCCATGTGGCACTGCCCGCAGGTGGTGGGCAGGCGGGCGAGCGCAACGGATGACGCATGGCGCGCATGGCAGACCGTGCACGTGCCGATGGACCCATCGGCGTGGGGGCGGCCGATCGAATGACAGGTGGCACACCCCGCGCCGATCGCGGTGTGTCCCTCGGGCTCAACGAGTGGGTTCGGCGGACGCCGTACCGCCCCGGGCTGGTACTGTTCGGCGAAGGTGATCTCCGCCGACGTGAACGGCGCGGAGCCATAGATCGCCGCCCAGGCGGGCGCGGCATGCCGACTCCGCAAGAACTGCTTGTACTCCTCGTCGTGACACGCCGCGCAGTTCGCGGGCGTCACGGAGTCGGCGATGGTGAACCCGCGATGCTCGACCGCGTGCTGGCCGGACACCGGCCGGTGGCAGTCGAGACAGGTGACGCCCTGGCGCGCGTGGTGGCTGCGTCGGTACTCGATGACGATGGCCGAGGTCTCGCGCGCGTGGCACTCGGCGCACTTGCCGCTTGCCTCGACGAGCTGCGCGGTGGGCTGCTGGACCTCGACCGCGGGGCGCCGAGCGTTGACGACGAGCGCGGCGACGATGAGTGCCGTGCCGATGAAGATCGCGATGAACACCGAGCGGAAGGACATGGGGGTGAGTCTTTCCGCCGCGCGACGGGATGTCAAGAGCGTTCAGGATCCCTCGACCCGCCGGGAGGCGAACGGCGCCAGCGCTCGCTCCGTCTCCGGCGCCGTTGTGATCTCCTCGAGACCCCGCGTCATCTTGCGCGTCCATGATGGATACCGCCCGGGACCGACGCCCGGGACGTTCACCGGCTCCGTCTCGCCTCCGAGATCGTCGAGGGCCGCGGCGACCAGAGCGCACGGGGTGCGTGCGAGCACTGCGTGCGCGGATCGGAGAACATCCGGCGTGTCGACATGCTCCGCGGTGAGCCCGCCGTCCGCGGTGAGGCGCCGGGTGAGGGCGGCACGATCGCGGGCGCGGTCCTCGGGCGTCTCGACGGAGGCGTCGATCGCGCGGCGGAGCGGCAGATCCGCGCCCGACCAATATCCGGCGAACGGCACGTGATCGTGCGTCGCCACCGTCGCGAGCGCGTCCGCGGGGTACGCGGCGGGTGGCAGGAACTCGCCGTGTTCATCGCGCTGAAAGTAGAGCACACGCGAGGCGAGCAGTCCGTACCGGCGCATCGCGTCCGGCACCTCGGCGGGGACCGTGCCGAGATCTTCGCCGATCACGACGGCACGGTGCCGCGTGCTCTCGAGCGCCAGGATGCCGAGCAGGTCCTCGGCCGGGTACCGCACGTACGCGCCGTCCGCCGCGGGGCGCCCGCGTGGAATCCAGAACAGCCGGAAGAGTCCCATCACGTGGTCGAGGCGAATCGTCCCGGCGTGCGCGAGCGACGCCCGCAGGAGCCGGATCCAGTACGCGTAACGATCCTCGCGCAATCGGTGCGGGTGGATCGGAGGGAGCGCCCAGTCCTGTCCTTCCATGGCATAGGCGTCAGGCGGCGCACCGATCGTGGCGCCGTCGGCGAACAGCGGACCCCACGTCCAGGCGTCGCTCCCTCCGGGGGCCGCACCCACGGCGATGTCGGTGTAAAGACCGAGCCGGGCGTCGAGTGGCGCGGCCGCGGCGCCGAGCTGGCGTCGGACCTCGAATTGGAACCACCGATGACGATCCACCAGCTCCGAACGGTCGTGCACGAACCGGGTGACGGCGGGGCCGTGCGGATCGTGGTATTCGGCGGGCCAGCGGCGCCAATCGGGCGGCGCCGAGTGATCGCCGAACGTTTCATCGAGCGCGCAGTAGGCGGCGAATGCGTCGAGCGCCGTGCCCTCGCGCTCCAGGAACGCGGCGTACGCCGCGCCGCGAGGCGTCGCGCGATCGCGGTGCTGTTGCACGAAGGCGCGGTGCAGCACCGTGAGGACGCGTGCCTTGAGCGTCCACACCGCGTCGTAATCCACCCGCGTCCGCTCGCGCACATCGGCGAGTGCGTGCCGAAGCTCCGCCGAGTCGGCGATCGCACGCGCGGCGTCCGACTCGGTCCACTCGGGGATGGCGGTGACGTCGAGATAGATCGGGTTGTCGTAGAGGCGACTCACGGGCGAGTAGGGACTCACGGCACCATCACGGTTGCCCATGGCATGCAGCGGATTCACGCCGATGAAGGCCGCACCCGCAGTATGGGCCCACGCCGTGAGTCGCCGGAGAT
>DATFMZ010000256.1:0-3515 GCA_035266665.1 Gemmatimonadales bacterium | reverse complement strand
AGCGCGAACGAGAACCACTGGATCGCATACGACAGGTTGGGACCCGCCGAGAGCGGCTCGAGCGGAACGTCCAGGAACCGATCGGGCGTGCCGACGGGTGGCGATTGGCGAAGCAGGACCGCGTCGGCGATGGGATAGGGAAAGAGCGCCACGAGTGCCGCGGGATCCATGGTGCGCACGTAGATCGGGAATTTCGCGCCGGGCGCGAGCGCGCCGCCCGGCGCGCCGAACCGCGCGAGGAGCACGCCGTGGAGCGTGGCCGTGTCCGGCTCGGTGAGCGGCGTCAGATCCACCGTGTGGGCGTCCGGAGAAAACGCCCAGCCACGCAAGACGAGGATGTTCCGGCCATCGGCGAGCCGGAGCGGCGTGAAGACGTACACGCCCGGTGAGCCCTGGAGCGAGCGGGGCCAGGCAATCACCTGGTGCGCATAGTCGAACGTCCCGTGTGCCAGCACGTGCCGGTGCTCGAGCGAATCGGGCGGGAGGCCGAGGGTGAGCAGACTGTCGAGGGAGATGGGGGGAAGCGCGGCGCGCGCCTCGAGGCCCGCGTTGAAGGCCCGCCGTTCGCGGAGTCGGTGTACCTGCCAGATGCCGAGCCGGGAGAAGAGCGCCGCGCCACCGAGCGCGATCGCGACGCCAAGCCACCGGAGCATGCCGTCAGCGCCGCCCGACGATCACGTCGGGCGTCATCCCGAGAAACAACCCCGTCTCCGCAACGCCGGCGCGCAACTTGAGCGCGCGCGCCACCTCCGCGGGATCGGCGATCCCGGAGGGAAACCGGCAGTCGAGGATGACGTTTCCCTCGTCGGTCCGATACGGCGTGCCGTCGTCGCCGCGTCGGAGCACCGGTTCGGCGCCGAACGCGCGAATGGCGGCCTCGTGGGTCCGGGCACCGAACGCGATGACCTCGACGGGGAGGGGCGCCTTCGTGCCCAGGCGCGCCACGAGCTTCGACTCGTCCACGACCACGACGAACCGCCGGGCCGCAGAGGCCACCATCTTCTCGCGCAGCAGCGCGCCGCCCAGCCCCTTGATCAGATTGCCGCCGGGATCCACTTCATCGGCGCCGTCGATGGTCACGTCGAGTGCGGGCTCCTCGTCGAGTGTCGCGAGGGGAATGCCGAGTCCGCGGGCGAGCAGGGCGGTTGCATCGGAGGTCGGCACGCCCACGAGATCGCGGAGGTCGCCCGCCTCGATCCGTCGGGCGAGCTCTCGGACGACATGCGCCGCCGTGGAGCCGCTCCCGAGACCGAGACGCATGCCGGAGCGCACCGCGCGCTCCACGGCCTCGACGGCGGCGCGGCGCTTCGCCTCGTCCTGCGAGGCGCTCACAGATCGAGGGCCCGCTCGAGCGTGTCGAAGCCGGTGAGCCGGACGACCGGCCGGTCGCGGGAGGCGAGGGCCTCGCGATCGCCGTCCGCCTGCGCGCGGATCAGTTTGCCGAAGGTATACGGTTGATCGGGAATCGCGAGATCGTCGGCCGGATCGTCCACGATCTGGATGTAGTGGCCGCGCCGCGGCCCCCCTTTGTGGAACTGGCCGGTCGAGTGCAGGAACCGGGGGCCGTACCCCGCCGTCACGGGCACTTTCAAGCGATCACGCAGCGCGCCCTGCACGCGCTGGATCCGCGGATCGAGATCGGGGTCCGGCTTGAGAAACGCCTGGAGCGTGACGTAGTCGCCCACCTGCACGCCCTGGAGCAGCTGGTCGAGATCGCCGTCGTCCATCTTCGGTGACGCCTTCGACTCCAGCACCCGATTGGTGTTGCGCTTGCTCTCGGCCACGTTGGGCTGGTCGAAGGGGTTGATGCCGATGATCGAGCCCGCGACGGCGGTCGCGAACTCCCAGCGGATGAACTCGGCGCCCAGGTCGTAGCCGTCCTTGAGCCCGATGGACACGACGGGATGCCCCGCGGCCGCGAGCGCCTCCACCGACCGGTCGACCGCCGGCGAGCGCTCGTTGGCGAGGTAGAGGCGCACGAAAAGCCGGTCGTCGCCGTAGTGGTCCACCGACCCCAGCGGCTCGCCGGCAACGGGCAGAATGCCCTTCTCCTTTTTGCCGGTGCTCTCGGCCAGGAGTTGCTCCGCCCAGAGCCCGAACGCGGCGATGGCGGGCGAGAGGATGAGCGTGAGCTTGTCCCGCCCGTGGAGCGCGGCTTCCCCCATCACCGCGCCGAGCCAGAGTCCGGGATTCTCGGCGTCGGCGAGCTTGAGTCGCTGGGCCATGGCACTCGCCCGATCGAGAAGGGCGCCCGGCGTGACACCGCTCAACGCCGCGGGTACGGCGCCAAAGAGCGAGAGGGCCGAGTACCTCCCCCCGATGTCGGACGGGTTCCGGTAGACCGCCAGGTAGTTGCGCTCCACCGCGCGCCGCGCGAGCGGCGTATTCGCGTCGCTCACCGCGACGAACTGCGAGCCGAGCTCTCCGACCTGATTCCAGAAGTACCGCTCGTAGCTGGTCGTCTCGAGCGTGGTGCCCGATTTGCTCGAGATCACGAAGAGCGTTCGCTCGAGGTCACCCTGTGCCGCCGCCCGCACCGCGTCGGGATGCGTGCTGTCGAGCAGGACGAAGGTCGGGTACCCCTTGTGCGCCCCGAACGTCCGGGCGAGCACCATGGGGGCGAGACTCGAGCCCCCCATCCCGCAGAGCACCACGCGGTCGAACCGCGAGCGCTCGCGGTCGGCGAATTGCGTCAGCGGGTCGAGCTCGGCGCGCATCCATTCGGGGAGCACGAGCCAGCCGAGGCGGTCCACGAGCTCCGGCGTGGCGGGGTCGTCGCTCCACACCAGCGGATCCTTGGCCCAGATCCGCTCGGCGACCCGCGCCTCCTCGAGCGCCGCGAGGCGTTGCGCGACCGCGTCTTCGATGGGTCCGAGCGTCATGATCCGAGCTCCTTGGTGCGGCGGACGATCGCGTCCACCGTGAGACCGAACTCCTGATAGAGCCGCTCATAGGGCGCGGAGGCCCCGAAGTGATCGAGACCCATCACGTCGCCGCGGTCACCGACCCACCGGTACCACGAGAGCGGCTGCGCAGCCTCGATCGCCACCCGACGCCAGACCCCGGGTGGCAGGACTTCGTCACGGTATTCGTCCGGTTGGGCCGCGAAGAGCTCGATGCTCGGCATGCTCACCACGCGGGTCGGCATCCCGCCCGACTCGAGTCGGTCCCGCGCCTCGAGTGCCAGGTGCACTTCCGATCCGGTCGCGATGAGGATCGCGGCCGGCTTCTTGGACGCATCGGCCAGCACGTACCCGCCCTTCGCGAGCAGGGACGCCGGCGCGAGGGCGGTCCGGTCCAGCACCGGGAGGTTCTGCCGGGTGAGGACGAGCGCCGTCGGCCCGTCGGATCGTTTGATCGCCACGCGCCAGGCTTCGACGGTCTCGGTGGCGTCGGACGGACGAATCACGACGAGATTCGGGACCACGCGAAGCGCCGGCAGCATCTCCACCGGCTGGTGCGTCGGACCGTCCTCGCCGAGCCCGATGGAATCGTGCGTGAAGACGTAGATGACC
>DATFMZ010000255.1:0-10823 GCA_035266665.1 Gemmatimonadales bacterium | reverse complement strand
TGGTCCTGCCGTGAACGCGCCCGTCCATGTCGTCGCCGTCTCCGGCTCCGACCAAACCGCCGACGTCTCATCCCCGCTCCCCGAGCCGCTCGTCGCGCAAGTGCTCGATGACGGCAACCGGCCCATGCGCGGCGTCACCGTCGTCTGGAGTGCGACGGGGGGCGGCGCGCTCTCCACCGACACCACGAAGACCGATTCGCTGGGAAAGGCATCGGTCACCTGGACCCTGGGCCCGACACCGGGAACGCAGAGCGCGACGGCGACCTCGTCCGTCGCGCCGGGCTCCGCCGCGCAGTTTATCGCGAGCAACGGTGCCACGATCATGGGATCGGTCACGATCGGCAATGCGAGTCCGACGAGCGTATATGGCGTGGCCTCCGCGCCGCGCCCGGCGGCGAGTCCCACCGCGGCATCCACGCCACCAGCGACCCCGGGTACCCGCTCCGCACACGGGCTCGTCGTGATGTTCAAGAGCAACGCGCTCGGTGTCCCCGCGGCGGGCCTGCCGGTCTACCGGTCCCCAGCCATCGCGCGTGCCTCGACGGTCGCCATTCAGGACCGGCTCGACCGTCTCATGACGGGACTGCCGGTCCGCAACCCGCGGGTTTCCCCCGCCATTCTCGCCGCGCATCTGACCGTCACCGACACGACGGCACTCCCCGCCATCCTGTCGGCGCTCCGAAGCGATCCGAGCGTCGTCTCGGTGAGCCGGGACGCCGTCGTCTTCCTCGACGACGGCCCGTTGCCGATGGGCACGGCACACCTCGCGCGCGCCCCGCGTGGTCCCGTGCCCGGGGACGCGGCCGCCGGCACCGCCATTCCGAACGACGGCTATTACTTCGCCGAGACGTGGCCGGCCAACCTGGTGGACCTTCCCCATGCCTGGGCGATCTCCACCGGAAGCCCCAACGTGACGGTCGCCGTCGTGGACATGGGTATCCGCTTCGACGACGTGAGCGTCGCCGCGAACCTCTCCAGCGACGGGTACGACTTCGTCTCGAATGCGACGCTCGCGGACCTGGGGTACACGGTCGGCGATTCGCTCTGCGCCGGGGGAACGATCGTCAGCATTGCGGATGACGGCGACGGCCCCGATCCCGACCCGACCGATCCGAACGACGTGGGCTACGATCCCACGCAAGGCTGTTGGGCGCCCATGCCGGTCGGCGATCATGGGCTCTGGACGGCGGGCATCATCGGCGCGGTCGGCAACGACGGCGCCACCACCGCGGGCGTCGCGTGGTCCGTCAGACTTCGCCCGATCCGCGTGCTCGGCATCACCGGGGCCGGCACCGCCTTCGACATCGCGCAGGGCATCCTCTACGCCGCGGGCCTTCCGGCGCTCGGCGCCAACGATTCCATCGTGACGGCCCCGTCGCGCTCGGACATCATCAACATCAGCCTGGGAGGCTACTACTCGGATCCGAGCGAGCAGGCGGCCGTGCGCGCTGCGGTCCAGGCAGGGTGTCTCATCGTCGCGGCCGCGGGAAACGGTGCCACGGACTATCCCGAGTACCCGGCAAGCTACCCCGGCGTGCTCGCCGTCTCGGCCGTGGGCATGGATGGACAGATCGCGTCGTATTCGAATGCGGGACCCCAGATCGGGCTCGCCGCGCCCGGCGGCGAGTTCCGACTCGATGACAACGGCGGCGACGGCGTGGTCGGCCCATGGTGGGACTTCACGAACGGGCGGCCGGTCGTGGCCTTCGGATATGGCACCTCGGCCGCGGCGCCCTACGTCTCCGGCATCGCCGCCCTCGTGCTCGCGCACGATCCCGGCCTGTCGGCCGCGGACCTCACCACGAGGTTGGAGCAATACGCCTCCCGCCCCGACGGTGCGATGCGCGGTGACAACCTCGGCTGGGGTCTCGTCAACGCCTACGGGGCGCTGACCCAGCAGCACATCCGCCCCGCGCGCATCTACGCGCGCCTGGTCGATTCGACCGGCGTCGCAGTACGAACCGTGCGCGCCGACTCGAGCGGACAGTTCGCGATCACGCAGCTGCAACCGGGCGCCTACAGGGTGCTCGTGGGCCAGGACGATGATGGCGATGGTCTGATCGGGCTGCCCGGCCGCCGTCTGGGCTGGGCGGGCGGCGCGGCTCACCCGACCGTCTTTACGATCGGCCCGGACACCACGGATATCGTGCACACGAGCATCGCGCTGGCGCTCCCGCAGGAGTCCGAGCCGAACGACGACCGGAGCCTCGCCAATCCGCTGAGCGTGGACGGCTACGCGGTCGGCGCGATCACCACCCCCGATCGCCAAGACGTCTACGTCGTGCGCATCCCGAGCGGCGGCTCCTATACGTTCGCGACATCGGGCGTGTCGGGCGCCTGCGGCTGGGGCATCGAGCTGGACACCTTCATGGAAGTCGCCAACGCCTCCGGCTCCTTCGACCAGGCGAACGACGACTCCGGGGACTTCACCGGCCCCAACTGCTCGAGCATCGCCGGGGCGTTCGCCGCCGGGACGTACTACGTGACGATCATCCCGAGCCCGGGCACACGGCTCGCCGGTCGCGGTCGATACCGGATATCGGTACAGCAGAATCGGTGAGTGACGCCGGCGCGTGAGCGTGACACCTCGCGGATCGTGACGACGAGATAACACCCTGTCCCACAATGACCTAGCACAATCCACCACCAAGGCTGAAGATCACGCACATTGACAAGCACGAACGTTCGTGCTATTTGATTGCCCATGACGACTGGGACGAAGGGCGAACGCACCCGCGAGACGATTCTCGACGAAGCCCTCCAGCTCGCGACCGTCGTGGGGCTCGAAGGCCTCACCATCGGCACACTCGCCAGCCGGCTCGGGCTCTCCAAGAGCGGGCTCTACGCCCACTTCAAGTCGAAGGATGCGCTCCAGCTCGCCATTCTCGAGCACGGCGCCAACCACTTCATCGCCACGGTCGTGCATCCGTCACTCGCCCAAGGCGATCCCGTGGCGGCGCTCCGCACACTCTTCACGGCGTGGCTCGAGTGGTCGGGCCAGACGATGGCCGGCGGGTGCCTTTTCGTAACGGCAATCGTCGAGTACGACGACCGGCCCGGCGCCGTACGTGACCTCCTGGTGGAGTTCCACCGGCGCTGGATCGACTTCATCGCGGGCGCGGCCAAGCGGGCGGTGTCGTCCGGGCCGTTTCGCGCGGATCTCGACGCCGCCCAGTTCGCCCACGACTTCCAGTCCATCCTTCTCGGCTTCAATCAGGCACGGCGGCTTCTGCGCGATCCGGACGCGGAGACCAGGGCTCGCCGTGCGTTCGCGCGTCTCCTGGCAGACGCGGCATCTCGTTGATCCGGACCCACTCCTGGGGGCACTCCATGCGCCGACTCACTCTCCTGCTGTATGGCGCGGTCGCCTACGCGGCCTTCTTTGCCACCTTCCTCTACACGATCGGATTCGTCGGCTGCGTCGGCGTGCCGAAATGCGTGGACTCGGGCGCCGTGACGCCGCTCGCCCGCGCACTGCTCGTCGATTCCGCGCTGCTGCTCCTCTTCGCGGTGCAGCACAGCATCATGGCGCGCCGCTGGTTCAAGACGTGGTGGACGCGCATCGTTCCCCGCCCCGCCGAGCGCTCGACCTACGTGCTCCTCGCCACGGCGATCCTCGCGTTGCTCATGTGGCAGTGGCAGCCGATCACGAGTGTCGTGTGGGACGTCCCCGGCGCGTTCGCGCGCGACATCATCTGGATCGTCTACGCCGTCGGCTGGACCGTGGTCCTCACCGGCACGTACATGATCGACCATTTCGATCTCTTCGGGTTGCGGCAGGTCTGGATCGCGTTCCGCGGGCGGGAGTACACACACCCGCCGTTCCAGACGCGGGGATTCTACCGCTACACACGGAATCCGCTGATGCTCGGCTTCCTCATCGCGTTCTGGGCGGCACCGACGATGACCGTCGGCCGCCTCGTCTTTGCCGCAGCCTCCACCGCCTACGTCTTGGTCGGGATCGTGCTCGAGGAGCGCGATCACGCCTTCTATCTGGGTGAGGTGTATCGGCGGTATCGGGCGCGGACGCCGATGCTTCTTCCGTTGCCGAAGATGGGCGGCTCCACCGGCGAGCATGAGCGGACCGGAGAGGAGGCCGCGTCATGACCCGACTCGACAGCGAAGTGGCCGCGTGGCAGGATCCGCTGCGTGCCGGATATCGGGACCATCCGGCGGACGCCGCCATCACGGATGCCGCGCGCACATGGGACGACGACGTAACCGATCCGTGGCACGTCCGGACCGTGCCGGGCGATCATGACTACGGCGTGGCGTGGACGGTGGGAACCCACCGCGCCGTCGGAGGGCATCATGACGCGCCCAATCCGGGCGACATGCTCTCGGCGGCGTTGGCCGTGTGCCTGGACTCGGCGATCCGCCTCATCGCCAACCGGTGGGGCGTGACGCTCACCACCCTCGCGGTGCGCGTCGAAAGCGACGTGGACGTGCGGGGGACCTTGATGGTGGATCCATCGGTACCGGTGGGATTTCAGCGGATGCGCTGCGCGGTGACCCTCGAGACCGCACCCGGCACGCCGCCGGAAATGCGGGACAAGCTGTTCGCCGCCGGGGAACATTGCTGCGTGAATCTCCAGACGCTCCGCGCGGGCGTGCCGGTCGAGACGACCCTGATCAGTCCTTCAGATAGTAGTCCACCGTCGCCACGATCCGCACGGTCTTCTCGATTTGGCTCTCTTCGGTGATGCCGGGCGCCTGGTCGCGCGGAAGGATCACGAAGATTCCCTGATTCGCGTCCCGGATTCCGCCGAGCCGGCTCTTGGAGTCCGCGGCGAACTTCTGCGCGGCCTCGCGTGCGTTGGCCGTGGCCTCGGCGATCATCGCGGGCTTCACGTCATTGAGGCGGGTGAAGAGATAGGTGGGACCGCTCCCGCGTCCGTAGCCACCGCCTGCTCCGCCCAGCACGACGCCGGCCTGTACGAGCGAGCCGACCCTCTGGGCGGCGTCGCGGATCTTGGCGGGATCGGACGAGCGCACCATGAGCGTCTGCGTGATGATGAAGCGCGGCTGGGTCCCACTGGTCTGTGGGCGGTACGGATTGGCGAGGAGGTCGGTCACGTCGAGGCTCTGGAGCTCGACGGCCGAGGAATCGATCCCGTGCGCGTTCAGGAACGCGAGCACGCGGGCACGGCTCTCATCGATTCTCGCCTGGGCGCTCGTGAGCCGGTCGCCCGTCGCGACGAACTGGAGCGGCCAGAGCGCGAGATCGGCCGAGACGCTGCGCTCCGCCACGCCCTTCACCGTCACATAGCGATCGACTGAGCGGGAGGCCACGAAGCCGTGGCCGATGAAGTAGCCGCCGAGCGCCACGCCGGCGGCGACCAGCGCCGCGGGAAGCGGGCGCGCACTGCCGCTCACGAGGTCGCTCCCGTGATCAGTCTCCGCCCAGGATCCTGAGCGCGAGGAGCGCCGCGTTCTTCGCGTTGCCGATCCCCACGGTGCCGACCGGGCATCCGGGGGGAAGCTGCGCGATGGCGTACAGGGCGTCGACGCCCCGCAGCGGACCGACGTCGAGCGGCAGGCCGATGACGGGCAGATCGGTGAGCGCCGAGACCGCGCCGGGGAGCGCGGCGGCCAGCCCGGCGGCCGCGATGATCACGCGGTAGCCGTTCTTCCGCGCGTCTTTCGCGATCTGCGCCGTCTGCTCGGCGTTCCGGTGCGCGGACGTGATGATGAACTCGTAGCCCACCTTCGCCTCGTCGAGGACCTTGAAGGCGGAGGCCACGCGCTCGCGGTCGCTCTCGGAGCCCGCGAGAATCAGGATGGGTTTGCTCATCGCATCAATTGGAGTAGCGTCGGACGGCGAGACTCACGTTGTGCCCGCCGAACCCGAACGAGTTGGAGATCGCGACGTCCACCGTACGCTCGACCTTCACGTTCGGCGCGCAGTTGAGGTCGCATTCGGGGTCGGGCTCTTCCTGGTTGATCGTGGGCGGGATCACCCCGTGCCGGATGACCAGGATGGATACGGCCAGCTCGAGGCCGCCCGCGGCGCCGAGCAGGTGCCCCGTCATGGACTTGGTGGAGCTCATCACGAGCTCGTAGGCGTGCGGCCCGAAGACGTCCTTGACGGCAGCGACCTCGGCCACGTCACCGGCCGGCGTCGACGTGCCGTGCGCGTTGATGTAGTCCACCTCGGTGGGCTCGAGCTTGGCATCGGCGAGACAGGCGAGCATCGCCCGCTTCGCGCCCTCCCCTCCCGGGGCGGGCTGGGTGATGTGATAGGCGTCGGCGCTCATGCCGTAGCCGATCAGCTCCGCCAGGATGGTGGCCCCACGCCGCTTGGCATGCTCGAGCTCTTCCAGAATCAGGACACCGGACCCATCCCCGATCACGAAGCCGTCCCGCCCCTTGTCGAAGGGGCGTGACGCCTTCTCGGGCGCGTCATTCCGCGTGGACAGCGCCTTCATGTTCCCGAACCCGGCGACCGAGAGCGGCGTGATGGCGGCCTCGGCCCCGCCGGTGATCATCACGTCGGCGGCTCCCTCCTGGATGAGCCGCAGGGACTCACCGACCGCGTGTGCGCTCGACGCGCAGGCGGACACCGTGCAGAAGTTCGGCCCCTTGGCGCCCGTGCGGATGGAGACGACCCCCGAGGCGATGTCGGGGATGAACATCGGGATGAAGAAGGCGGAAACGCGCTTCGGCCCCGAGGTCAGGTAGATCTTGCACTGCTCCTCGAACGTGCCGAGCCCGCCGATGCCGCTGCCGATGATGACGCCGGTGCGCTCGGGATCGGGGAGGCCGCCGTCCAGGCCGGCATCCGCCAGCGCCTGCGTGCTGGCGGCGATCGCATACTGCAGAAAGTTGTCGTATCGCTTGGCCTCTTTGCGATCGATATAGGCCAAGGGATCGAAATCCTTCAACTCACAGGCGAACCGGACATCCAACTCCGACGGATCGAAGCGCTGGATGGGGCCGGCGCCCGAACGCCCCGCCACGAGCCCGTCCCACGTCGCAGCCGCCGTATTCCCGAGCGGCGAGACCAGGCCGAGCCCGGTGACGACGACACGCCGGGTCAATTACTTGCCCGTCTTCTCGTGGAGATACTTCAGGGCGTCGCCGACCGTCCGAAGCTTCTCGGCTTCCTCATCCGGGATGTCGATGTCGAATTCCTTCTCGAACGCCATCACCAGCTCGACCTGATCGAGCGAGTCGGCCCCGAGATCTTCCATGAAGCTCGCGTCGTCGGTGAGCTTCTCGCGCTCGACCCCGAGCTCTTCGGCGATGATGTCCTTGACCTTGTCTTCGACGCTGCTCATTGCCATCCCCTGGAGGTGTGGGAAGAGTGTTACATCACCATGCCGCCGTCCACGACGAGCACCTGGCCCGTAATGTAGTCGGCAGAGTCGGATGCGAGAAAGAGGACCGTCCGGGCGACGTCCTCGGCGGACCCGAGACGCCCGAGCGGGATCTGCTTCTGCAATGCGTCCCGCTGGTCGTCGGTCAGTGCCCGGGTCATGTCCGTATCGATGAACCCCGGCGCCACGGCGTTCACCAGGATATTGCGTGACGCGAGCTCTTTGGCGACGGATTTCGTGAAGCCGATGAGCCCCGCCTTGCTGGCCGCGTAGTTCGCCTGCCCCGCGTTGCCCGTGAGGCCGACCACGCTCGTGACGTTCACGATGCGCCCCCACCGCCGCTTCATCATGCCGCGAGCGACGAGCTTGGTGAGCGTGAACGCGCCCTTGAGATTCGTATCGAGCACCGCGTCCCAATCGTCCTCGCCCATCCGGAGCAGGAGCCCGTCACGCGTGAGGCCGGCGTTGTTGACCAGAATGTCCACCGTGCCGAGACCGTCTTCCACGGCCTTCACCGCGGCGGCGGCGCTCGCGGGATCCGCGACGTCACACGCCACGGCGAGCGCGCCCTCGCCGAGCGTCGAGGCCGCTTCCTGTGCCCGGGCCTCGTCCCGGCCGAGAATGGCCACCTTGGCCCCCGCGGCATGGAGGGCGGCGGCAATCGCGCGGCCGATCCCTCGCGAGCCGCCCGTGACGAGCGCGGTATGCCCTCCGAGATCGCTCACGCGGCCTCCGCCAGAAACGTATCCACCTCGTCCGCCGTCCCCACACTACGCCCCGTCGTGCCGGGGAGAATCCGCTTGAGCAATCCCGCCAGGACGGTGCCCGGGCCGAGCTCCACGAACGTCGCGCCATCCGCGAGCGTCCCGAGCCGCTCCATGGACGCCACCCACCGCACGGGAGCGGTGAGCTGCTCGATGAGACGCCGTCGCGCGGTCTCGGCATCGCGCACGATCTCGCCGGTGGCGTTCGCGACGATCGGGATGCGGGGATCCCGGAACTCCACCGCCTCGAGCGCCTCACGGAGCCCGACCTGCGCGGGGGCCATGAGGGGCGAATGAAACGCGCCGCTCACCTTGAGCGGGAGCACGCGCTTCGCCCCCTCGGCCTTGAGACGCTCACCCGCCCGAGCCACCGCTTCCGGATCGCCCGAGATCACCGTCTGATCCGGGGCATTCAGATTGGCGGCGACGACGATGCGGCCGTCGCCACTCTCGCCATGGCACACCCGCTCGACGGCGTCGCCGGGTAGACCCAGCACCGCCGCCATCGCGCCGGCGCGCTCGTCGCCCGCGTGCAGCATGAGCTCGCCACGCCGGCGGACGAGGCGCACGGCATCGGCCAGGGTGAGCGCGCCCGCCATGGCGTACGCGCTGTACTCCCCGAGGGAGTGCCCGGCGGCCGCCACGAGGTCGAGCCGATCGCCGATCACGGCGTGGACGGCGAGGGTGTGGACGAGAATGGCGGGTTGGGCGTTGTGCGTCAGCACGAGCTCGTCGGCCGGCCCCTCCCACATGAGCGTGGAGAGCGGCACGCCGAGCGCCTGATCCGCGGCGGCGAAGACCGTACGCGCCTTGGGAAAGCGTTCCGCGAGATCCTTCCCCATCCCCACCCGCTGGGCCCCCTGCCCAGGGCACAACGCGATCGCCTTCACCACCGCACCGCCACGCTGGCCCAGGTGAAGCCCCCGCCGAAGGCGACGAGCAGCACGATCGATCCGGGACCGATGCGCCCCGAACGCGCCACCTCGTCGAGCGCGATCGGAATGGACGCCGCGGAGGTGTTGCCGTAGCGGTCCACGTTCACGTAGACCTTGTCCATCGGAATCGCGGCGTGCTTGGCGGTCGCCTCGATGATCCGGATGTTGGCTTGATGCGGAATCAGGACGTCGACGTCGTCTCCCGTGAGCCCCGCCCGCTGGAGCGCCTGATCGCAGGCATCCGCCATGGAGCGAACGGCGTGCTTGAAGACCTCCCGTCCCGCCATGTGGATGTAGTACCCGTGATCCTCCAGCAACTTCTCGCTGGGCGGCTCGCGCGAGCCGCCGCCGGGGCGGTAGAGCAGGTCCCCGAGCGTCCCATCGGACTTGAGGTAGGTGGAGAGAACGCCCCGCTCGCCGTCCGTGACGCGCCGCAGCACCGCGGCGCCCGCGCCGTCCCCGAACAGAATGGCGGTGGAGCGATCCGTGTAGTCGGCGATGCGCGTCAGCCGCTCGGCGCCCACGACGAGCACGGTGTCGGCGGTCTCATTGGCGATCATCGCCTCGCCCGTCGTCAGCGCATACAGGAACCCGCTGCACGCCGCGCCGATGTCGAACGCCGCCGCATTTCTGACGCCGAGCGCCGCCTGGAGATCGCAGGCCTGGGAGGGCAGGAGGCGGTCGGGCGACGCGGTGCCCACGATCAGCGCGCCCACGTCGTCCACGCCTAACCCGGCCACCGCGAGCGCGTCTTCGCACGCCGCTTTGGCCATGTAGGCGATCGTCTCCTCGTCGCTCGCCACGTGGCGCTCGCGGATGCCGGTGCGTTCACGTATCCACTGATCCGACGTGTCGAACATCTGCTCGAAGTCGGCGTTCGTGAGCACCTTTCCGGGCGCGTAGTGGCCCGTCCCGGCAACGCGCGCGACGGGGCGCTTCACGCCACGGCCTCGTCGCCGGCCAGCTCAGCACCGATGTGCTGGCTCAGCTTGCTCTCGACGGATTGGAGCGCGACCCGGATCGCATTCTTGATGGCGCGGGCCGAGGATCTGCCGTGACTGATGATGGACACGCCCTTGACCCCGAGGAGCGGCGCCCCGCCGTAGGTCGAGTAATCCAGCACCGTGAATACGCGGCCCATCGCCTCGCTCTTGAGCACCGCTTCTTCCATCTCCCGCCGCAGCAGGCCCGTGAAGAGCCGGGCCACGGACTCGTAGAACTTGAGGACGACGTTGCCGACGAAGCCGTCGCACACGACGACGTCGATCTGCCCCCCGAGGATGTCCCGTCCCTCGACGTTTCCGACGAATTCGAACTCCGGATGTTCCTCCGCCCGGAGCAGCGCGTACGCCTCGCGCACCGCCGTGTTTCCCTTCTCCGCTTCTTCGCCGATGTTCAGAAGCGCCACCGAGGGATGGGGGCGCTTCATCACGTCGCGCGCATAGACGGCACCGAGATGGGCGAAGCCGCGGAGCTCCCGCGGACTGCAGTCGATGTTCGCGCCGGAATCGAGCACGAGCGTCGCCTTGGAGGCAGTCGGAAAGACCGTGGCGATGGCGGGGCGATCGACCCCCGTGTGCAGGCCGAGCAGCAGCGCGCTCGCCGCCATGACGGCGCCGGTATTGCCCGCCGAGATGAACGCGTCGGCCTCCCCCTGCTTCTGGAGACCGAGGCCGACCACGATCGAGGACTGCCGCTTGCCGCGGACCGCCGCGAGCGGCTTTTCCGCCATCTCGATCATCTCGGGGGCCTCGACGACGCGGATGCGCTCGCGCGGTCCCCCATGGCGGTCGAGTACCGCCTGG
>DATFMZ010000254.1:0-15563 GCA_035266665.1 Gemmatimonadales bacterium | reverse complement strand
GGATCTATCGCGACGTCCGCTTCTCCAAGGACAAATCACCGTACAAGACGCACGCCGCCTGCTGGTTCTTCCATCGGGACGGCAGGCACAACGTGGGACGTGAAGCGGTGGGCGGCGGCGCGGGATTCTACTTTCACTTCTCGCCCAGGGGCTCCTTTCTGGGCGGCGGACTCTGGATGCCGCCCCGTCCCGCGCTCAACACGCTCCGCGAAGCAATCGCCGAAGACCTGAAGGGGTTCGAGCGCGTCGTCGCGAACCCGGCGGTGAAGCGCCGCTTCGGCGGCCTGAGCGACGAAGCGATGCTCAAGCGCACGCCGCGCGGGTTCGCGCCCGATCATCCCGCGGCGCGCTGGCTCAAGTATCAGAGTTTCGTGCTGGGACGTGAGATTTCAGACGATCACGTGACGAGCGTGCGCCTCCCGGGCCGACTCGAGCGCGATTACACAGCGATCCTTCCCCTGGTCCGCTGGCTCAACCGCGCGCTGGGCTTGATGCCGGCCACGCGGCGTTGAGTCGAGAGATACCTTTCGCGCCCTTCGGGAGTCGCTCGATTGTGTCCGCGGTTCGGGACACAGGCGCGTTTATGAAGCGACGTTCAGGGAGGATTGATCGCATCCCGGGAACGACGCGCTAGACTTCGCTCGGACAAGACGACGATGACCGAAACCATGCAGGCCCCCACACATACCTTCCGCACCTCGCTGCGGGACGGCACCCCGGTGCTGATCCGGCCCGTGATGCCCGAGGACAAGCGGCTGTTGCAGGAAGGGTTCGCGCGGCTCTCCGAGGTATCACGCTACCGCCGGTTCATGCGGGCCCTCAGGGAGCTGAGCGAGGACCAGCTCCGATTCTTCACCGAGATCGACTACCGCGACCACATGGCGTGGATCGCGCTCGACCTGAGCCAGTCCGGTCATCCCGCCGTCGGCATCGCGCGATACATCCGCTACGACGATCGCCCGAACGTCGCCGAAGTGGCGGTCACGACGGTAGATGCCTATCAGGGGAAGGGTGTCGGCACCTTGCTCCTGAGCGTGCTCGCGCAGTCGGCCGTGGAGAATGGCGTCGACACGTGGATCGCCAACGTGCTCACCGAGAACACGCCGATGCTCAAGCTCTTCAAGGACCTGGGCGCGCGGGAAGCGACATTCGAGGAGCCGGGGCTCGCCACCGTGGAGATTCCCGTGCCGCGCGACCCGCGGAAGACGCCGCGTACGGCGGCTGGGAAGGTATTCCGCGCGGTGGCACGCGAGGTCGCACACTCCTAGACACGAGGACGGCGGCCCCTCGGCCGCCGTCTCCGTTCGCACCGTGCCTTGTCCCCGGGCCCGACCTACTCCTTCACCTCGTTCGCCGTCGGGAAGGCCGCGGCGGGATTGGTGCCGATCGCCTCGGCCGTGTACGCGCTGGTCCAGAAGTCGGGCGGGCCTTCGCTCTCCGGTACGAGATTATGGACCGGCTTGAGACCCCGCTTGAGATACGCCGCGATGGCCCAGAGATCGCGGTCCGGCAGCATGCGCCACGTCGTCCACGGCATCGGCACCGCCAGATACCGCGGATGCAACGGGAAGTTGCCCTGCCCCGGCACCGTGGACGTGATCTCCACGTCAGGCGTGTCCTCGGGACGGAGTCCGTAGCGCAGCGCGTTGAAGATCTGGCGCTCGCTGAATCGGCCCAGACCGGTTTCGTTGTCGGGCGTCAGGTTCCGCGGATGGGTGTGGAAGCACGGCTTCGCACCCGGCGTCACGTAGCACGGGCCGATGATGAACTGCATCGCGGGCGACGTCTCGCCCGCCAGCCACCCTTTCGCTGCCGGGTCACTGCCGCCGCCATGACAGCCCCCGCAATCGTGCGTGATGGTGACCCACCGACCGTGCGCGATCGTGTCCGCGCTCGTCCCGCCCGTCCAAGCACCGGATGCTGGACTGGGCCTCGGCGCGGGTGCCCGCGTCAACGTCCACACCGCGGCGACCGCGATCAACGGTATCACAAATCCGGAGTTCCTGCGCCAACTCTCCATGCCCGCCCCCATCTAATTGAAGGTTTGAAGTATGCCCATCATGCCTTCGTCTTCGTGGTCGAGGATGTGGCAGTGATACATCCATTTCCCCGGGAAATCGGCGAAGTGCACGACGATCCGCACCGAGGAGTGTTTGGGGACGTTCACGAGGTCTTTCCAACTGCGGTACGGCTCGGGTACGCCGCCGCGATCGAGTACCTGAAAGTGAAATCCATGGAGATGGAACGGGTGGTCCATTCCCACCACGTTCTGCACCGTCCAGATCTCCGTCGTACCCAGCCGTGCCCGGATGTCCACGCGGTTCAGATCCATCGTCTTGCCGTCGATGAGCCCCTGCGACATCACGATCGTCCGGCGCATGGTCGCCTCGCTCGTATCGATCGCCGGAATGGGACGCAGCTCCGACGGAATCACGACCGGCGAAACCGGTAGCGCGTTCGTCTCGCGGAGGGAGAGCAACGTGCGCGTACTGTCCCAGTCGGCGGGACGCGTCTGCGGCATGTACCGGTTGTACGGCAGATCCTCCAACGACACCGCGCTCCCGGCGGCGCCCGTGCCCCGCACCAGCACCTCCACGCGGCCGCTGTTCGCGAGTACGATGTCGCGCACCTCACGCGGATGCTCGAACAGTCCGCCGTCGCTTCCGACGTGGATCAACTGCTGGTTGGGAAGCGCCAGCCGGTACACCCGTGACGCCGACGCGTTGACGATCCGCCACCGCTCGACCTCGCCGCGGCGGATCGGGATCGTGGGCATGACCTGCCCGTTCACGAACAGGACGTTGCCCTCGCGGCCGTTCTCGAGATCGATGCTCGCCTGGATCGACGTCGGGTCGGGAAAGGCGATCGAGCCGTCGGGATTGAAACGGTTGTCGGAGAGGATCAGCAGCTTCTCCGGAATGCCCGTCGCGGCCAACGGATCGTGCCGGTCCCGGATGATGATCGCGCCGAAGAGGCCCATCGCCACCTGGAAGGTGGTGCGCTTGTCGGGATGCGGATGATACCAGTACGTCCCGGCGTAGCCCTTGGGAATCCGGAAGGCGTAGTCGTACGATTGGCCGGGCGCGACGGGATTCAGCGGGCTGCCGTCGTCCGCGGCCGCGAGATGGAGACCGTGCGAGTGGACGGTGGTGGTCTCGGGGAGGTGATTCTGGAAGTGCACGATGACGCTGTCGCCCTCGTGCACGTCGAGCGTAGGGCCGGGCACCGTGCCGTTATACGCCCAGACATTCACCAGCGGACCGCCCGGCACGAGTTGCAGCTGGGCCGGTGCTGCGGTCAGCTCGACCTCCACGATGCCGGGGACGGCCGAGTGATTCTGGAGTGTCGGGGGTTCACGGAGCGTGTCGCTCGCGACGGCCGCTTCGGCCGACCTTGGGGTCACGGGTTTCGTCGCGAAACTCAGCGACGGAGACGGTGCCATGAGGGCCGAGGCGAGCATCGCGACGCCAACGGCCGCCACGGCCCCAAGCCGCGGCTCGTTCGAGCGTTTTCCCAGGAGCAAACTGCCCTCCGGAGGGCAGACGGGGCGGCCCTGCCAGGTCGGAGCCGCCGGCGACCGATTTCAGACCGGCCGACTATAGCGATGGAAGAGCGAAGCGGCAACCCGCGGGTTTAGTTGCCTGGTCAGCAAAATCGGAGCGCGAGCCGAGGTCGGCACCGCGCGTCGCGAGCCCCGTGTTACCATTTTCCGGCCCGGAAAGTGTATACGTTACGCGTATGAGCGACGGGCGGACCGATGCCGAAGTCATTGCCAGGATACTCGACGGGGACACCGAGCAGTTCGGCATCCTCGTGGACCGCTATGGCGACGAGTTTGCCCGATATGCCACCTACATGGTGGGCAATCGGGACGACGCCGCGGACATCATCCAGGACAGCCTGGTCCGAGCCTTTCGCCATCTGCGCCGCTGTCACGATCCGGCACGCTTCAAGGGCTGGTTCTTCCGGATCGTCAGCAATCAGTGCAAGACGCACCTGAAGCGGAGGCGGCGCCCCATGAAGCCACTCGACGAAGTGATGGAGCTCCCCGCGGCAGACGACCCTGCCTTGGACGCCGAGGCGCGCGAGATCGATCATCGCGTCCGCGATGCCCTGCACAGCTTGCCTCAAGACCAGCGTGAAGCCTTCGTGCTCAAGTACATCGAAGGACTCACGATTCCCGAGATCGCCAAGGCGATCTCGGCCAGCGAAGCGGCCCTCAAGATGCGTCTCATGCGTGCGCGCCGCGCCCTGCTCGCGAAGTTGGATGGAGTAGCACTATGAACGAAGAGCTCGACATGGACTCCCGGGACGAAGCCCGTATCGAACGGCTGGTCGAGCGGCTCGACCGCCGCCCCGTGACCCTGCGCCCCGGGATGCGGACTGCCGTGATGGCGCGGATACACGCCGAGCCCACCTCGACGGGCGGCCGCGTCTGGCGCTGGCTTTCCGCGCCGCGCGTGAGCCCGCTCGCCGTGGGCGGTCTCCTCGCGGCGGCGATTGCCGCGTTCGTTCTCCTCCGGCCGTCGCCCGTTGCCCCGACCGGAACGCCCGTGGCAACGCCACTCGCCGCCGCTCCGCAGACGGTCCCGGTGCGCCTCGTCTTCCTCGCACCCACGGCGTCGTCGGTCGCGGTGACCGGCGATTTCGCCAGTTGGAACCCCAAGGGGATCCCGCTCGCGAAGACGCACAATGATGGCGTATGGAGCGTGGATCTCGACCTAAAGCCCGGCCTGCATCACTACGTGTTCATCGTGGACGGGACGGAATGGAAGCCCGATCCGAACGCTACCTCGCAGGTGGACGACGGCTTCGGCCAGAAGAACAGCGTGCTCCTCGTTCCCCAGCGGAGCGCGAGCTGACGATGCGCGGCATCCTGCTCGTGACGGTTCTGGTGCCACTCACCGCGACGACACTCGCCGCGCAGGGCGGCTCGCCGCTTCAGCAACGACTCGACCGCCAGACGTTCGAGGCCGTGCGCGCGATCATGGACAGCGCGCGCGCCTATTCCGTACCTACGGGGCCGCTTGCGGACAAGGCGCTCGAGGGTGCAGCGAAGCACGTGCCGGCCGCACGCATCCTGGCCGCTGTGCGCCAGCTCCGGAACGAGCTCGCCGACGCGCGTGGTCTCCTGCGCGCGGGGGCGCCCGGCGCGCCGCTCGGCACGGAAGAGATCGTCGCCGCCGCCGACGCGCAACGGCGCGGCGTTCCGGCGGCGGACGTCACGCAATTGCGGCACGACGTGCCGACGGCCACGTCGCTCGTCGTTCCGCTCACCGTGCTGGGCGATCTCATCCAGCGTGGCGTTCCGGCCGACCAGGCGCGTGGCGTGATCGAGCAGTTGGTCACCGCCGGTGTCTCCGCGCAGCAGATCGCAGACGTTCCGTCACGCATGGACGTGGGACTCAAGGTGGGCGCGCCGCCGCTCGACGCCCTGCGCAGCGCCTCGCCGATTCCGTTGCATCCCCTTCCGCCGACACGCCCCGGAGCCACACCGCCCGTGCCCAACCGCGGGCCCGGTCACTCCCTCTGACGACGAGAGCCATGATCAGACGCGCCCCGATGATCGCAGCCGCGACGACGGCCGCCCTCCTGATTGTCAGTACTCCCGCCCTCGCACAACGCTGGCAGCTCGACGTCACCGGTAACCGCATCGGCTATGACACGGCGGGCGGTATCTCGTCCGCGTCGTTCGCGCCGCTGGTCGAGTGGAACCGCCCGTCCCTGTACGCGTCACTCGGCGGCGCACTGGCGGCGTTTCAGGGAAACCAGTGGACCACGCAAGGACACGGCGAGCTGTCTCTGCTGTTCACGCCATTCCGCTCACTCGGCGCGTTCCGCGCCGAGGTCGTGGCCTCGGCAGACGGGAGCGTGCACTCGGGCGGTTATCGCACGGCGGGAACGCGGGGTGAGCTGCGCCTGCACGTCGCCGGGCGGAACGCCGGCATGTGGCTCGGTGGCGCCGCCGCCACCGGATGGACGACGGGCGCAACGGGCATCGCCACGTCCGCGGGGCCCACCGCGGGTGTCTGGGGACGCCAGGGACCACTGGACGCGATGGTGACGTGGTCACCGTTCCGTCTCCAGGGGGATTGGTATCAACAGGCGGAGGGCCGGCTGTCCACGACCGCCGGTCCCGTGGATCTGATGGGCTACGTCGGCTGGCGCGGCGCGCCCGCGGCCTCCGGACTGCCGAACTCGACCTGGGGCGGTGCCAGCGCCACGCTATGGGTGAGCCGTCAGCTCGCGCTCGTGCTGCGCGGCGGCAGCTACGCCTCGGATCTGCTGCAGGCGCTGCCGCGGGGCAAGTACATCTCCTTTGGTATCCGGCTCTCGCGCGGCCGGCCGTCGGTGTGGGCCGGAACGTCCGCACCGCACGCGCTGTACGCGCCCGCACATGGCGAGGCCGTGCTTCGCTTCCACGTGCCCAAGGCATCGCGCGTGGACATCGTGGGCGATTGGACCAACTGGCAGCCCGTGGCGCTCGAGCGCGCATCGAAGGGCGACTGGATCTTCCGCGCGCACGTCGCCTCGGGTGTGCATCGCTTCAATCTCATCGTGAACGGCAAAGACTGGATCGCGGCACCCGGAGTCTCGGCCGTGGACGATGGGCTCGGTGGGAAGATCAGCTTGCTGGTGGTGCCATGAGTGACCGTTGGGCGGTTCGGGGAGTGTTTATTCACGAACCGGGCAACCGCCCCCACACGCCGAGGTTGTGATGAAGCGCACACTCACACTGCTCACCGGACTGACGGTCCTGCCGCTCGCCCTGGCGGCACAGCAGAACGCCGTCGCCCGCCTGCAGCAGGTTCTTCCCGCCAGCGTGGCGGATTCCGTGATCGCGATCGTGACGAACGCCACGAATCACGGTCTGCCGGGCCAGGCGATCGCCGAGCGCGCACTCGAGACCGTCGCCAAGACGCGCAACGGCCAGGACGCCCAAGCGGCCGCGCAGGCGTTGGCGTCCGATCTCCAGGCATCACACGACGCGCTCGCGGGCTCGGGCCATCAGCCGAGCGCCAGCGAAATCGAGGCCGGCGCCCAGGCCATGGAGCTCGGCGTCAGTGGTTCGACGATCAGCGCTCTCGCCCAGTCGGCCCCGTCGGGCCGCTCGCTCGCCGTACCGCTCGCGGTGCTCGGCGCGCTCGTGAACCGCGGGCTTCCGTCCGACGGCGCGTTGCAGGCCGTGTCGGATCGTCTGACCGCACGTGCGAGCGACACGCAACTCACCCAGATGCCCGGCCAAGCCGGGCAGATGATCGCCCAGGGGTATCGTCCTGCCGACGTCGGTCCCGCGCTCGCGGCCGGCCGGCCGGGAAGCGTGCCGGCCAACGGCGGTCACCCCGGCGCGATGCCCTCGCATCCGGGCCGCCCGGGTCACTGAGGATCGTGCAGCACCCCGGCGGCACCGCAAAGCCGTCGGGTTATCCATCGGCCGCTCGAGGCACTCCCTGGCTCGGGCGGCCGAGTTGCGTGCGTATCGCTAGCGCGTCGCCGCACGATGTCCGTCACGCCGTCCGAGAATCCATTCCGGCTCATCTACCCACCGCCGCACCAGGGCCCACAGCACCGTGGCGTAGCCGAGATGCGCCAGCACGACCGTCACCGGCATCCCCGGCATCTGGTGCCCCATGAAGCCGATGCCGAGCGCCGTGACCGCGGGGCTCACCAGAAATCCCGCCGCCATGAACAGCCCGTAGCCGAGCGCCACCCAGAGCGGTTTGCGTCCGAAGATGACGGCATAGATCATCCCGAACGTGATGCCGTTCGAGAAGTGGTAGCTCCAGCCGGCGATGTTGGAGAGCAGCGACGGCCCGAGCATGAATCGGTTGAGCAGGAGCACACCCGCGAGCTCCGGCATCGAGCCCGGCATCTGTCCCAGATGAAAGCCCGTGATGCGCACGACCTCGAGCGCGATCGTCGCGAGGCCGCCGGCGAGTCCCCCCGCGATCATGCGATTCACGAGCCGCCGCTCCCCCGACTTGCCTGCGATCCAGAGGACCGCGAAGACCACCACGATCGACGGGATGAGCACCCAGACGGCGAGCGTCGAGAGCTTGGCATAGCCCGCCTGCGCGATCCAGAAGAGGTTGGGCGAGATGGCGGCCGCCGCGAGCGCGACGCCGCTCAGGACCAGTTCCTTGAGAGAGATTCGGTTCATCGGTCATGGCCTCCGCGGGCGGCCGTGATCCGGCCGCCCGTGCGCGTGTGCATCACATCCCGCCCAGCATGCCGAACATCTTCTGGAGCTTCCCGTCCAGCATCCCGGCCACTTTGTCGATCTTCGAATCGTTGAACGCCTTGAGCAGCACGGAGGGCGGGACATAGCTCACCACTGTCCCACCAGACGCGTCCTGGAACACGTTGATGCGGACGGGCACCGCGATGCCAACGCCCGGATTGGCGCCGAAAAGCTGCTTCCCGACCGTCGGGTTGCCGACGAAGATGGTTTCGGATTCCACCTTGAGGCCTGTCATTCCGATGACCTTCCCCTGGTGGAGCTCGCCCATCACCATCATGCCGTTCGATGCGACCATCTTCTTGATCTGGCCGAGCACCTGTTCCACCGAGCCCTTCGCCTTCACCTGTACGATGGGCGCTCCGGCGCTCTGGGCCGAAGCCAGCGCCGGGAGCGTCGCGATCAGGGCGATGGCAGCCAGCGCCGAGCGCCGGTGCATGCGATGGTGCCTTGCGTTCTTCGCGGTCATGGTTCCTCCTCATGTGGTCGTGTATGTCGTCCGTGGGCGCGCTCACATGCCCGTGAGACACGCTCGTTGAGCTCGCGACGATGACCCAATCGGACGGTCCCGCTCGATGTTCCCGGCGATACGTCCGGGAACCCGACGGCGGGAAAATCGGTTGGGCCATGACCGCGAGCGGTCAGGAATCACACGACGGAGGGAGATCGAGCGGAGATGGGTTCCAGCGGGACGTTGTGGGAGAGCGTGCGAATGGCGTGGGCGATGCTCGGCGGACCGCCGGTTCATTCGGACGTGGCTCCCGGACGCGTGCGCGAGCTTCCGGAACCGCCGCGCGGCGACGAGCCGGAGCTCGCCGCTGAAGGATTCGTCGAGGAGGCGCTGCCGTGGCTCGATGCCGTGGGCCGCTTCGCGCTCCGGCTCACGCACGGCGACCGTGATGCCGCCGACGACCTCACCCAGGACACCTTTCTCCGCGCCCACCGGTTCTGGCACACGTATGAGCGGGGCACCAATGCCAAATCGTGGCTCTTCACCATCTGCCGCACGACGTTCCTGCGCGACCGCGAACGGATCCGCAATCAACGCGAGCGGCCGGCAGCCGACTTCGATGCGCGCGTCGAGGCGCTCTCGGCCGTGAGCGCGCTGGGCAGCCCCCCGCCGGACCCCGAGCACGAGTTCTTCGGACGGCTGATCGACGAGGAGGTCGTCGCGGCGATCGACGCCCTGCCTGAGGAGTTCCGCGAGGTGCTCGTTCTGAGCGACCTCGGCGACTTGAGCTACGAGGAGATCGGCACGGTCGTCGGCATCCCGATCGGCACGGTCAAGAGCCGGCTGTTCCGGGCGCGACGGCTCCTACAGGAACGGCTCCGCGAATTCGCGGTTCGCGCCGGCTACGTGCACGGAGGTGACACATGATGAGGAAACGGGTCGGTGGCATCAGCTGTGAGGACGCGCTCGCGCGTCTGTGGGAGTTTCTGGACGATGAACTGCCGCCCCAGGAAGAGTCCGCGGTGCGCAAACATCTCGAGATCTGCGGCCGGTGCTATCCCAAGTACGATTTTCAGCGCGCCTACTTCGCGTATACGCGGCGGGTGCGCGCTCAGGAGCTCGAGTCCACAGATGCTCGGCGGAAATTGTTCGCGCGGTTGCTCGCGCAGGAGAGCGACGCTCGTGAGACGTGATCTCACGTCTCCGCGAGCGCCTCGTGTATGCGCTCCACGCTCGGCGCACCCGCTGCGCGGCAGCTCGCGCCACCCGCTCCGGCTGCGCCACCCGATACGTCACGGCCGTTCACCAACACGGTAGGTGACGGGTACTGCCGGGTGTAGGGTGGAGCCGCCGGGTCATCTCGGTCCCACTCGCGCACGGGCGCCTTCAGTTGTGCGCGCTCGAGTGCAACCGCGAGATTCGCGCGCGCTTCGGCAACGTGCGGGCAACCCTGGAAATAGATCAACTCGACCTTCATAGCCCCTCCTTCCGCCAGGGGATCGGCGCTTCTCACAACGTAACCCCCGAACCGCGTGCCGGGACCATGAGCGGTGATTGGGGTACTGCTCCCATGATTCGGACGCCCGGATCCTCGCGTGAGCGCCTCGCCCGTCGCCTCTTCGACCTCGGGATCATTCTCAAGGGCATCGACGGGATCCTCGAGATCGCGGGCGGATTCGTCTTTGCGTTCGTGCGCCCCGAGACACTCAACGCCGTGATCCGCGCGCTGACGGCAAACGAGCTCTCCGAGGATCCCTCGGACGTGGTCGCCAACTTCCTGCGCCACACCTTTCGACACATCTCGGCGAGCACGACGCTGTTCGCCGCCGCCTACCTCATGGTCCATGGACTCACGAAGGTCGGGCTCGTGGCGGGGCTGCTGCGGGACAAGCGATGGGCCTATCCCGCCGCACTCGTGGTGCTCGGCGCGTTCACGTGTTATCAGATCTATCGCTTCGCGCTGGCGCACTCTCCATGGCTCGGTGTGCTCACGGTGTTCGATATCGCGGTGATCGCGCTGATCTGGAACGAATACCGGCTCCGGCGCAAATCGGCCGTCGACGCATCCGAGCGATCCGACAGGTGATTCCGGAGGTGGGGGGATGGATTCGCGACCCTTGACACGTGGCCCGCGCGCGGTGGAACGTTGCTAGGGGCTGGTGGTTGCTCTGAGAAGCAGATCCGGGCGCATCGCGCCCTCCTCCCCCCGGCGGCACTCCTGGACACATCGCCGCCACTACTACACTCAGCGTCTCCCCGACGCCACTGGAGGAATGTATGGCATCCCGCTATCCGTGTGCTCGACTATTTCCGCCCCGCTTGGGCAGCCTGATGGCTGCGGTTGGGGTGAGTCTCGCCATCGGCGCGTGCAGCAGTGGGACTACCGAGCCTCCGACCAGCCACATGTTCACCGTGACCATTCAGAACGTCGGGAACGCGTACCCGTTCATCAAGAGCGGGATCTTCAATACGCCTTTCGGCGCCACGGCACCGGGACCGATCGGCCCGGGCGCCGCCTACGAGTTTTCGTTCACGGCTCCCAAGGGCGCGAAGCTTTCGCTTGCGACCATGTTCGTCCCATCCAACGATTTCTTCTACGCACCGGATACCGCGGGGATCGCCCTCTACAACCCGGACGGATCCCCCGTGAGCGGCGACGTCACCGACCAGTTCAAGCTCTGGGACGCCGGAACCGAGATCAACCAAGAGCCCGGCTTGGGCCCGGACCAACCCCAGCGACAGGCGGGCCCCAATACCGGCGCCGCCGATCCCGACAGCCTGGTCCGGGTGGCCCCCGACTCATTTGGGAATCTGCCCGCCGTCAACGCCGTCTTGAAGGTCGTGATTGCGCCGGGGCCGAATTCGTCGTTCACGGTCCGCGTGGAGAACGTCTCGAACTCGACCACGCTCTCGACCTCCGACGGCAAGACCCAGGCCGTTCCGCTCGCTCCCGGCGTGTGGGTCGTCCACACCGACCCGGCGCCTCTCTTCCGACCCGGGACGCCGGACCGGCATGAAGGGCTCGAGGCCCTTGCCGAAGACGGCAATCCCGCGCCACTCGGCGCCACATTGGCAAGCCGTACCGGTATCACGGTGCCGCTGGCGCCCGGAGTATACGCCGTTTCGTCGTCGCCGGGCATTTTGTATACGTCTGGCCAGCCGGACCTTGGGGTCGGTCTCGAAGCGCTCGCGGAGGATGGCAAGCCCGCGACGCTCGCTGCGGCGCTTGCCGCCGACACGCTCGTATCCGCGTCCGGGGCGTTCGCGACACCCGTGGGAGGAAGCGGTCCCGGCGCCATCGGTCCCGGCCAGTCGTATCAGTTCTCGTTTCAGGCCGTGCCCGGCGAGAATCTGTCCTTGGCCACGATGTTCGTCCCGTCCAATGATCTCTTCTACGCTCCGTCCGATTCCGGCATCCCGCTCTTCAACGGATCAACGCCAATCTCGGGAGACGTCACGGCGCAGATGATGCTTTGGGACGCCGGCACCGAGGTGAACCAGGAGCCCGGCGTGGGGCCCGATCAACCGCAGCGTCAGGCCGCTCCCAATACGGGCACCTCCGAGCAGGAGCCGGTGGAACCCATCGGACAGGTCGGCGGTGACGCCTTCACGTACCCGAAGACGGGCGACATCATCAAGGTCACCATCACGTCCCAGTAATCGAGGCGGTCGGCGCCACGGCCCCGCCGTGGCGTCTCCGCCGCATGATCACGCTCACACCGGTCGCGCTCGAGGGGCACGGCGTCCGCCTCGAGCCCCTCGAGATGAGCCACGCGGATGGTCTCATCGCCGCCGCGGCCGACGGGCGCCTGTGGGAGCTGTGGTACTCGTTCATCCCGCGACCGCACGAGACCGCGGGGTATATCACGGGAGCGCTCGCCGGTCATTTGAAACCGTGGGCTGCCGGGTGGTCGGCCTCCGGACGGACCGCTTCAGCCTGGCGTCCCAACGCGCGATCGAAGCGCTTGGCGCGGGCGTGGTGCCGAGTTGCGCGAGTCGTCACGGCCCGCTCCGGCTCCGCACGCACGTGATCGCGACGCTGCCGCGATCTGCGGGAGCACCTAGGAGAATACGGCAACCAGAAAGAGAGCAACCGGCGGGAAACCCCGGTGGAATCGCCGCACCGAACGCGCCCGGGATGAGGTTGGTGACGAATCTGGGCACGCGCTCGGTGCGAAGCAAGGCGGGTTGGACACACTCGTGTGACGAGCATGCCACTCCCTCGCCATGGACGCCCGCCGGGATCGGTGCATATTCTCGGAGCGGATCGCTCCGCCCACCCCTGAGCACCCGAGGCCTGCCGACGATGCACACCCACCGCCCCTTCATCGCGCTCTCCCTTCTCGCAGCCGCGGGATGCGCCGCAGCGACCGTCCCCGCCGACCTGGTGCTCGAACACGGCAAGGTCGTGACGATGGACTCGACGACCCCTACGGGCCAGGCGATCGCGATTGCGGGTGACTCGATCGTGGCCGTCGGCTCCGACAGCGCGATCCAGCGCTATGTCGGGCCGAACACCAAGGTCATCGACCTCAAGGGACACCTCGCCATCCCGGGCTTCAACGAATCGCACGGTCACTTCACCAGCCTCGGGCAGTCGCTGACCGAGCTGGACTTCATGGGTGTGCCGTCGTGGCAACAGATCGTCGGCATGGTGGCGAACGCCGCGAGGACCGCAAAGCCGGGCGCGTGGATCCAGGGCCGCGGCTGGCATCAGGAAAAGTGGAACCGCTCGCCGGGCCGAGTGGTGGAGGGCTTCCAGACCAACGACCTGCTCAATCAGGCGGCGCCCAACAATCCGGTGATCTTGGGACACGCGAGCGGGCACGCCCTGATCCTGAACGACGTCGCGCTCAAGTTGGCGGGGATCGGCCCCAACACCCCGAACCCACCCGGCGGGGAAATCATCAAGGATGCACGCGGCCGCCCGACGGGCATCCTCGTGGACGACGCGGAGGCGCTCGCGGAGAAGGCGCTGGCCAAGAGCCGTGCGTCACGCTCGCCCGAAGAGGCGCATGCCGACTTCGTGCACGAGATCCACCTCGCCACGGAGAACGCGCTCGCCAACGGCGTCACGACGTTCCAGGACATGGGCGAGTCGTTCGCGACGATCGACGCGATCAAGCGGATGGTGGACGAAGGTGACATGCCGCTTCGCCTGTACATTCTGGTGAGCCAGGGCGAAGCACGCCCCGACGACATCGACTCGCTCACGTCGCACCGGATGATCGATTACGGCAACGGCCATCTCACCGTCCGCGCGATCGGCGAGATCACCTCCGATGGCGCCCTCGGCTCCCGGAGTGCGTGGATGCTGAAGCCCTACGACGACGATCCCACGAACACCGGGATCAACGTCACCAAGATGTCGCGCATCAAGGAGATCGCCGAGATCGGGATCGCGCACGACTTCCAGATCTCGGTGCACGCCATCGGCGATCGCGCCAACCGGGAGACGCTCGACGTCTATCAGCAGGTCTTCGGAGAACATCACGTGAAGAGCGACACGCTCCGCTGGCGAATCGAGCACGCCCAGCACCTGAACCCGTCTGATATTCCGCGCTTCGGGCAGATGGGCGTCGTGGCGTCCATGCAGGGGATCCACGCCTGCTCCGACGCGCCATACGTGCTCCCTCGCCTCGGGTACCAGCGTGCGAAAGAGGGGGCCTACGTCTGGCAGTCGCTGTGGAAGACGGGCGCCATCGTGACCAACGGCACCGACGTTCCCGTCGAGGAGATCAGCCCGATCGCGTCCTTCCACTGCTCCGTCACGCGCGACATGGTGGGCACCGACTCGGCGTTCTTCCCCGAGCAGAAGCTCACGCGCGAGCAGGCGCTCCAGACGTACACGGTGAACGGCGCCTACGTCGAATTCCACGACAAGCAGACCGGCTCGCTCACACCCGGCAAGTGGGCGGACATCGCGGTCCTCTCCCGCGACATCATGACCGTGCCCGCCGACTCGATCCTCGGCACCGAGGTGCTCTACACGATCGTGGGCGGGAAAGTGGTCTACTCGGCCGGCGGGACGAAGTGATGAGGACGAACGCAACTAACTGGAGGGCGAAAACAATGTCTGCGAAATCCGCGGCAGGTACCGGCCTGACGGCGACGGCTCTTCTGGTTCTCCTGGGGTTGACGGCGTGCGGCGGGGGAAAGACTCCCAAGGCTGACGCATCGGCCGACACGTCGGGCGGGAAGGTGGACGCGTGCGCCCTGCTCACCAAGACAGACGCGTCGGACTTGTTCGGTGAGCCCGCGACATCCGATACGACCGACTATTCGAATCCCGTTGAGTTGGGTGTATGCACCTGGAAGTGGAAGAACCCCGACCCAAAGGTCTCCGAGATCAAGAGCGTGCAGCTCATCGTGTGGAGTGGCCCCCAGTTCTACAATCCCCCCGACAGCTCCGAGGCTCTCCAGGTCGGTGACCGCGGCTATATCCAGGCACACGGCGGATTCAAGTCGGTCCAGATCGGGTGGGTGCAGAACGGAAGGGCGTACCACCTGGTGTACAGCCACGATTACATCGAGATCAGCACCGGCAACACGAACCACACGCCCGACAGCGTGGACAAGCTCAAGAGCCTGGCCAAGACGATTTCGGGACGAGTGTAGACGCCGGGTCCATCCGTGCGGCTCGCGACGAGCCACGCTTCCAGATGACGGTCACATCTTGACGGTCATATGGAGAGACCGTATGTTCTCGTCCATGGCCGACGCGAACACCGACGTCATCCAGGGCACCATGGACCTGTTGATCCTGAAGACGTTGAGCCTAGAGCCGCTGCACGGCTTCGGTATCGCACGCCGGATCGAGCAGATCTCGCGCGACGTCTTCAAGGTGAACCCGGCCTCTCTCCTCACGGCCCT
>DATFMZ010000253.1:0-2219 GCA_035266665.1 Gemmatimonadales bacterium | reverse complement strand
GCGGTGGTGCTCGAACCGGAGACGCTGGGAACCGATGCGATCTCGCGCTCATGGGAGCTCACCAAGGGGTTCCGCGGGACGGCATTCGTCCTGGCGCTCGTCCCGGTGGCTCTCTATCTCATCCCACAGCTTGCCGCGGGGATGACCAGCGCGTTCCTGCCCGCGCTGGCTCCGGTCTTCCTCGCCATCGGCATCGTGCTCGAGCTGCTGGTCATTCCGGGCGCGATCTGCGTCTTCACGCTCTTCTACTACGACCTCCGCGTGCGCAAGGAGGGCTTCGACCTGGAGCAGCTGAGCGTGCAGCTCGGGGACGAATCGGCGCCCGCGCCGGCGTGATCGTCTCGTGAGCTGCCGCCCAGGCGCGCGACGCGCCATCTTACCGGTCCGGGAGGTTCCATGAACGCCTACGAACTGAAGCCTCTAGCGGTCGGTGACATCCTCGACACGGCGTTCACGGTCTATCGCCGGAACTTCGGTACGCTCATCACCCTGGCGATCGTCTGCCTGGGGCTTCCGGCGCTGGTCTCGATCACGCTCAATCTGTCGGGCGGCGTGCTGGTACATCCGTGGCTCGCGCTGTGGTCCGTCGTGCTCGCGGGCGTGGGCGGCGTGCTCGAGGCGGGGGCGGTGGTGCGTGCGGTGTCGGAGGCCTATCTCGGGCACACGCCCGCCGTCGGGGATGCGCTTGGCGCCGCCTTCTCCGAGTTCTGGATGATCGCGGGCGCGGGGTTCCTGCGGTACCTGTTGATCTTCCTCGCGACGCTGCTCCTTTTCGTGCCGGGCATCGTCGTCGCCTGCGGCTACGCGGTGGTCATTCCCGTGATCATGCTGGAAGACACGCCCGGATCCCAGCGCGTGTTCGGCGTGCTCGGGCGCTCGTGGCGCCTGACCAAAGGGTTCAAGGGCACGGCGTTCGCACTCGGCATCGTGATGGTGGTCATCATCATGGTGCCGGCGATGGCCGTCGGGATCCTCGCCGCGATGATGCCGACGTTCGCGCCCGCGATCGGCGGGCTCGCGAACATCGTGCAGCTCGCGATCGCGCCCGCCATCGCGTGCGTCGTGACGGTGTTCTACTACGATCTCCGCGTCCGCAAGGAGGCGTTCGACCTCGATCGCCTCGCGCAGGACCTCGGCATGGCGCCGGAGGCCGCGGGCGCGTGATCGCTCCGCCCGCCACGCCGCCGCCCGACAGCATCCGCGCGGTCGTGCGGCGCGTGATGGCGGCACCTGCCTACGACTGGCAGACGCCGCACGACTCCTGGCGTGCGGTGCGCGAGTTCCTCGCGCGCGTCGCCGACCGGCTCGACCAGCTCATGCACCACCATCCCGTCATCTACTGGGCGGTGATCGCGGCGGGGGTGGCGTTCCTGCTGGCCATCCTCGTCCCGCTGATCGTGCGGGCGGTGGCGGCGGCCCGCGCGCCGCGCGCGCTGCGCCGGCCGGTGAGCGGCGGTCGCGTGGTGAGCGTGCACGACGCAACGTGGCATCTGGCGGAGATGGCGCGTCTCCGTGCCGAGGGGCGATACGCCGACGCGCTCGCCCATCGGTTCGTGGCACTCCTCCTCGCGTTGCAGGCGGCCGGCGCGCTCACGGTGCAGGCGTGGAAGACGCCCGCGGAGTACGTCCGCGACGCGTCGCTCGACGTCAGGCGCCGCGAGGAACTCCGCGGCCTCGTCGGCACGCTCTACGACGTGCTCTTCGCGGGCCGGCCGTGCGACGCGCCGGCCCTCGACGACTTCGACCGGCGCGCCGACCAGCTGGGGGCCTCGTTTGCGACGCAGTGAGGTGCGGCTGCTCGTCGGGTTCACGGTCCTCGCGATCGTCGTCGCGTTCGCGGCCCGCGCGCTCGCGCCGAGCTACAACCTGTACGACTTCCGGCGCTCGACGCTGCTCACCGGTCCCAGCAACTCGCGCGCGGTGGTGGACGCGCTGCGACGCTTCGGGGTGCCGGTCACGCGATCGCGCGTGCCGCTCTTTCCGGTGGTGGACGACACCGCGGCGGCACGCCGTCACGAGGCCGTGCTGCTGCTCGCCCCACCGCGCCCACCGACCGCGCCGGAGCTCCGCGGGCTGGTGGACTACGTGCGGCGGGGCGGGTCACTCGTGCTGGTGGCGACCACCGTGCTCGACCGCTTCGGCTGGCGGGCGATCGCCGCGGACACGGCGCACCGATTCGATACCGTTCGGGTCCGCGCGCCGCGGGGATTCGAGAAGCT
>DATFMZ010000252.1:0-18010 GCA_035266665.1 Gemmatimonadales bacterium | reverse complement strand
GCACGAGCGTCGGATTGGACGCGGTCGGAAAGAGGGTGGCGATCGCCGGCCGCTCGACGCCCGAATGAAGCCCGAGCAGGAGCGCGCTCGCCGCCATGACGGCGCCGGTGTTCCCCGCCGAGATGAACGCATCGGCCTCCCGCTGCTTCTGGAGGCCGAGTCCGACGACGATGGACGACTGCCGCTTGCTCCGGACCGCCGCGAGCGGCTTCTCCGCCATCTCGATCATCTCGGGGGCCTCGACGACGCGGATGCGATCGCGCGGTCCGCCGTGGCGGTCGAGCACCGCCTGAATGCCGGCGGTGCGTCCGACCAGCAGAATCTCGCAGGACGCCGGCAGGTCGTCGAGGGCGAGGAGCGCCCCTTCGACCGGAGCCTCGGGCGCAAAATCGCCGCCCATGGCATCCAGCGCGATCCGAATCACGTCAGACGTCCTCGGTGACTTCGACCTGCTTCTTTCCGGCGTAGTACCCGCAGGTCGGGCACACCCGATGCGGCCGCTTGGGATCGCCGCACCGCGGGCACGCCTGCAGCGCGACCGGCGCGGCCTTGTGGTGCGTGCGCCGCTTCCGCTTCCGGCTCTTGGAGGTTCGTCGCTTCGGGACCGCCATACCCAGTTACCTCGTGTCGTCGTCGGATCGCTGCACGTCGA
This sequence comes from Gemmatimonadales bacterium, assembly GCA_035266665.1. Classification (GTDB taxonomy): domain Bacteria; phylum Gemmatimonadota; class Gemmatimonadetes; order Gemmatimonadales; family GWC2-71-9; genus DATFMZ01. The sequence goes on along the minus strand of DATFMZ010000252.1, from coordinate 17,358 downwards.
GCCCCTCGAGCGCGGCCCACCGGGGGTCGCGTTCGGGCCGACAGCTGCACGACCCCGTGTTCAAGTCCACCCCGCACCGCGGGCAGATCCCGCGGCAGTCTTCCCGGCAGACCGTGTACGCCGGCACCGCGAGGATCAACTCCTCACGGATCACCGGTCTCAGATCGAGTTCCGTCGCGCGCGCGGGCAGGGGATACACCGACGGGTCCTCGCCTTCGTCGGCCCCCGCGGTGAACAGCGCCTGGACGTCCTGATCCACGCCGATCGTGACGGGCGTGAGACAGCGCCGACATGCCGTGCGGACCGCCGCCCGGAGGCGACCGTGCCAGAAATAGCGCCCCGGCCCACTCTCCATGATCCGCCCGCTCACCTGGACCGCGCCGGCAAGGTCGAACTCGAGGTCCCCGAACGCCGCATCGGCCGCCGGAACCACTCCGACGGTCTCGACGGGCCCCTCGTCCAACGCGCGTAAATCAACGCGCAACATAGCCTTTAAAGGTATTTCGCCCCGGGGGGCGGGTCAACGTGCCCGCTCACCCCCGCAGGCCCGTCCGCTCGGCCTCCGAGAAGAAGAAGGCGATCTCCCGGGCGGCGTTCTCGTCCGAATCGGACGCGTGAATGGCGTTCCGCTCCTTGGACTCGGCGTAGAGCTTCCGGACCGTCCCCTCGGCCGCTTCCGCCGGGTCGGTGGCGCCGATCACCCGCCGGAGCTCGGCCACCGCGTCGGCGCGCTCGAGCACCAGCGGGATGCAGGGCGCCGAGGTCATGAACCCCACCAGCGACCGGAAGAACGGCCGCTCCCGATGCACGGCGTAAAAGGCCTCGGCCTGCGGGGTCGAAAGGCGCACCATCCGGGCGGCCCGGACGACGAACCCCGCCGCCTCGAGATGGGCGAGCACCTTGCCGGCCTTTCCGGCCGCGACCGCGTCCGGCTTGATGATTGCGAGCGTCTGCGGCATGAGCGTTTCGTCGATCCTTTCGTCAGAGCAGTCGACGCACGATGTCTTCGCGCGTGAGGAGACCCACCAGCGCGCCTTCGCGCACCACGGGCACACGATCGATGTTCTTGTTCACCATGAGCGCGGCGACCTCGCTCAGCGCCTGATCCTCCGAGACGCAGAGCACGCTGCGGTCCATGGCCTCCCGCAAGGTCATCTCCCGCGGGTCCCCCGCCATCGCGGCCTTCGAGCCCCGCCCGACCCCGGGCGTTTCCCCGCTCAGACGCTTGGTGTGCGCCGGCAGGAAATAGCGCAGCAGATCGCCATAGCTGATGATGCCCAGAACTTCTTTCTCGTCCGAGACGACCGGCAGGGCCGGGACGTCGTACAAGGTCATCATCGCCGCCGCCTCCGCGAGCGTCGTCTCCGGACGCGCCGAGATGACACCGGCCCCGAGCACGTCGCGCACCAACAGATCCGCCGGCATGTCGATCCCGGCGAGCGCCGGAATCGCGAGCACGTCCGCCGGATGCTCGGCGGCGAGGAGGGCGTCGATGAGGTCGTCGTGCGCGAGCGCCCGCCCGAACGCGGCGAGGCCGCGCAGAAACGCGGAGGCATCGTGGGACGGGGCCAGCAGCAGCAACACGACCCGCGCCTCCTTCGCCGGATCGTGCTCGCGGTGCACGGGCTCCGCCGCCACCCCCAGCGCCGCGGTCATCGCCTGCACCACGTCGGAGCGGAAGTGCAGCAGGAACGCCCGCTGGCCCACGGTCACCGCTTCGCGCGGCAGGGATTCGGCGAGCAGCGCGTCGAGCTTCTCGGGATCGCGCACGCGACCGGAGGCAATCGCCGCGTCCACGAGCGGCCGCGCGATATCGCGCACCGTCGTCCCGGGCACGCCGAGGAGGATGCGGTCGACCCCGAGCAGATCGACGAGCTTCATGGCTACGAACGCCGCGCCTTGAGCAGCGGGACCACGTCGGCGGGCCGTTTCATGACCCCGATCCCCGCCTCCTCGAAGGCCGCCATCTTGTCCGCGGCGGTACCACTCGAGCCCGAGATGATCGCGCCCGCGTGCCCCATGCGGCGGCCCGGCGGGGCGGTCTGCCCGGCGATGAACCCCACCACCGGCTTCTGCATGTGCTCGCGCACGAACTGGGCGGCCGTCTGTTCGTCGGTGCCCCCGATCTCGCCGATCATGACGACGGCGTCCGTGGCGGAATCGGCCTCGAACGCCTCGAGACAGTCGATGAAGTTGGTTCCGATGATGGGGTCACCCCCGATCCCCACACAGCTCGACTGCCCGAACCCGTTGACCGAGAGCTGGTGCACGATCTCGTACGTCAGGGTGCCGCTCCGGGACACCACGCCGATCCGCCCCTCCCGGCAGATCGAGCCCGGGATGATGCCGATCTTGGTCTGCCCCGGCGAAATCAGACCCGGGCAGTTGGGACCGATCAACCGCACGCCGCGCTCGCGCACGAACGGCATGACGCGCGTCATATCGAGGACGGGGAGCCCCTCGGTAATGCAGACGACCAGACGCACGCCGCTGTCGGCCGCCTCGTACACGGCATCCGCGGCGAACCGCGCCGGCACGTAGATCACCGACGCGTTCGCGCCGGTCTCCCGCACGGCGTCGGCCATGGTGTCGAAGATCGGCACCGACCCCTCGAAGGTCTGGCCCCCCTTTCCCGGCGTCACGCCCGCGACGACCTGCGTCCCGTACTCGAGCATCTGCTTGGCATGGAACGACCCGTCGCGCCCCGTGATCCCCTGCACCACCAGCTTGGTGCTCTTGTCGGCGAAGATGCTCATGCGGCCTCCTTGGCCAGCTTCACGGCCTGTTGGACGGCTTCGTCCATGTCGGTGAGCGCCTCGAAGCCCGCCTTCTTGAGGATCTGCACGGCGAGCTTGTCGTTGGTGCCGGTGAGCCGGATGACCATGGGGCGATCCAGGGTGAATTCCTTCGTGGCTGCCACGATCCCGTTCGCGACGTCGTCGCAGCGCGTGATCCCGCCGAAGATGTTGAAGAGGATGGCCTTCACGTTCTTGTCACTGGAGATGATCTTGAGCGCGCTCACGACCTTCGCGGGATTGCTGCTTCCGCCGATGTCGAGGAAGTTGGCCGGATCCCCGCCGTAGTACTTGACGAGGTCCATCGTCGCCATGGCGAGCCCGGCGCCGTTCACGCAGCAGCCGACGTTGCCGTCGAGCTTGATGTAGGTGAGGTTGGCCTCTCGCGCCTCGACTTCGCTCGGCGCCTCGGACGACGTGTCGCGCAGCGCCGCGATCTTCGGCCGTCGCTCGAGCTCGTTGTCGTCCACGACGATCTTCGCGTCGAGCGCGAGCACCGTCCCGTCGGGCGTCGTCACGAGCGGATTGATCTCGGCGAGCGATGCCCCGGCATCGAAGAACGCGCGATAGAGCTTCTGCATGACGGTGGCCGCCTGGCGCACCTGTGCGATGTCCCGATACAGGTGGAACGCGAGCCCCATCGCCTGGTGCGTGAGGAGACCGTACCGGGGATCGATCGGCTCGCGGAAGATCTTCTCGGGCGTCTCGGCCGCGACCTGCTCGATGTCCACCCCGCCCGCGGGGCTCACCATGAACACCGGCCGTTGACTCGCACGATCCACGATGATGCCGACGTAGCTCTCCGAGGCGATGTCCGCCGCGGGCACGACGAGGACCTTCTGGACCGTGAGGCCCTTGATCTGCATGCCGAGGATCTGCTCGGCCTTGGCGCGCGCATCCTTCGGATCATCGGCGAGCTTCACGCCGCCCGCCTTCCCGCGACCGCCCGCGTGGACCTGGGCCTTCACCACCACCCGACCGCCGAGCTTGGCGGCGATCGCTTCGACCTCCGCCGGCGTCGTGGCCACGTCGCCGTCAGGGACCGGAACCCCGGCCGCCTTGAGCAGCGCGCGCGCCTGATATTCATGCAAGTTCACCTGGTGTCTCCCATGATGGTCGTTCCGGACTCTCCGCGCATCGCCGACTCGCCGTCGGCGAGGTGCGCGATGACGGCACGACGTCCGCCGTCGCGAACGAAGTGTACTGCGGCCTCCACCTTGGGCCGCATGCTGCCTCGGCCGAGCGCGTCGCCCGCGAGCAGCGCCTCGGCATCGGCCAGGCGCAACGTGCGCAGCGCGCGCTGACCGGATGTCCCCCAATCGCGATAGACGGCGTCGACGTCGGTCAGGATCAGCAAGGTGTCGGCCGCGAGCCGCCGAGCGAGCACGGCGGCGGTCCGATCCTTGTCGACCACGGCGTCGATCCCCTCCCAGCCGAGCGTGGGGTCCCGATACACCGGCGGCCCACCACCGCCGGCCGCGATCACGATCTTGGCCTCCCCGACCAGCTGCCGGATCGCCTCGACTTCCACGATGTCGATCGGCGTCGGGCTCGGCGCGAGCCGGCGCCAGCGCCCCGCGCCATCCCGTCCCACGGCGACGCCGCGGGTCTCGAGCGCCGCGCGGCGCTCCTCGGACAGAGCATGGCCGATCGGTTTGGTCGGCGTCGCCGCTCCGGGAGCGTCGGCGTCGATCACCGTCTGCGTGATCACGGTCAGCACGTCCCGTGCGACCCCCGCGCGGCCCAGTGCGTTCTGCAGTGACTGCTGGATCATGTACCCGATCCAGCCCGCCGTGGCCGCCACCAGCACGCCAAGCGGCAGCGGCGGCACGGCGTCAACGGCGATTTCGTTGCGGACCAGCGCGTCACCGACCTGCGGTCCGTTGCCGTGTACGATCGCGATCCGCCATCCCGCGCGCGCGAGCTCCACGACCGCCGTGAGCGACTCACGCGTGTGACGGAATTGATCGGCGATCGTCGCGCGTGGCTCTGCGGCCAGCGCGTTCCCGCCGAGCGCAACCACGATGGTGCCGGGGGATGACTGCACGAGGCCCTCCAATGGTACCGGCCGGTCCGGCATGCGGCAACCCGATCAGCGCCCCGTATCGGGGGGCGCACCAAGCAACACGCGGAGCGAGTCATAGGCGTGTCCGAAGGCGACCCAATCGCCGGCGATCCGCGCCGAATCGAGCACCCGGAACCACCGGCGTGCGTCCACCCACGCGGCACGCGATCCGGTGGGCGCGGGGGCCGCCCGCACGTCGCTCAGGGCCGCGGCGATCGTCGGTCCCCGTCCGAGCGCGGTACGCCACCCGACGGTCACCACCGAAAGATGCGGCGGCACCGTGGTCGACGTCTCCGCGTACGCCGACCGCAGGGCCACGACGCCGTCCGGGAACGGAATGGCTTTGAGCGCACCCGGCACCCAGCCGTTCGCGGCGTCGGTGCCCGCGGTCGTGCGGAGCAGCGCGTCCACCCCCGGCTGCGCGTCGGGATTGGCCAGCACGAGCACGGTGAGCTCGTCGCGAGCGTCGCGCACCACCCCGTCGGCGATCGCCGCGAGATCCGTCGCCCCCGGAACGCGCCCACTCCGCTCCACCGCCGCGCGGAGTCGAAGCCGCGGGATCGTATCACCCGGCAGGCCGCCGACCCACCAATAGGCCTGTGGCGTCCGGCGCGTCGCCGTGGTGTCGCGGAGCCGCGGATCGCTCCCGGTCAGCGCGGCGAGCTGCGCGCGGAACAGCCCTTCCGGATACCGCAGCGCCGAGCGCACGAAGTCCGGGATCGAGTCCGGGGGCTGCACGAGCCCGGGGTAGCGCCGCGCCCACGCGCGGCTCAGCGGATCGGCGTCCGGCAGGAGATACACCGCCGTCGCGCCCGAGGAGGCATCCACGATGCCGACGATCCCGCTCCGGAGATAGCCCACCCGGCGCCCGCGCCACTCCACGGGCGTCACGAGCGGCGCCCCCTCCGCCCACACGTACCCCGCCGCGACCCAGACCAGTCGCTCGCCGTGCAGCACCGGGTAGGGCGCGCCGAACCGTGCGAAGGGCGCGACGCGCGCCAGGCGCAGGGCCACGGCCCGGTCCCAGAGTACCTCCGTCTCGGCGTGCACGTCGTCCGCGGTCAGCAGGTCGGGACTCTGGAGCGTCCACGCGAGGACGAGGCGTCGCAAGAAGCCGCCCACGCGGACGCCGGCGAACCGTCCGTCGCTCGACTGCGCGATCGCGAAGTCCGCCGCGGTCGGGCTGAACCAGACGGGGATCGAGTCGCCGAGATCCACGGGGGTGGCGGCCGTCGAATCGGCATCCGCGACGTTCGCCACGAAGCGCGGCGCGCCGTCGGGCCCCGCGCGGGATGCCGCGAGCGCGTACACGCCCCGGGAGCGCGCGTACGGCAGATGGTGGACGCGCTCCCATGTCATCGTGCGATCGCCCGCGCGCGCCGCCGCGAGATCCACCTCCGGCACGCCCACGTAGGCCGGGACGCCATCCGGCGGCAGCGTCGTCAGATACGCGGCGTAGAAGCGGTCGTAGGGGCGGCCCCGGACGGACCGGTTCAGCGCGGCAATCGCCGCCGCCTCATCCCAGACCGGCGCACGGATGAGCTCGGCGGCATGCCGCGTGCCGAGTCCCTCTGGGGCGGTGCTCGGCGCGTACGTCGTGTCCGGCGAGAGCCCGAAGGCGACATGCCGGAAGCGTGCCGCAACCGAATCGATCGCCGGCGCCTGTCGCTCGGATCGCGTCCGCGCGGCCGCGGCGAAGGTCGGCGCTACGTAGTGGCCGATGAACGACGCGGTGGCGAGCACGATCCACGCGATCCCGACGAGGGCGGCGCGATCCACGCGAATCCAGATCAGAGACACGACCGCGGCGAGCAACGCCATCGCCGCGAGAAAGTGTGCGAACGGAATGCGCACGGTCACCATGATCTGGTCGAACGGCACGTGATGGACGCCCGCGACGTACTCCGCCGGCTCGAGGCGATAGCCCCAGCAGAGGGCGAGCGCGAGGACGGCCAGGAGCCCGCCCAGGTGCGCGCGGGCGAGCTGCGTCACGCGCAGGCGCCGGTCGCGCCACCGCACCGCGCCCACCGCCACGTAGAGAAACGCCGCGACGAGCAGCACGACCCCCGCGAGGAGCGTGACGAAGCCGTGGACCGCACGCGTCCACGGCAGGTCGAAGAGGTAGAACGTGAAGTCGCGGCCGAGTACGGGATCGGTGAGTCCGAGCGGCTGATCGGTACCGGCGAGCGCGCGAACCGTCCACCAGTCGCCGGCGCCGTGGCTCATCGCGTAGGCCAGGATGACGCCGATGCCGATCGCGCCGATCAGGAGATAGCGCCGCGGCACCGCCTCCACGATCTCGAGGTTGCCGAGACGCCGCGGGACGTGCACCGACCCGATCGAACGATAGACGACGTAGAAATTGCCGGCGCACCAGACGGCGGCGGCGACGAAGGCGAGCACTGCGAGGACGAGGCGCTCGGATCGGATGGCGGCGTGCGGCGTCCCGACGCCCAGAGCCGCCGACCACATCGCATCCGCCGCGTTCGCGGCCAGCCAGCGCCCGGCGATCAGCAGGACGACGAGGCCGATGACAGCGGCGCGGATCCAGCGGCCGCGAGCACTCATGTGACTAGACGGTGACGCCCTGCTCCCGCAGCCACCCCTCGACTTCGGCGCGATGGGCCGCGAGCGCCTCGGGAGACGAGGCCTCGAAGCGCATCACCAGCACCGGCTGCGTATTGGAGGCGCGCAGCAGCCCCCAGCCGTCGGCGAAGGAGATGCGGACCCCGTCGAGCGTGAGGACCTCGTACCGCTCGCCGAAGTAGTGCGCCGCGCGCTCGACGATGTCGAATTTGCGCTCGTCGGGACAGGCGATCCGGATCTCGGGGGTCGCGGAGGTCTTGGGGAGATCGGCGAGGCGCGCCGAGAGCGGTCCGCCTTCGACCGCGAGGTAGCCCAGCAACCGCGCGGCGGCGAAGAGCGCATCGTCGAAGCCGTAGTAGTCGCCGGCGAAGAACATATGTCCGCTCATCTCACCGGCGAGCGGCGCGTTGAGCTCCTTCATCTTGGCTTTGATGAGCGAGTGCCCGGTCTTCCAGATCACCGGCTCGAGGCCCGCCGCGGCCAGGGCGTCGCGCAGGACGTTGGAGCACTTGACGTCGAAGATCACCGGGTGGCCCGGCCCCATCCGGCGCACCAGGTCCCTCCCGAGCAGGACGAGCAGCTGGTCGCCGAAGACGATCGTGCCGGTCTCGTCCACGGCCCCGATGCGATCTCCGTCGCCGTCGAACGCGATGCCCAGCTCGGCACCCTCGCGACGCACGGCCTCCTGCAGATCGCGCAGGTTCTCCGGTACGGTCGGGTCGGGATGATGATTGGGGAACCGCCCGTCGGATTCGCAGAACAGCGGAATGACCTGCGCCCCGATCCGCGTGAGGACGGTCTCCGCGGCGAGACTCGCCACGCCGTTGCCGCAGTCCACGACCACCTTGATCGGCCGTGCGAGCGGCCCGTTGCGGGACACGATCGCGTCGGCGTAGCGGCCGAGCACGCTGGTATCGGCTTCCAGCGCGCCCGCCCCTTTGTCGAGCAGATCGTCCGCGATCATCGCGTGCATGCGCTGAATGTCCTCGCCGTACACGGCTTCGTGCGCGACGACCATCTTGAACCCGTTGAACTCCGGGGGATTGTGGGATCCGGTGACCTGGAGTCCACCGTCCACCGCGAGCTCGTAGGTGGCGAGGTAGAGCGCGGGCGTGGGCAGCATGCCGACGTCGACGGCCGTCCCGCCGGCCCGCGCGATCCCGTCGCGCACGGCGGCGGCCAGTCGCTCGCCCGAGGGACGATTGTCGCGCCCGACGGCGAGTCGGGGCGCGTGGCCGAGGCGCTCACGCGCGAGCGTCGCGAAGGCCTGGCCGACAGCGTGCGCGAGCCGCGGCGTCAGCTCCTTGTCGACGAGTCCGCGGATGTCGTATTCGCGAAAGATGACGGAGGGAACGTCCACACGAACCTCGATGGCGCGAGCGCGCCTAGTCCTTGGGCAGGACGATCACGGGCGGCGGCGCGGGCCGGAGGGCCCTGCCGCCCTGGTTCGCGAGCGAAAGAGCCTGGCTGGGCCAGACGCCGAACGCCAAAATCAGCAGGGCCGCGGCGAACACCACGGCGCGCGCACCGGCCCCGAGCCGATACCCGGCCCGCTCGATCGTCCCCGGTTCCGTCTCGTCCTTCATGTACATCGCCATCACGACGGGGAGATAGTATCCCGCAGAGACGACGCTGGTGAGCACGAGCACGATGGCAAGCGCCTGCTGGCCGGCGCCGAGCGCGGCGGTGAGGATGTACCACTTCCCGATGAAGCCGATCGTACCCGGGAATCCGAGCAACGACAGCATGAAGATGGCCATGGCGAGCGCGAGCCACGGCCGCCGCTTGGCGAGACCGCTCAAGTCGTCGATTCGCACGTCGCGCTCCCCCTCACGCCCCGCGACGCTCAGCACGCCGAACGCGCCGAGGGTCATGAGCGTGTACGCGAGCACGTAGAAGACGAGCGCGGATCCGCCGAGCGTGGTGCCGCACGCCACGGCGACGAGCAGATACCCGGCGTGCGCGATCGAGCTGTACGCCAGCATCCGCTTCACGTTCCGCTGCGCGAGCGCGACGAGATTGCCCGTCAGCATCGTGAGAATGGCGAGCCAGAAGACGAGGTGCTGCCAGATGCCCGGCGCGTCACCGAAGCCGGTGATCAGCACGCGCACGAGCGCGGCGAAGCCCGCCGCCTTGACCGCGGTGGCCATGTAGCCGGTAACGGGCGTCGGCGAGCCGTCGTACACGTCCGGCGCCCACATGTGGAACGGCGCGGCGGAGACCTTGAAGCCGAGCCCCACGAGGAGGAGCGCCACGCCGAAGAGCAGCATCAACCCGTGGTCCCCCGCTCCACCGCGGAGCTGCAGGTTGATCAGATAGAGATTGGTCGTGCCCGTGGCCCCGTAGAGCAACGCGATTCCGTACAGCAGGAATCCCGAGGCGAAGGCCCCCAACAGGAAATACTTGAGCGCCGCCTCGGCGGAGGCCGCGCTCCGGCGCTGGATACCCGCGAGCACGTAGACCGAGACCGACATCACCTCGAGCCCGAGGAACAGCACGAGGAGATCCGACGCGCCCGCCATGAGCATCATGCCGGCGGTGGCGAAAAGCAGGAGCACGTAGTACTCGGGGACGAGAATGCGCTCCCGTCCCAGATAGCCGAGCGAGAGGAGGACCGTCCCGATCGCCCCGAGGAGAAAGACCACGTCCAACGCGTAGCGGAAGGGGTCGAGGGTGATCATCTCCGGCACGGTGCGCGACGGGTACAGGTTCGACGCCCAGAACCAGATCACGGTCGCGAGCGCGGCGATGAGCCCCACGAGCGAGAGTTGCCCCACCAGCCGTTCGGCGCGCTCGTCGCCATGGCGCCAGGCGGCGACCAGCATCAGCACCAGCGCGCACGCGATGACGACGATCTCGGGCAGGAGCGCGAGCGCGATGCCCGACGGCGTCCCTAGGTCCACTCCGAACGGCCGATTCATGGCGCGTCCTCCCCGGCCGGCCCATGGGCCAGCCCCGCGTCCGGCATCCCGTGACGCATCTGCGCCACCCACCCGGACGTGGTGGCTTCGATACGGTGGAGAATCGGCTGCGGGTACAGCCCGATCCACAGAATGCAGGCGACGAGCGGCGCGAGCACGACGAGCTCGCGCCGGGAGAGATCCGGCAACTTGGCGTTCTCGGCGTCCGGCTCACGATTGAAGAGGACCCGCTGGATCGCCCACAACAGATACGCGGCCGCGAAGATGACGCCCGATGTGGCGATCCCGGCGGCCCAGGGATGCGTCTGGAACGCGCCGAGGAGCACGAGGAACTCGCCGACGAAGCCGTTCGTGCCGGGGAGGCCGATGGACGAGAGCGAGACCAGCGTGAGGATCGCGGCGAACATCGGCATCGCGCGGGCGATACCGCCGTAGACGGCGATCTCCCGACTGTGCCGCCGCTCGTAGATCATCCCGACGAGCAGGAAGAGGGCGCCCGTCGAGATGCCGTGGTTGATCATGATGATGATGGCGCCCGAGACGCTCTGCACGGTCACCGCCCAGATGCCGAGCATGACGAAGCCCAGATGGCTCACCGACGAATACGCGATGAGCTTCTTGAAGTCGGGCTGGACCATCGCCACGAGCGCGCCGTAGATGATGCCGACGACGGCGAGCGTCACGACGACGGCCGAGACCGTCGGGTCGAAGGCCGCGTGCGGAAAGAGCGGAATCGCGAACCGCAGGAAGCCGTAGGTCCCCATCTTCAGGAGGATGCCGGCCAGGATGACCGATCCCGCCGTCGGCGCTTCGACGTGGGCGTCGGGCAGCCACGTATGGAACGGGAACATCGGCACCTTGATCGCGAAGGCGAGCGCGAAGGCGCCGAAGAGCCAGAAGGTCCACTGCCGCACCAGCCCCGCGTTGGCGAGGATGTGCCCGTACGCGAACGAGTACACGCCCGTGTGCGCCCCGACCGTCATGTAGACGAAGAGGATCGCCACCAGCATGAGCAGGGAGCCGACGAACGTGTAGATGAAGAACTTGATCGCCGCGTAGAGCCGCCGGGACCCGCCCCACACCCCGATGATGAAGTACATCGGGATGAGCATCAGCTCCCAGAAGACGTAGAACAGGAAGAGATCGAGCGCCATGAACACGCCGAGCATGCCCGTGGTGAGCACGAGCATGAGCGCGTAGTAGGCCCGCTCCTTCGAGGTGATGTACTTCCAGCTGCCGAGCACCGCGAGCGGCATGGTCAGCGTGGACAACAGCACCATGAAGAGCGAGATGCCGTCCACCCCGACGTGATACGAGATGCCGTACGCCGCGATCCAGGGACGGATCACTTCGAACTGCATCCCGCTCATGTGCGGGTCGAAGGCCCACCAGAGCCCGATCGAGACCACGAACTCGACGACCGTGGCCCAGAAGGCGACGTGCTTCGCGTGCCGCTCGGGGGTGACCATCACGAGGAGCGCCGCGAGGAGCGGCAGCACGAGGAGGGCGTCGAGCACCCAGTGACCGTAGCCGATCGCGTTGAGGAACGCCGTCATCGTCGTCCTACCGCGCCACGAAGTAGAGGAGACCGAGCACGCCGGTCACGAATACCACGACGTACCATCCGACGGCACCGGATTCGAGCAGCGAACCGACCCACCCCAGCCCGCGGAGCGCCCAGGCGGAACCGTTCACCGCGGCGCCGTCGATGACGCCCTTGTCCACCGTCCGCCAGAGCAGCCGGTCGGAGAGCCAGACCAGGGACCGGACGATCACGCCCTGATAGATCTCGTCGATGTAGTACTTGCGGTTGAGCACCAGGCCGAACCCGGTTTCGGCCGGCGCCTCGGCGGCGGTCGTGAGCGCCTCCGGCTTCAGGAAGTGCCACGCCGCGTACAAGCCGCCCAGCGCGAGGAGCGTCGCCACCAGCAGCAGCGTCCACTCCGTGCCGTGCGCGAGCGCCGCCTCGGGAAGGTAGAGCCCGCTGCCGCTCGTCACGGGGGCGAGCCAGTGCTCGAGCCACCCGGCCCCGGGAAGGACTTCGGGCAGGTTGAGCAGCCCGCCGATCGCACTCCCCGCGGCCAGCACCAGGAGCGGACCCGTCATGACCCACGGCGCCTCGTGCAGATGCTCCCGCTCGGCCTCCCCGGTGCGGTTGGGACCGTGGAAGGTGTAGAGCATCAGGCGCGCCATGTAGAACGCCGTCAGGAACGCCGCGACCGTGCCGAGCACCCAGAGCAGGTAGAAGAGCCAGTGCTCCTGGCCGCGCGCGAAGGCGGCGGCGAGAATCTCATCCTTCGAGAAGAACCCCGAGAACCCCGGTACCCCCGCGATCGCGAGGGTCGCGACCCACATCACGCCCGTGGTCCACGGCATCCAGTGCCTGAGCCCGCCCATGTTCCGCATGTCCTGGGCGTCGTCGTGGCGATGCGTGTGGTGATACGCCTTGTGCATGGCGTGAATCACGCTGCCGGACCCGAGGAAGAGCAGCGCCTTGAAGAAGGCGTGCGTCACCAGGTGGAAGACGCCCGACGCGTACGCGCCCACCCCCACGCCCAGGAACATGTACCCGAGCTGGGAGACCGTGGAGTACGCGAGCACCTTCTTGATGTCCCACTGCTTGAGCGCGATGGACGCCGCCCAGAGCGCCGTCACCGCGCCGACGGTCGCGACCACGGCGCTGGAGACCGGCGCCATGGCGAAGAGCATGTTGGTCCGCGCCACCAGATAGACGCCGGCGGTGACCATCGTGGCCGCGTGGATGAGGGCCGAGACGGGCGTGGGGCCGGCCATGGCGTCGGGAAGCCAGGTATAGAGCGGGATCTGCGCCGACTTCCCGGTGCATCCCAGAAAGAGGAAGAGCGTGATCGCCGTAATGGCGGGTCCCGCGACCTGGAAGACCTGCGGAGCCGCCGAGAAGACTTCGGTGAAGTTGAGCGTGCCGGTCGCCCGGTAGATCATGAACATCGCGATCAGAAATCCGAAGTCTCCGATCCGGTTCATGATGAACGCCTTCTTGCCCGCATCGGCGTTCGCCTTCTCGGTATACCAGAATCCGATCAGCAGGTAGCTGCAGAGGCCGACGCCTTCCCACCCGACGAAGAGCAGCGGGAAGCTCGCCCCGAGCACCAGGATCAGCATGAAGAAGATGAAGAGGTTGAGATACGCGAAGTACCGCGCGTAGCCGTCGTCCTCACGCATGTAGCCGATGCTGAAGATGTGGATCAGCGTCCCCACGCCCGTGATCACCATCAGCATCACGGACGAGAGCTGATCCACCTGGAAGGTGACACCGATGTTCAGGTCACCGACCGGCAGCCAATTCCACAGGTGAATGAGGTAGGGGGCGTCGTTGGGGTCGCGGGCGACCCCGAGCACCACCACCACCGCGACCACGAAGGTGGCGACCAGCACGCCCACGCCGATCGTGCTCACGGCGCGCTTGGCGCTCGGCTTGAGAAAGCTCAGGAGGCCGTTCGCGACGAAGCCCGCGAAGGGCAAGAGAACGACGAGCCAGATCCATCCGACGGAAGGAGGCATCAGCCGCGCAAGAGATTGATGTCCTGAAGGTCGACCGTCTGCTTGTGCCGGAAGATCGCGAGGATGATCGCCAATCCTACAGCGGCCTCTGCGGCAGCGACGGCCATGACGAAGAATACGATCACCTGGCCGTTCGGCCCGAGCTCCTGGGCCAGCGCGACGAAGGTGAGGTTCACGGCGTTGAGCATCAGCTCGACGCAGATGAAAACGATGATGACGTTGCGCCTGAGGAGCACACCGGCTACGCCAAGCGCGAAGAGCACCGCCGAGACGCCGAGCGCGGGTCCGAGCAGCATTAGAGCCTCCGCTTCGCCAGCACGACGGCGCCGACGACCGCCGCGAGCAGGAGCACGGACGTGATCTCGAAGGGCACGAGATAGTCGTGGAACATGGGCTGGGCGATCACCGCGACCACACCCTGGGCCTGCGCCATCTGCGCGACGGCACCCGGCGGCAGCACGTGCGCCTGATCCGGCAGCGCGTGGGTGAGCCCGAACAGTTCGACAATGAGGCCGAGGCCGAAGACGAGAGCCACCAGGCGGCCCGGCCACCCCCGGATGTCGGTGACGCTATCCCGGCCGAGATTCAGCAGCATGATGACGAACAGGAACAGCACCATGATCGCGCCGGCGTAGACCAGCACCTGCATCACGGCGATGAACTGGGCGTCGAAGATCACGAAGAGCCCGGCGAGCGAGAACAGGGTCCCGACCAGCCAGAGCGCGCTCGCGACCGGACTCCGGCGCGAGATGCAGAGCACGGCCGAGCCGACGGCGATGACGGAGAAGACCCAGAAGAGGAACTCGCGCATCGCTCATTCCCCCTTGGGATCCGACGGATCCCACAGCGACGAAACCGGATGCGTCTGCGCGCAGAGGCGCTCGAGGTCGTAGACGAACCGCTCGCGCTCGTACTCCGCATTCTCGTAGTGCACGCCGACGTGAATCGCTTCCTCCGGGCAGACTTCCTGGCAGTACCCACAGAAGACGCAGCGGAACTCGTCGATTTCGTAGATCAACGGGTAGCGGTTACCGTGCTCGTCCTCACCCGGCACCAGCTTGATGCAGTTGGCGGGACAGATCTGGGGACAGAGACCACAGGCCACGCACTTCGCACGGCCCTGCTCGTCGGTCATCATCCGGTGCGTGCCGCGCCAGCGCGGCGAGAGCGACCAGTCGGCCGTGGACTTCTGCTCGGGATACTGCATGGTCACCTTCGGCCGCAGCAGATGGCTGAAGGTGAGCGCCAGGCCCTTGAGGGTGGCCCGCAGATAGCTGACCTCGCGCTCGGGGCGCTCGAGCACTTTTACCGTAATCGCCATGCTATCCCTCCAGCCGCGCGCGCTGGAACTCGCCGACGACGATCCGCCCGCGATCGAGGCCCCAGACGAACGCCACGAGCAGTGGCAGGTTGATCCCGAACAGAATCGCGCCGAACCACTTCGGGTGCGCCGCCTCCAGGGGATGGAAGATCAGAATCGCCGTGGCCATGATCCCGATGTATCCGAGCGAGATCGGCAGCAGCACCTTCCACCCGATGTTCATGAGCTGATCGAACCGGAATCGCGGCAGCGTCCAGCGAACCTGGATGTAGATCCACACGAAGACGAGCGTCTTGAGGGAGAAGGCGACGAGGGTCGCGAGCACCCGCAGGATCGCCTCCGCGTTCCACGCCGTCGGCACGGCCGCGTCCCACTTGGTGAACGGAATGTCCCAGCCGCCGAAGAAGAGCGTCACCATCAGGGCCGAGAAGGTGATCACGGCGGCGTATTCCGCGATGAAGAACAGCGAGAACTTCATCGAGCTGTACTCGGTGTGATATCCGGTGACCAACTCGGCTTCGGCCTCGGGGAGATCGAAGGGGAGCCGGTTGGTCTCGGCGAAGGCGGAGATCACGAAGATCAGAAAGCCCAGCGCCGCCGGGAAGACGTACCAGATCCCCACCTGCTGGCGCGCGACGATCGCGGGCAGCGTGACGTTGCCCGCGAGGAGCAAGACCACGATGAGGCTCATCCCGAGCGCGATCTCGTAACTGATCATCTGCGCGCTGGACCGGAGCCCGCCCAAGAAGGCGTACTTGCTGTTCGACGACCACCCCGCGAGCACGATGCCGTACACCGCGATGCTGGAGATCGCGATGATGAACAGAAATCCCACGGGGAGATCCGCGACCGCCATCTGAATCGGCCCCGTGTAGACCCAGCGCCCGAAATCGAGGCCCAAGACGTGGACCGTGACGTCGAACGGGGGCAGCGGAGAGGCGAACGGGATGACGGCAAAGAGCAGGAGCGAGGGGATGAACGCGAGTGTCGGCGCGAGCAGGAAGATGAGTTTGTCGGCCTGCGCCGGCCACGTCTCTTCTTTCATCATGTTCTTGAGGCCGTCGGCCAGCCCCTGCAACAGACCGTAGGGGCCCACGCGATTCGGGCCGCGCCGATCCTGGAGGAAGGCGCTGCCGCGCCGTTCCAGCCAGATCACCATGATCACGCCGACCATGATGGCGGTGAAGACGACGAGCATCTTCACCACCGCCACGAGCAGGAAGCCCTTGATCTCGGGCGTCGTCATGTGGCCGCTCCCGCACGCGCCCGCCCGGCCACCATCGCGCCCTGCGTCCCGACGCGCGCATAGTCGAGTCCGTCGAAGGCGTCCATCGTCTCGGCGAGGCGCGCGAACGCCTCGTCGGCCCCGGCCGGCGGCGTTCCCGTCCCGGTCTCGGCGAGGAGCTCGCCGAACACCCACCAGGCGGGCTGCGCCATGCCCGGCGCCGCCTTCGCCTGATAGTAGCGCTGCACCCGGCCATCCCGGTTGACGAAGGTCCCGTCCTCCTCGGTCACGTTCGCGATCGGCAGCACCACCGCGGCGCCGCGCGCGGCGTCGGGCAGCACGGTGCCCGCGTAGATCACGTTCGCCGCACCCGCCAGCGCATCCCCGAGCCCCTCGAGTTGATCGTCGAGCACGATCGCGAGGGCCGCGCCATCCAGCGCACGCGCCGGATCCGCCTCGTCACGGTAGCCGAGCAGCTTCGCGCCGGCCGCGTTGGGGGTGCGCTCCTGCCGGAGCGCGAGATGCGGCACGCCGTCGAGCGCGCGCTCGGGATCCTCGCTCCGCGGGACCCGCACGATGCCCTCGAACCGCTCTCCCGCCACCTGACGTGCGAGGAAGAGCGCTTCGTTGGAGGTGGTCCCGGCCGCCAGCACGACCACCCGCCCACCGGACCCACGCACGAGCTGGCCCGCGCGCTGCAGCGCCGAATCCCAGTCGGTGGCGGCGACCCCACCGCCCTGCCCCACGAGCGGTGCCTCGATCCGGTCCCCCCGATTCATCCAGCGATAGTTGAGCCGCCCATGATCACACATGAAGAAGCGGTTCACGGACTCGTTGGGACGCGGCTTGAGGCGGACGACGACGTTCTGCCGCGTCTCGACCGTGACGTTGCACCCCTGGGAGCA
>DATFMZ010000251.1:0-6062 GCA_035266665.1 Gemmatimonadales bacterium | reverse complement strand
GCCTCCGGGGCCACCACGCTCCGATCTTCTCCGAGGAGCCGGTTGACGATGCTGGACTTTCCCACATTGGGCCGGCCGACGATTGCCACCTGCACGACGTCGCCGTCGTCCTCTTCCGACGCCGCCGGCAGGAGGGCGGTCACGCGGTCGAGCAGGTCGCCGCTGCCCCGCCCCGTGGCCGCCGAGACCGGACACGGCTCGCCGAGTCCGAGCTCGTGGAACTGATGGAAGGAGACGTCGTTCGCGAGGTCGTCGGCCTTGTTCGCGACCACGAGCACGCGATCCTGATGGCGTCGGAGGGTCTCGGCGATCTGGAGGTCGCCGGGGTGTACGCCGTCCCGGGTGTCCACGACGAAGAGGATCACGTCGGCGGCGGCGATCGCCTGGAGCACCTGGGCGCGCACGGCGCGGCTCAACGCGTCCGTATCGGCGATCCACCCGCCCGTATCCACGAGCCAGAAATCGTGTCCCGCCCAGACGGCACGCCCGAAGTGGCGGTCGCGCGTGATGCCCGGCCGGTCGTGGACGATGGCGCGGCGGCCGCCGATGATGCGGTTGAAGAGTGTCGACTTGCCCACGTTCGGCCGCCCGACGATTGCGACGGTCGCGCGTTTCACACGGCCACGCTTTCGATGAGGGCGTCGCCGAAGTCGTACGAGAGGCGCACCTCGTACGGAAGCCCGGCGGTGACGTCGGCGATCGAGAGATCGTCCATGAAGATCCCCTGCTCGTTCACCGCTTCCGCGGGAAGCAGGGCGAGGTCGAGGTCGGAGCGTGCCGCGAGGGCGTCGCGGAACGCACGCCCGGGGAGGAGCGCCGCCGTCGTCACGGAGCTGCCGAAGAGCGGGTTCTCCAAGACCACGACATCGAAGTCCGCGCCGGTCTTCGCCGCGAGCCCCTCGACGACGCGCGGCATCAGGCGTCCCATCGCGGTCCCGGTGAAGACCCCGACGCGCCGGCCCTCGAGCCGCGGGAGCAGGTCGACGTACTCCGCGATGCGCCCCTCGAGGAAGCGCACGCTTCCCACGCCGTTCTCCACCTGCTCGAACCCGTCGTAGTCCTCCGCAGTCGGGAGCTCGAGCTCCGCCACGAGATACAGTTCGTCCGCGCCGTAGGCCCACCCCGTGCCACGCTCCCGCCGCGCGCGCGCGCGAAACCGCTCGACGATGGCGACCGCCGCGCGGCACTCGTCACGCGACGGTTCGCGCACGAGCGCGTGCTTGCTGTACGACGTCAGCCCCACCGGCACGATGGAGACCGAGAGGACGGCGTCGCCCAGGGCGTAGAGGTCCTCGAGACTCCGCACCAGCACGTCGCCGTCGTTCACGCCGGGCTGCACGACGATCTGCGTGTGGAACTGGATCCCATGGGCGGCGAAGTGCTCGAGCTGGGGAATGATCTCCGGCGCGCGCGGGTTGCGCAGATAGCGCCGCCGGATCACGGGATCCGTCGCGTGCACGGACGCGTACAGCGGCGAGAGCCGGTACTCGATGATGCGGGCGACGTCCTTCGGCTTGAGATTCGTGAGCGTCGCGAAGTTGCCGTAGCGAAAGCTCAGGCGGTAATCGTCGTCGCGAATGTAGAGCGTGTCACGCAGTCCTTCGGGGAGGCCGTCCACGAAGCAGAAGTCGCAGCGGTTCGCGCAGCGGCGCACCCGGGGCGGCTCGAGCGTCACCCCCATCGGCAGGCCCTCGGGGCGCGCGACGTCGAACTCGATGGTCCGGCCGGCGGGATTCGTCGCGACGAGCACGAACTCGTCGTCGGCCGAGAGAAACTCCCAGTCGAGAAAATCCTCGAGCGCGCGTCCGTTGACGGACACGAGCTCCCACCCGGGTCCGAGTCCGAGCTCGGCGCCGAGGGAGTCGGGATACACCGACTGTACGCGCACCATGGATGCCGCCGACCTTCCGCGAAACGAAAGAAGGGGCGCGAGCGCCCCTCCTCCGCAGGTTGAGACCCGGGACTACGACTCGAAAGATAACGCCGTCAGGCCGGTTCGCGCAGGACCAGTCCGCGGTGGCAGGAGCTGCATTCGAGGTCCTGCGGAAGGTGCCAGCGCCCGCTCATGTCGAGCTGCTGCTCCGTCCCGCAGTCGGGGCACGTCCCGTGGCCCTGGAGGGCGCGCCGGTGCACGCGCAGACGCAGGAAGAAGAGCACGATGCCGACCACGAAGGCGGCCGGCACGAGGAAGAGATGGGCCACCGGAATGAAGGCGCAGACGATACCCGCGCCCCACCCCATGCCCAAGCCGCCGAACGCGCGCAACAGGCGCTCCCCGCCGGTGTACGTCACGACCTCCACCTCGGCGGAAGACGGGGTATCGGAATATCCGTGCAGCTCCAGCTGATACGTTTGCTTGTCCACGATTCATCCTCTCACATGACGATGGGCCGCGCGGGCCCGCCCTTCATACGCGGGAACAGTTCCGACGTTCCGGGATATTGGGGAGCGCCACACCCAACCTCGCCAGAAGGATACCGCAATGCGCCGACCGTTCTTCGGGTCGATCGCCGTGCTCGCCGCCGCGACCGTACCCGCGATCGCTTCCGCCCAGATGCCGCGATTCGCGGCGGGTGAGGCGTCCATCTTCCGCCCGCTCGATCTCCCGACGCCCAACGCGTATCGCGCGGCGTCCGGGGCGCCGGGTCCGCTCTACTGGCAACAGCGCGTCAACTATCGGATCGAGGCGACGCTCGACACCGTCACCAAGTCGGTGAGCGGGCGCGAGACCGTGGACTACGTCAACAACTCACCCGACACGCTCCACTTCGTCTGGATGCAGGTGGATCAGAACATCTACCGGCCGCACAGTCTGGGGTCCGAGCTCTTCCCGTCGGGTGCCCGCTTCGCGGGCGGCGGCTTCGCGGGCGGAGACAGTCTCGCCGCGGTCACGGTGAACGGCACGCCCGTGACGCCGTTCGTGAACGACACGCGAATGCGACTCGACCTCCCCCACCCGCTGGCACCGCACGACAGCCTCGCCATCGGCGTGACCTGGTCGTTCCCGGTCCCGGAACACGGCTCCGACCGCATGGGACGTGACGGATCGCTCTACGAGATCGCGCAGTGGTATCCGCGGATGGCGGTCTACGACGACGTCTCCGGATGGAATACCGATCCCTATCTCGGCCAGGGCGAGTTCTACCTCGAGTACGGCGACTTCGACGTCTCGCTCACGGTGCCCGCGGGCTACATCGTGGCGGCCACCGGGACGCTCGAGAATCCCTCCGAGGTGCTCACGGCGACCGAGCGGGCCCGCCTCGCCACCGCCGCCCATTCCACCAAGGCGGTGGCCATCATCGGGACGCGCGAAGCCGGCATGCCCATCGCGCGGCCGCGGACGTCGGGCACCATGACCTGGCACTTCGACGCCACCAACACGCGCGATTTCTCCTGGGCGGCCGCACCGAACTTCCGGTGGGACGCGCTCACGGAGGGCGGGACCACCTGCCATGCCTTCTACCGGAACCAGGACACGGCGTGGACGGCCGCCGCCGAAATGACCTGCTACTCGATCCACGACTACTCGACGCGCTGGTTCCCCTATCCCTACGGCCAGGCGACGAGCGTCGCGGGACCGGTGGGCGGGATGGAATATCCGATGATCGTCTTCGTGAGCGGCCAAGGCGACGCACGCGGCCTCTTCGGCACGATCACGCACGAGATCGGCCACGAGTGGTTCCCCATGACCGTCGGCTCCAACGAGCGGCACTACGCGTGGATGGACGAGGGCTTCAACACGTTCATGAACACGTGGACGATCGACGACCGCTTTCCGGGCTCCGATCAACCGAGCTTCTACCAGCGGATGTACGACTTCTACACGCGGCTCGGCGGGAACCAGCCGATGATGACCTGGCCGGACAAGATCCTGCCGCAGGGGCTCGGCGTCGTCGCGTACGAGAAACCGGCCATGGTGCTCCTGATGCTCCGCAACGACGTGCTCGGTCCCAAGCTCTTTGACTCGGCATTCCGCACGTACATCAGGCGGTGGGCCTTCAAGCACCCGCAGCCCGCCGACTTCTTCCGGACCATGGAAGACGTGTCCGGTGAGCATCTGGAGTGGTTCTTCCGGGAGTGGTTCTACACGGACGACACGCTCGATCAGTCGATCGACTCGGTGCGCGTGGATTCCACGGCCTCTGGATTCCGGACCGCCATCACGCTCAGGACGAAGGCCCCCACGGTGATGCCGGTGGATCTCGAGGTGACCTTCGCCGATTCCACCACGCAGGAAATCCACCTGCCGGTGGACATCTGGTTTTACGGCCCGACGTATATCGAGTCGATGACCCTGCCCAAGCGTCCCGTGGCGATGCTCATCGATCCCAAGATGGATCTCCCCGATCAGGACCGGTCGAACAACGGCTGGAACGCCGGCGGTTCGTGACGTCTCGCGATGGGGGGCGGCGCCGCCGCCCTCCATCGTCCCCTACGATCCCTGTCCCGGCAGGTGCGGCGCGAAGAGCACCTGGTAGAGCACGAGGCCCCGCTGCACCGCCTTGGCGGTGACGTCCGCGTAGAAGGTCGGCATCGCACCCAGATGATCCTTGTCGAGACCCTCGAGCGCTTTGGTCACGTCGTCACCGGCGTGCATGCCCTGGAACTCGTCGAGAAATCCCGTCTTGATGGCCGCCTCGACCCACGGTTTCGTCTCGACGGTCGCCTTGGTCACGACGACCTGCGCGACGGAGCCGTCCGGACGCAGCGTGAGGCCGATCTCGAACGGTCCGTGCTGGGTGTTCACCTGCGGGAAGAGCACCGTGCCCGTGAGCGCTCCGTCGCTGTCGGTGCCGTAGTAGAACTTGACCTGGTCGTCGTGCGGCGTGTACGACGCCATCTGCTTGATGCGTCCGTAATCCGCGCGGCCGATGCTCACCGTCCGCAGAAAGAAGTGGGCCGCGTTCGGGAGCGTCGAGCGGATGGCATCGGCCTGCTTCACCAGCACGACGGTGGGCGTGATGTGCGCCGTGTGGAGCGGCGCGAAGAGCAAGGCGGGCACGGCCAAGGCCGCGCCGCCCGATAGGCGTAGATGGGTCATGCGATCCTCCCGGCGTCGGCGCCGCGCGCCAACACCGCCTTGAGCGTGCCAAGCAGCACCACGACGTAGACCGCCGTCATGAGCCACCCGGCACCGATGGTGAGATAGCTGAAGCCGCCGAGTCCCGCCTTCATGAGCCACTGCCCGGAGAAATCGAGCGCGCCCGCGGCGAACGCGGCGGTGATGACCGTGTTGCGCCACGCGGGGCGCCACTCGAGACCGAGAATGATCAGCGTCTCGAGGGCCGCCACGATGGCGAACATCAGGATGTGAATGTGGCTGTCCTGGATGAGCAGCTGGGTGTTCACCGTGTGCTTCTCCGCCTTCATGGAGGAGAGGTCGAGCGGCTGCGTCTTGCTCTCGGACTGCGCCGAAAGCATGGACTCCTCGACCGTCGGCTTCGGGACGTACGTCGCCGCCACGTTCGACGGGGAAAGCCCCGCCCACTGCTTCACCATGAGAAAGGCGAAGATGTACGCATAGCCCACCACGAGCAGGAAGAGCACCGTGGCCAGCTTGACCGATGGATCGCAGCGTCTGAGGCTGTAGAGTCCCATGCGACCTCCTCGCATCAATAGAACGTGGCGACGAGCTGGATGTCGTACTGCATCGTCCAGGTGTCGGTCCCCGTCGCCGTGGGGAAGACGGCGGCGGTCGAATGGTTCAGTCGCGCTTCCGCGCGAATCTGGAAGCGCGGAATGCGGAAGGTCGTGTGCTCGATGTTGGCGAAGATGCCCTCGCGGCCTGTACCGAGGAGATAGACCGGCGCGATCGTGAACGACGTCAGCGTCTGCGGCGTCCCGGTCTGCGCGCCGTCGCGGTCCTTGAACGCCTCGGCGCGGGCGACCACCCCGACGTGGCGCGAGACGCGCCGGAAGACGGTCCCCATGGCGCCGTACCAGCGGGCGTCGCTTCCGTTGGCGTTCACGCCGCGGTCGCCGCCCCAATTCGCCTCACCGCCCAGGATCCAGCCATCCGCTGGCTGGTAGGCGTAGTCGAGCGTGAGGAGGTAGCGATCGGC
>DATFMZ010000250.1:0-19490 GCA_035266665.1 Gemmatimonadales bacterium | reverse complement strand
CGGTCTAGGCGCGGCGCAGGACCATGCAGATGGCGTTTCCTCGATCGTTGAACGAGACCTGATCCACCAGCTTCCGGATCAGGAAGAGACCACGGCCGCCGCTCTCGTCGAGCTGGGACGGCTCGGTGGGATCCACGAGGGCCGACGGGTCGAACCCCGAACCCTCGTCGGTGACGTTCACGGTGAGCTCCGCGTCGGTGACCAGCACCTCGACGGCCACCGACTTTGCCGGATCGAGCGCGTTGCCGTAGATGATGGCGTTGGCGAGCGCCTCGCAGAGCGCCACCCGGAGATTGAACCGCGCGCGACGCGGGGAGAGCCCGGACGCCACGCAGTGACGCGCCACGAGATCCACCGCCTCTTCGATGAGATCGACGTCGGTGGGCACACGCATGGTGAATCGCTGGCCCATTCGTTCCGGCGATGTGGCCGTGGTGCGCATGACGTGGAGACGAAGGGGCGCCGTCACGGCTCAGAACTCCGCGAGGGCCTCCTCGGGACTCGCATCGATGCGGAAGAGCGTGTCGAGCTTCGTCAGCTCGAAGAGCGTCCGCAGGTCGTCGTTCAACCCGGCGAGCCGCAGTTCCCCCTCGGACTCACGCAGCTTCTTCGACAGCGAGACCAGCGCGCCGAGCCCCGACGAATCGATGTAGCCCGTATCGGAGAAGTCGATCAGGATCTTGCGGTCGCCGGCCTCCATGGCGGCCTGCACCTTCTCCTTCAGCTCGTGGCGGTTACCGACGATCAGCTGCCCGTCGACTCCGACCACCACGACGCCTTTCGCGTCCTTGCGTACGGTGAAGCTCATCCCGCCTCCTGGAATCGTGCGCGTGGCGTCGCGCTCTGCAAGAGCGCCACGGCGGCGACGTCGGCGATGTCCGCCGCGGTCGCTCCGCGCGAGAGATCGGCCATCGGCCGCGCGAGCCCCTGCACGATCGGACCGATCGCCACCGCACGCGCGAGCCGCTGCACCAGTTTGTAGGCAATGTTGCCGCTGTCAAGATCGGGAAACACCAGCACGTTGGCCCGCCCCCCGATCGGCGACCCCGGCGCCTTGCGCCGGGCCACGTCGGGCACCAGCGCGGCGTCGCCCTGCAGCTCACCGTCGGCGACCACGTCGGGCCGGAGCGCGCGGAACCGGGCGAGCGCCTCGAGCACCCGATCCACCCGGGGTCCCCCGGCACTGCCCTTCGTACTGTAGGACAAGAACGCCACCCGCGGCTCGTCGCCGACGATACGCCGCCGGTCATCGGCTGCCGATGCCGCAATCTCCGCGAGCTGCTCAGGGCTCGGCTCCGGCACGACGCCGGCGTCGGTGAACGTCAACACGTTTTCTGCCACTCTGCCACCCTGCCACTCTGCCCCTCCTGCGCCCGGCAGCGTGGCCGTGTGGGAGGGTGGCAGAACCATATAGAACGCACTGCTCACCGTCGTGATCCCCGCCGCCGGGCCGATCGCCCAGAGGGCGGCGCGAAGCACGTCGGCGGTGGGAACGGTGGCACCGGCAACCGCGGCGTTCGCGTGCCCCAGCGCCACGAGCCCCGCGGCGAAGCGCAGCGGATCCGCGGCGGCGTCGCGCGCGGCCTCGCGCGTTGCCACGGCGGCGGGCTTTCTCTGTGTGAGCAGATCCGCCACCTGATCCACCCGCGCGTCGTCTTCCACACGTCCGCTCAGGAGCACGACCCGTGCCGTGCCGGCGGTTTCGAGGAGTTCCGCCGCCTCGCGCACGCGCGGATCGCCACCTTCGGCGAGCACCACCGTGCCGTGCACGGCGGCTGCGCGGCGCTGCAGTTCCTCCCGGAAGCTCATTGTTTGAATTTGGCCTGGAGCGCCCTGCTGACCGCGGGGTGCACGAATCCGTCCACCGGCCCGCCAAAGCGTGCCACCTCGCGGACGAGGCTCGAGCTGAGATAGGTGAGGTCGAGCGCGGGCACGAGGAAGATCGTCTCGAGATCGGAATTCAGTTGGCGGTTCATGAGCGCCATCTGGAACTCGTACTCGAAGTCGCTCACGGCGCGGAGGCCACGGACCACGATGTCCGCCCCGATCTCCTGGGCGAAGGCCGCGAGCAGGCCGCTGAAAGCGCGGATCTCGACCGCGCCCATCCCCTCGGTCACCGTGCGCAGGAAGCCGATACGCTCGTCGAGCGAAAAGAGCGGGGCCTTGCCGGGGTTCTCGGCCACCGCCACGACGACTTGGTCGGCGAAGCGGAGGCTCCGCCGGATGAGATCTTCGTGTCCCCGGGTGACGGGGTCGAAGGTGCCGGGATAGATCGCGATGCGGGTCATGGCGCCTTGAAGAAGGTGAGCGCGACGCTGCCGTAGCGCCGCGTGTCGTCGCCCGCCAGGTCCAGCGTGGCCTGGTGCTCGATGCCGAGAATATTGGCGAAGGGACGCGCGCGGAACAGGTCGCGCAGCCGTTCCGACTGGCCGGTGGTGTACGGCGGGTCGGCGAACGCCAGATCGAACTTGGGGCCACGCAGCCCGGCGACCCACCGGAGCACGTCGGCGCGGTGCACCGTCACGCGGTCCTCCACGTCGAGGGTGCTCACGTTCTTCCGGAGCGCGTCGAGCGCGGGTTTCCCGATCTCGACGAACGTGACGTGGGCCGCGCCGCGGGATACCGCTTCGAGGCCGAGCGCCCCGGACCCCGCGAAGAGATCCACCACCCGCGCATCCCGCACGCGGTCGTTCACGATGCTGAACCACGCTTCCCGCACGCGATCGGCCGTCGGTCGCACCCGGCGGTCGGCGGGAGGCTTGAGCGTCCGGCCGCGAAACTCCCCGGCGATGATCCGCATCAGTCGGCGGGACGAATCTGAAGGACCCGCGCCTGGAGGCTCGAGGTGCCACGGTACTCGTTCCGCTCGAGCCGGAAGGCGACGTCCAGGGGGGCGCGCCACCAGTCGGGCGCCACGCGATCCGCCCATCCGAACCCGATCGCGCCGAGCCGGGCACTCCCGTCATCGAGCGTGAACCGGACGTGGTTGGTGCCGACGGCCCTGGGATCCAGCCCGCGCGCCCCCGCCACGCCGAACACCGGCGCCGGGTTGCCCGGGCCGCAGGGCTCGAGATGCCGGAGGAGCCGCTCGGTCTCGTCGTCGAGCTGGCCGAGCGGCACCACGGCGTCCACGCGCTGCGTCGGCACCAGATCATCGGTGGTGAGCCGCTCTCGCGTCACCGTCTCGAACGCCTGACGAAAATCGTCCACCTTCTCGCGATGGATGGTGAGCCCCGCCGCCATCTTGTGCCCACCGAAGCGCACCAAGTGCGGGGCGCACGTGACGAGCGCCCCGTGAAGATCGAGCGCCGCGATGCTCCGGCCCGAGCCCTTCCCTTCCTCGCCGTCCAGCGCGATCAGGATTGCGGGACGGCCGTACCGCTCGACCAGCCGCGACGCCACGATCCCGATCACCCCGGCATGCCAGCCCTCGCGCGCGAGGACGAGCCCATAGGTCTCGTCGAGATCGTCGCGCCGCTCCACCTCCGCGATCGCCTCGTCGAGGATCCGCTCGTCCACCTCCTGGCGTCTCGCATTGAGCGTCTCGAGCCGGCGTGCGCGCTCGAACGCCTCGTCCACGTCGTCGGAGAGCAGCAAGGCGAGTCCGTCCATCGCGTCGCCGATCCGTCCCGCGGCGTTGAGCCTGGGCCCCAGCACGAACCCCACGTGCCCCGCGCGAATCGTCTTGCCGCGGAGCCCGGCCACGTCGATCAACGCGCCGAGACCCGGCCACCGCGTGTCGGCGAGCTTCTTGAGCCCCCACCGCACGAGCACCCGGTTCTCCGCGGTGAGCGGTACGACGTCCGCCACCGTGGCGAGTGCCACGAGATCGAGCAGATGGAGGGGAAGGTGCTCGGGCAGATCGAGCGCGGGGACGAGGGCCTGCGCGAGCTTGAAGACCACGCCCGTGCCGCAGAGATCGGCGGCGGGTGCCTCGGGATCGCCGCGGCGCGGGTTGACGACGGCCACTGCCGGCGGGAGCTCGGCGCCCGGAAGATGGTGATCGGTCACCACCACCTCGATCCCGGCGTCGCGCGCCGCACGCACGGTGTCCACGGCCGTGATGCCGCAATCCCCGGTCACGATCAGATCGGCACCGGCGGACTGGGCGGCCGCGAGGCCCGCCGGCCCCAGATCGTAGCCATCGCGGAGGCGGTGCGGGATGAACGGGACGACCGTGGCACCGGCAGCGCGGAGTGTCCGCGTGAGGAGCGCTGCCGCGCACTGGCCATCGACGTCGTAGTCACCGTGCACGAGGATGGTGCGGCCCGCGCGCACCGCCGCGCGAATCGTCTCGACGGCCGGGACCATGTCGGGCAGATCCAGCGGATCGCTGAGCTCGTCGAGGGCGGGGCGGAGGAACCGCCGGGCGGCATCGGCCGTGACGAGCCCCCGCTGGATCAGGAGCCGCGCGAGCGTCGGGGGAAGGCGGAGCGCCTCCGCGAGCGCGGCCTCGGCGGCCGGATCGGGCGGTGGGGTCACCGCCCAGCGCGCCTGCAGGGGGCTCACGACTCGGCGGGCTCCTCCTCCGACGCGTCCTCGTCGAAGTACATGAGCACGCCGCACGCCTCACACATCACGATGCCCTCGCCGTCCACCAGCTCCTGGCGCCGGTAATGCGGCACGTTGGTGAAGCAGTGTCCGCAGGCATCGCCATGGAGCGCGTAGAGCACCCGCGGCGTGCGTCCTTGATGAATCCGCTCGTAGCGCGAGCGCATGGCCACGGGAACCGCCTTGGACGCCTTCTCGCGTTCCGCACGCGCCGCCGCCAGCCGGTCCTCGCACTCGGCTTTCCGCGCCGCGATCTCCTCCCGCCGCGCGGCCTGCGCTTCCCGGGTGTCTTGCACCGCCTGCTCCGCCTCAGCCGCGCGCTGTTCCGCCTCGGTCACGCGGTCGGCCGACCGGATCCATTCGGCCTCTTCCTTGGCGAGCACGCTTCGGCCCAGGTCCAGCTCGGCCATCAGCGTCGAGGCCTCCTTGGCGCCGCGCACCCACTCGAGCCGCTGGCGCCGGCGGTCCTGCATCACCCGGAAGTTCTCGATCTTCTCCTCGAGCGCCGCGCGATGATCCCCCGCGTCGGCGATCCCCTTCCGGGCGGCCTCGAGCGCGTCCTCCGCGGCGGCCAGCTCCTGATCGAGCGCCGCGATCTCGGGCTCGAAGGCGCGAATCTCATCGAGGATGCTGCCGACCGCGAGATCTTTCTCCTGCAGGTTCAACAGCGACTGTAGCTCAGCGTGCACTGCTCCTCCCTCGGCGTATGACGTTCCATCGTGCTGGATTCATTTTACTGAGTTGCCGGCTGAGCGCGTCCTTGCGCTTGAGCAGCTCGGGTTTGTCCGCTTCGGCGGCGAGTGGAATTCGCCGATCCAACTCTCTGAGCTCACGCTCGAGCGGCCTGCTCTCGAGACGCGTGAGGGCCGCCGCGACCACGGCATCCACGTCCACCGCCCCCCACGGTTCCTCGAGCAGGGCCGCGAGCAAGGTACGTGGCTCGGCCTCCAACTGCTGGAGCAGGGGGGCAACGGCGCCCTCCGCCGCGACGCCCGCGAGTGCATCGAGGAGCGTCGCTTCCGGCTCTTTCACGTACTCCCGAGCCGGCAACTGTTCCGCGATCCGCGAGCGCCACTCCGGCACGTGCACCAGCACGCGCACGAGATCACGTTCCGGGCGCCCACCGCCAGGACCAGCATGGTTCACGCGATCCGGCGCGTCCGCACCACCAGCGGCGTACGGCGCGGCGGCAGGACGCATGCGAATGCCCTGCTCGATCTCACGCACCACCGATTCGCGCGTGATCCCGAGCGCCTCCGCGACCCGTCCGGTGTAGAGGTCGCGTGTCACCGGGTCGGAGACCGCGCGCAGTGTCGGCAAGAGCCGGTCCAGCGCGCGGCGCCGTCCCTGGAGGTTGCCGAGCCATCCCTTGCGCTCGAGCAGCTGCAGCTTCCGCTCGAGCACGTCGAGCGCGTCGTGCAACACCGTCTCCATCGCCTTGAGCCCGCCGCGCTGCACCAGCGTATCCGGATCCTCGCCCTCGGGCATCGTCGCGACGCTCACGCGCACCCCCTCGCTGAGCAGCACGTCCGCGGTGCGGAAGGTCGCGCGGAGTCCCGCGCTGTCACTGTCGAAGAGCAGCGTCACCCGATCGGTGAGCCGGCGGAGCAGCTGCCCCTGTTCGGACGTGAACCCCGTGCCGAGTGGCGCGACCACGTGTTCCATCCCGGCTTCCACGAGCCGGAGCACATCGAAGTACCCTTCGACGAGCACGGCGTGCTCCGCCTTGCGGATCGCGTGCTTCGCGTCGTGCAGGTTGTAGAGCAGCCGGCCCTTGTGGAAGATCTCCGAGTCGGGCGAGTTGAGGTACTTGGGCTCGCCCTCCCCGATCACTCGGCCGCCGAAGCCCACGACGCGCCCGCGCTGGTCGTGAATCGGAAAGAGCAGCCGGTTCCAGAACCGCGCGCGGACCGGCCCCTCGTCCCGCCGGACGGCGAGCCCCGCCTGCAGCAGGACGTCTTCCCCCACGCCGAGCGTCGCCATCGCGGAGAGAAACGCGCCACCGCCCGAGGCGTAGCCCAGGCCGTACGGCAGTACGGAGTCGAGCGGAAAGCCGCGGTCGGCCAGGTACCGCCGGGCGGTCTCCGCGTCTTTCGCTTCGCGGAGCTGGCGCGCGTACCACTCGTGCGCCACGGCGACCGCCCCATACAGCGGCTCGCGTGGATCGGGCCCGCCGGTCGGACGCTCCGGAATGGTGATCCCGACCTTGCGGGCGACCTCCCGCACCGCGGTGGGATAGTCCATCCCGAACTTCTTCATGTAGAACGTGAAGACGTCGCCGCCCTCGTGGCAGACGAAGCAGTAGAACATCTGCTTCTTGGGGATCACGGCGAGGTTGCGGTGTGTTCCGCCGTGGAACGGGCACGGCCCGCGATAGTCGGTGCCGGTGCGCTTGAGCTGGACGTGCTCACCCACGACGTCCACGATGTCCGCGGCGTCGCGTACCTGCTCGATTGTTTCGTCCGGAATGCTCATGGCCGAAGCTCCACGATCGTGACACCGGTCCCGCCCTCGCCGACGGGCGCGAGGCGATGGCCGGCGACGCGCCGATCGCGTGCGAGCACCTCGCCCACCACCGTACGCAGTACCCCGGTCCCCTTCCCGTGGATGATCCGAAAGACGGCGAGGTCGGCCAGCACGGCGGCATCCACCGCCTGCAGCACGGCGACCTTCGCCTCGTCGGCGGTCATGCCGCGGAGGTCGATCTCGGTCGGGGAGACGGGAGACGTGAGACCGGAGACGTGTCCCTCCACCACGCCACCCTGCTCCCTGCTCCGTGCTCCTTGCTCCTTGCTCCTACCTCCCCGCTCCCCGCTCCCTGCTCCCTGCGCCTTGCTCCGGCCCGCCACCCTCCACCCCTTCTCCGCGAACGCCGACTCGAGATCCTTGAGGCGATCCGCCTCCTCGCTGATCCCCTGCTCCACCAGGCGCCGTGCCTCTTTCGCCGTCGCTTCCGTGACCGCCGCGCGGGCCACCCCAAGTGCCTCCTCGACGCGCTTTCGGGCATCGAGCAGAAAGCGCCGCGCCTGCTCCCGACCGTCACGTTCGACTTCGCGCTCGCGCCGTTTGAGCTCGTCGAGCCGTTCCGCGAGGTCCGCGGCCCGGACTTCCGCCACCTCGAGCGCGCTCCGGAGCCTGGCCTCGAGCTCCGCCGCAGCTGCTTCCCGGCGCTGCACGTCGCGTGAGCGCGTCTCCACCTCGGCGAGCATCGCGTCGAGCTCGCGTTCCCCGGCGGGCACCCGACTCTCGGCGCGCTCGAGCACGTCGGCTGGAAGCCCGAGCCGGCGTGCGATCACGATGCCGTATGAGCGGCCCGGCACGCCCTTCACCAGGCGGTACGTCGGGGCGAGCGTCTCAGCATCGAACTGGAGTGAGGCGTTCACCACCCCATCCACTTCGGTCGCGAGGCGTTTGAGTGCGCCCAGATGCGTCGTGGCCACCGTCCGCGCGCCGCGCTCGGTGAGCGAGAGGAGTGCCGCCCCCGCGAGCGCCGCGCCCTCGACCGGATCGGTCCCGCTCCCGACCTCGTCGAGGAGCACGAGCGTGTCCTGTCCCGCGGCGTCGAGTGCGGTGCGAAGCTCGGCCAGATGGGCGCTGAAGGTCGAGAGACTCTCGGCAATGGATTGATGATCACCGATGTCCGCCACGATCCGTGCGAAGACCGGGAGGACGGTCCCGTCGCCCACCGGCGGAACGATTCCCGATTGGGCCATCGCGCTCACCAGCCCGATCGCCTTGAGGAGGACGGTCTTGCCGCCGGTATTGGGGCCGCTCACGATCACGCACCGCTCGGAGGCATCGAGCCGCAGATCGAACGGTACCGCGTCCACGCCCTCGGCCAGGAGCAACGGGTGCCGCACCGCGCGGAGATCGAAGAGCGCCTCGCCCTGATCGAGCCGCGGGACGAACCCCTCGACCTGCACCGCATGCCGCGCGCGTGCGTAGAGATCGTCCGCCGCGATGCACATCTCGACGCCCGACGCCAGCGCCGCCCGATGTGGGCGGAGGCGTTCGGTGAGCGCGCGGAAGAGCGCGAGGATCGCGCGCGCTTCGGCGGCTTCCGCCGCCTGCACGGCATTGCCGAGCTCGACCGCGGGGCCGGGCTCGACGAAGAGCGTGGCGCCGGACCCCGACTCGCCGTGCACGATGCCCGACACCCGTCCGCGGGCGTCGCGGCTGATCGGAATCACGTACCGACCGTCACGCACGGTGACGCTCGCGCCCGACGGCGCTTCGTGCGCCGAAAGCCCCCGGAGGATCCGGTCGAGCGTCTGCATGAGCTGCGCGCGCGCCTCGCGGACGGTGCGGCGCGCCCGATCTACGTCCTTGTCGGCGCCGTCCTTGACCTGGCCGTCCGGCTCGAGGGCGCGATCGAGCGCCTTGGCGATCTCGACGGGCGGGAGGTCCACCGCCAGCCGCGCGACGCGGGGAGCGCGTTCGCGCACGCGATCGAGCGCACCGCGCACGGCGCCCATCGCCTGAAGTGCCGCGCCCACGGTCGCGAGCTGGGCGCCGTCGAGCGCAGAGCCGTCGAGTCCGAGCGCTCCGAGAATCTCCGCGAGTGGCGGCAGGGGTTCGGCGTGAAACGGATCGCCGCCCCGGAGGAGGTCGCTCAGCTCGCGAACCGCCGCGAGCTCTTCCGCCACCCAGAAGGCGTCACCCGACGGACGGCGTGCGCGAACGCGAGCCGCGCCGGCCGGCCCCACGGCCAACGCCGCGACGGTCTCGAGCACGCGAGCGAATTCGAGGCCGTCGAGCGTGACGCGCTCGGCCGCCTCGGTTCCGGCAGGGAAAAAAGAGGGAGGGGTGCCGGTGACACTCGTCACTTGCACCCCTCACCGTCGATTTGCTGGTCCTGTGCGAACGCGCCGAGGCGGAGCCCGCGAGCTTGGATCACGAGCGGTCCCGACGGTTCTTGCGGCGCGCGGCGTTCAGCTTGCGTTTCTTCCGCTCGCTGGGCTTCTCGTAGTGGCGATGCTTCCGGAGATCGGACAGGATCCCGGCCTTCTCGCACTTCTTCTTGAAGCGCTTGAGCGCGCGCTCGAAGCTCTCATCCTCGTGGATGATCACTTCCGGCATTCGTATCTCACCCCTTCCACGGCTACCTGTGTAGCTAGTGTATGCAGTCTTATAACTTAGCCCGTGAATCCGCCTGGCTCAAGGGCACCGCCGGTGCGCCAAAAATCGGGGGTTGCGCAAATTCACTTTGTGGTACAAAGTACTGTATCCAAAGCGCCGTGGAGGGACGGTGAACGCGATCGACCGCTACTTCTTCTCACCCCTGTATTTCCCGCGATCGGTGTGGAATGTGATCGAATGGTGGGAGAGCCGCCGAGCCTTGTACAACGTCTGCGTCGGGGCGGCGGGCCTGCTCACGCTCACCACCGCCTCGCTCACGATGCATCTCCCGCCCGCGGTTCCACATGCGGGCGTGCCCTGGGCGGCGGTCGGCATCTACGCGCTGCTCGCGAACGTCTGCTACTCGTTCGGGGCCCCGATCGATCTCTTCCTCCGGCGCTTCATCGGGCCGCACGCGGCGGTCAGCGGTCCGGTGCTGTTCCGGTACGGTTTCGTCTTTTCCCTCGGTCTCACACTGCTTCCCATACCGCTGTTCATGGTCGGCTGGGTCATACGCCTCTTCGGAGGGTGAGACGCACCGCGTCCGCACGGTGCGGGCGCGTTCGCCTCACCCCGGCGGCCACAGCATCGCCCGCCCGCCGAGGACGTGCGCGTGGATGTGGAAGACGGTCTGCCCCGCCTCGGCGTTGGTGTTGAGCACCACACGATAGCCCCGATCGGCAAGTCCCTCACGGCGCGCGATCTCCCGCGCGAACGCGAGCATCGCGCCCATGAGCGCCGGCTCATCCGCCGCCTCGTTCAGGCTCGGCAGGTGCCGGCGGGGCACCACGAGGACGTGAGTCGGCGCCTGCGGATTGATGTCGCGGAAGGCGACGAACTGATCGTCCGAGGCCACGATGTTCGCCGGGATGTCACCCGTGGCGATCTTGCAGAACAGGCAATCCGCGTCGGTCACGTTCCGAAGGCCTCTTTCATCTTGTTCCAGAACCGGCGCCCAAAGCCCTCCTCGGACGTGGGCGGCTCTCCCTCGATCTTCTGCAGGTCCTTGAAGAGCGTCTCCATCTCGTGCGAGAGCTTGGGCGGTGTCCACACGCGCACCCTCACGTGGAGATCGCCCTTGCGGCCGGAGTTCACGTCGGGGACACCCTTCCCGCGGAGCGTGATCACCGCGCCGGGCTGGGTCCCGGCGGGCACGGTGACGGTGAGCTTTTCGACGGGCGTCTCGACGTCGACCTCGGTGCCGAGCGCCGCCTGACTGAACGAGACCGGGAGGTCGTAGACCAGGTCATTCCCCTGCCGCTCGAAGTGGGGGTCATCCTCCACCTCGAGGATCACGACGAGATCGCCCGGCGACCCGTTGCGTGGTCCGGCCTGCCCCTTGCCGCGCAGCGTGAGATAGTTGTTGGCGGCGACGCCGGCGGGAATGTCGATCTGCACCGTCCGCTCGCCACGCACGCGCCCATCGCCCCGGCACTCCGGGCAGATATCGCGAATCACCGTGCCCTCGCCGCCGCACGTCGGGCACGCGGTCACCGAGACGAGCTGGCCGAGGAACGAATTCACGGCACGCCGTACCTCGCCCTGCCCGCCGCACGTGCTGCACGCGACGGGCTCGGCGCCGTCCTTGGCGCCGGTGCCGTGGCAGTGCTCGCACGGCTCGAGCGTGCGGAGCTTGACGCTCCGCTGGGTTCCGGTGATGGCTTCGGCGAGCGTGATGCGCAAGGCGACACGGACGTCCTGCCCGCGACGGTGACTCCGCCGGCTCCGTCCGCCGCCGCCGAAGAACGCGTCGAACCCACCCATCCCCCCGAAGTCCCGCATGAAGATGCTGAGCGCCTCGGCGAGATCGGGGTGCATACCGCCGAATCCCGGCCCCGCGCTCGGGCCCGCACGGCCGAAGCGGTCGTACTGCTCCCGCTTCCCGGGATCACGCAGGACCTCGTACGCCTCGGTGACTTCCTTGAAGTGCTCCTCGGCCCCCTTGTCGCCGTCGTTCCGGTCGGGGTGGTACTGCATCGCGAGCTTGCGGTAGGCGCGCTTGATCTCCGTCTCGTCCGCGTCGCGCCCGACGCCCAGGATCTCGTAGTAGTCACCAGCCATGGTCAGGACTCGAGATCTTCGACGAGCCGGCTCGTATGCTCCACGAGCGCGATCACCTTCTGATACGGCATGCGCGTCGGCCCCATCACGCCGATCACGCCCGCGACACTGCCCCGCTGATAGCTCGACGTCACGATCGTGAACGCGTTGAGCTGCGGATCGGGATGCTCGCCGCCGATCGTCACCGTGACTCCCGGGTTGCGCCGCGACTGGAGCGCCCGCCGCAGCACGTCACGCCGCTCGGTGAGCGCGAGCAGGGCGCGCATCTGCTCGTTCGAGCTGAACTCGGGCTGCTCCGCCAGGAGCTGCGCACTGCCGAGCACGATGGCATTCTCGGAATCGGACGACACGTCGAAGAGATGTTCGGCTTCCTCGATGAAAATGTTCAGCAGCTCGGAGGCCGTGGCCTCGGCCGCGGTATCGCGTACGCGTTCACGGATGGTCGAGCGCACCTCGCGGAGCGTGAGCCCCGACAGGCGTTCGTTCAGCACCTGCCCCACCACCATCACCGCCTCCCCAGGCAGCTGACTCGAGACCTCGACGAAGATCGTCCGTGCGATGCCGCTCTCGAGCACCAGCACGATGAGCAGGCGATCGCTCGAGACGCGCATCAGCTCGAGCCGCTCGAGCACCGTATTGTCGAGCGACGGCCCCACCGCCACGCCGAGCTCCTGGGTGAGCACGCCGAGCACCTGCGCGGCCTTCTGGAGGATCCCCTCGATGACGCCGGTTTCCCCGCCCAGCTGCCGGCGGAGGGTCTGCTGCTGGTCGGGGGTGAGTGCCGGCTCCCGGATCACGCTGTTCACGTACTCGCGGTACGCCTGGTCGGTCGGAATCCGCCCCGCCGAGGTGTGGGGGTGATACAAATATCCCCGATCCTCGAGGTCGCTCATCGTGTTGCGGATCGTGGCCGCGGACACGCCGAGCGGAAAGCGTTTGGCGATGGTACGCGAGCCGGCCGGTTCGGCGGTCTCGATGTACTGCTCGATGACCGCCTCCAAGACCTTACGCTCGCGATCCGTGAGGCTGTGCGACATGTCCCAAGTCCTGTTGTGACAGGAAATTAGCCACCAACGGGTCAGGTGGTCAAGACGGGGAGGACGGCATCCAGCCGGAGCCATCCGTCCGGCGTGGCCACCAGGCGGTCGCCCCGGGCCTCGAGCCACCCCGCCGACACGGCCCGCTCGACCGCGGCGGGCACCAGATCGCCCCGGCCCGTGGTCACCGCCCCCTCGGCCGTCCGGAGGCCGAGGTAGAGCGATTCGAGCGCCCGCTCGCTGTCGGTGAGCCGCTCGATACCCTCCAGAGGATCCTCACCCATCGCGAGCCGCCGCTCGTACTCCACCCACTGCCCCACATTCCAGCGCCGGCTCTCCCCGTCGAACCCATGCGCCGCGGGGCCGAGCCCGACGTAGGCCGCGCCGGACCAATAGGCCGAGTTGTGCCGCGCCCGCCGCCCCGGAGTCGCGTAGTTGGAAACTTCGTAGTGCTCGAATCCCGCGGCCGTGAGGCGCGCATGCGCAAGCAGAAACTCGTCCGCGTACCGCTCGTCCGGCGCCGGCCGGGTCGCGCCACGATCCACCCATCGGGCGAGCGGGGTGCGCGGCTCGACGCTCAGGCCGTACACGGAGAGGTGGTCGGGCTCGAGCGCGAGTGCGGCATCGAGGTCGTATGCGAAATCCCGCGTGAGATCGCCCGGCAGGCCAAAGATCAGATCGAGCGAGATCTCGGCGATGCCCGCTTCACGGAGCGTCGCGACGGCCCGCCGCGCGTGCGCGGCGTCGTGCGTCCGGTGCATCCAGCGGAGCACAGCGTCATCGAACGACTGCACGCCGAGCGAGACCCGTGTGATCCCCGCCATGTGCCAGGCGCGCGCCGCTGCCGGGGTCACGTCGTCGGGATTGGCTTCGAGCGTCACCTCCGCTCCCCGTGCCAGCCGGAACGCGCCCACGAGTGGCGCAACAGCGTCGGACGCAAGCCGGGACGGCGTACCGCCGCCCAGGTAGAGCGTCTCGAGCGGCGGGCTCCCCCACCCTTCCCGCTGCTCACGCAGATCCCGCTCGGCCAGTACGGCGTGCACGTAGCGATCGGACGGCACGACCTTCCGCACGGCGATCGCGAAGTCGCAGTACGAGCAGCGCCGGGCGCAGAACGGGATGTGGAGGTAGGCGTGGTGCACGTGGGGAAGATATCGGGGCGGCGTGGCAGGGTGGCAGAGTGGCAGAGTGGCAGGGTGGCAGGGAGCAGGGAGCAAGGAGCAAGGCGAAAGGCGCGGGGTGCAAGGCGCAAGGCGCAAGGTGCAAGGTGCAAGGGGGTGTGCACGGCGAGACCCCGTGCACCGTGCACGTTGCACCGTGCACCGTGGACAGTCCTCCCTGCACGCGGCGCCTAGTCCCCGATCTCCACCTCCTGCTCTCCCAACCGGCCGGCTTTCCGGAATCTCTTTCCCGGCTCCTGCACCACGAGCCCCCGGATCTCGAGCGAGGTGAGCACGGCGAGTGTCTCCGACGCCGAGCGGCCGAGCGCGCGCGACAGCTCGTCCACGTGCCGGTCGTCCCCGCCGATGGCGTCGAGCGCCGCGCGTTCGGCGGCGGTGAGATCGGTCGGGAGCTTGGCGCCCGGGGCACCCGGGATCTCGAGCCCGTATTCCTCCAGCAGATCGCGGAGACCGAGTGCCGGTTTGGCGCCGCACTGAATGAGCCGGTTGCAGCCGAGCGACGCGGGACTCGTGATGGGCCCCGGCACGGCGAGCACGTCGCGCCCCTGTTGAAGCGCACAGTTTACCGTGATCAGCGCACCCGAGCGTTCCCCCGCCTCGATCACGAGCGTCACCTGGCTGAGCCCGCTCACCAGCCGGTTCCGGCGCGGGAAGCTCCCCGCGTTCGGCTTGTCACCCGGCGGATACTCCGTGAGCAGGCATCCGTCCTTACCGACGCGCTCGTACAGCGCGCGATTGGCCGCGGGGTAGATCACGCCGAGCCCGTTGCCGAGCACGCCGACGGTGCCACCCGACGCATCGAGCGCGGCGGTGTGCGCGATGGCGTCGATGCCCCGCGCCATCCCGCTGGCGACGACCAGCCCGGCACGCGCCGCGCCACTGGCGAGGTGACGGCACGCCTCGGCGCCGTAGCGGGTGTGCGACCGCGTGCCGACGATCGCGATGGCCGGCTGCTCGAGTATGTCGAGCCGGCCCCGCGCGAAGAGCAACATCGGCGCGTCGGGGATGCTTCGCAGGGACTCGGGGAAACGCGGATCCCCGGGGGCCAGCACCACCGCACCGCCCGCTTCCGTCCGGGCGATCATCTTCTCCGCGCGCGGCAGCGACGCGTTGCCGATCGCGGTTGCCGCGGCAGTGCTGATCCCGGGGACTTCGGTCAGCTCGTTGAGTGCCGCACCGAGAACGCGCTCGGCGGTGCCGAATGTTGCGAGGAGGGTGTCGAGACGTGAGCGGCCGATTCCGGGAACGAGCGCGAGCGCGACGTAGTGCGGATCGGCCACGGGCCTAGGGGATCGGGTCCTCGTCGGACTCGGGCTGGCGGTGCGCCTCAGCGAAGCGCCAGAGCCGTTCCATGAGATCGTCGAGCCCCTGACGGGTGACGGACGAGACCGCAAGAACGCCCGACGCTTCAGGAGCGGCGATCACGGGAAGCGGTGCCTCCACGGGAAGGAGATCCCGCTTGGTGAACACGACCACGTGCGGCTTCTCCGCGAGTCCCGCCCCGTATGCAGCCGCTTCCGCGCGGAGCATGTCGTATACCGATTGCGGATCCTCCGCGTCCAACGGCACCAGGTAGGCAAGCACGCGCGTCCGTTCCACGTGCTGGAGGAAGCGGTCGCCCAGTCCCTTCCCCGCGTGCGCGCCCTCGATGATGCCCGGAATGTCGGCGACCACGAACGACCGCCCATCGGAAAGCGGGACGACGCCGAGCTGGGGCTGGAGCGTGGTGAACGGATAGTCCGCGATCTTCGGATGCGCCGCCGAGATCACCGAGAGCAGCGTGCTCTTCCCGGCGTTGGGCTGACCGAGCAGGCCCACGTCCGCGATGAGCTTGAGCACGAGCTCGATCTTGCGTTCCTCGCCCTCCTCGCCCGGCTCCCACTCGCGCGGTGCCCGATGCGTGGGCGTGGCGAACCGCGCGTTGCCCCGGCCGCCGCGGCCCCCCTTGGCCACACGGAGCGTCTCCCCGGCCTCGAGCAGCTCGCCGAGGAAATCGCCGGAGTCCGCGTCGAAGACGACAGTGCCGGGCGGAATGGGCAGGTAGACGTCTTCGCCCGAGCGTCCCGTCTTGTTGGCGCCCTTGCCGTGCTGGCCGCGCTCGGCCTTCCAGTGCGCACGGTAGCGATAGTCGAGCAACGTCGTGAGCTGTGGATTCACCTGGAGATACACGCTCCCCCCGCGGCCGCCGTCGCCACCGTCGGGGCCACCCTTTGGCACGAACACCTCACGCCGGAACGACGTGCATCCCGAGCCACCGACGCCGGCGCTGACCTGGATGGTGACGCGGTCGATGAAGGTCATTGGCCCCACCCTGCCCTGCCGCCCCGGCAGGAGGGGCAGAGGTGGCCGAGGTAGCAGAGTGGCAGGGTGGCAGCGTGGCAGAGGCGGCAGAAACGCCGCGACGCCGGGCACTCCGTGCCACTTGCCC
The DNA here is from genome assembly GCA_035266665.1 of Gemmatimonadales bacterium. Lineage (GTDB taxonomy): Bacteria > Gemmatimonadota > Gemmatimonadetes > Gemmatimonadales > GWC2-71-9 > DATFMZ01. Next base: position 3,114 of record DATFMZ010000250.1, on the reverse strand, counting down.
CTCGACGACCAGGAAGATGCAGTGCGGTTACCAAGATCATGGGATCAATCTACCGCGCGGGGGATCAGACGAACGCGAGCGCGCCGCTGGAACGGAGCGAGCCCACGATACGCCCGCGGGTGTTCTCGATGCCGAACTCCGCGAATCGGTCGAGCGCCTCGCGAGGGGCGGGTTCGAGCCCGAGTTGATCGAGGATCGTGACGAGCGCGGCCATCGCGCCCCGACCGTGACCGTCTTCGACCTTGAGGGCGATGCCGAGTCCGCGCCGCGGGAGCGCCGCGCCGTAGACGCCCTCGGCGCCCACCTTGAGCAGGAGCTCCGAGCCGTACGTCTGCATGGCGATCGTGTCGAGCCGCCCGATCCCCCCCACGAGCTCGGGGTGCGCCTGCATGGCGGCGACGATCGCGCGCGGCCCCGCGTCCTCGGACGCACCGAAACGCGCGTACGCGAGTGCCATCGCGTCGAGCGGCAACTGGAAGCATACGACGCCGCAGCCGTCCACGCCGGCGACGATCGCTTCCGGCCGCACGCGGCTCCAGCGCGCGACCTCCTCACGGCAGCGGATCTGCACCGGATGGTCGGCCCGCTCGTAGCCCGCCGTGGGCCATCCATGGTGCTTCGCGAGCGCCAGCATCCCGGTGTGTTTGCCGGAACAGTTGCTGGCGAGCGGCGTGCGCGGGACCTCGTCCACGGCGGGAGGATCGTCGGGCCGGCGGATGGCGAGGTCGAGCGAGAGTGGGCGGTGCGGTCCGCAGGCGAGGTCCTCCTCGGTGCAGCCGATCCGCTCCAACAGTCCGCGCACGATGTCGACCTGGCGCTTCTCTGAGTTGTGCGACGCGCAGGCGAGCGCCAACTCGTCCTGGGCGATGCCGAATGCGCGGATGACCCCGTCTTCCACGAGCGGCAGAGCCTGGAACGGCTTCGCCGCCGAGCGGAGAAAGGTCGGGAACGTGGGATCGCCCGAGGTGGCGACGCGCCGTCCGCCCGCATCCACCACCACGGCGTGCACGTGATGCACGGATTCCACGGCGTCGCCGCGCAAACTCTGAATCACCAGATCGGTCATGAGTGCCGAACAGTAGCCGTCGCCCGACGGCGAAGGTAGCCCCGTTACGTCTGCGCGCGAAGGGTGGTCTCTCGGGCGACAACAGGCCGCGACGGGCGCTCCCGCCCGCGCGACAGAGCGGGCACGCAATCCGCTACGCCAGCCAGCGCGTGCCCCATAGATGCCACACCCCGCGCCGGAACCGCATGCCGACGCGGGGTGTGGTGGTGTTGGGGGCCGCCACGTTCAGCGTGTAAACGTGATGGCCTCCCCCTGAAAGCCCGATCCGAGCAGCGTTCCCTGGATTACACTGTCGCTCGTCATCGTCCCTTGGAATCCCGCTCCGATGTATCCGGTGGCCTGGAACGAGAGCGCGACGTTCGGATGATCGTGCTGCCCGACGACCCCGAGTCCAACAACCCCGTGGCCGTCGGTGAGATCGCCCGTCCCGCTCACGGTGCCCGAGGAGCTCTCGGACAGCGTCATCTGGAAGGTCAGGTTGTACACGCTGCCCAACCAGTGGCCGATGAGCGACGGGAACACGGTGACCTCGCTGCCGCCCTCGGCCGTCTGGTAGGTGGCCTGGACGGCCGCATTCCCCGTGGCCCTCCCGGTCACGACCCCGCCGCTGTCCACCGTGAGGATCGAGTCGTTGGACGACGTCCACGTGACATGGGGAGATCGCACGGTGTCCCCGTTTGCCGCGAGCACCGTGACCTGGCACTGCTCGGAGATGTGCGTGCCGAGCTCGGGGCTTTGCGGTCGCACGATGACCGTATACGGCCCTGAGACGCCCCCACATCCCGCGAGCAGCGCGACCGCGATCGCCGTTCCGACGAGTTGACGCCGCATGCGCACCAGTCCGTTAGGCACGGCACGAATATGAGCGTCCGCTCCCTGCACAACTAGGTCAATTTTGGGACATCATGGTGCGGATTTGGGACATACAAACCGCCCCGCCGCTGAACCCAGCGACGGGGCGGGACGCATGGGCGGTACAGGACTCGAACCTGTGGAGCGGTGCTGAGTCTGGGGGGGGCAGGACGGCGCTTGTGGGGTTTCAGGACGGCGCTAAAGCGCCTACTCGGCCGCGATCTGTCGCTCAAGCGACGACGCCCCGCGCCCGTTCACGGGCAGAGTAAGGCCGAGTGGCCGCTTCAGCGGCCTCCTGGAACTCGTAGGACGGCGCTAAAGCGCCTACTCGGCCGCATGCTGTCGCTCAAGCGACGGCGCCCCGCGCCCGTTCACGGGCAGAATGGGGCCGAGTGGCCGCTTCAGCGGCCTCCTAGAGCTCGTAGGACGGCGCTAAAGCGCCTACTCGGCCGCATGCTGTCGCTCAAGCGACGCCCCCGCCCGTTCACGGGCAGAATGGGCCGAGTGGCCGCTTCAGCGGCCTCCTGGAACTCGTAGGACGGCGCTAAAGCGCCTACTCGGCCGCATGCTGTCGCTCAAGCGACGGCCCCGCCCGTTCACGGGCAGAACGGGCCGAGTGGCCGCTTCAGCGGCCTCCTGGAACTCGTAGGACGGCGCTAAAGCGCCTACTCGGCCGCGAGCTGTCGCTGAAGCGACGGCGGAACCCAACTATTAGATACTCTCATCGGGATGACGCTGGGCCTGCGATTCCACGTACGTGCGCACGGCCCGCATCGCGCGCCAACTCACCGTGTGCACCGCATACCCTTTCTCCCATCGCACGGGCAGCTGGCGATCTGCGTGCCCCTCCCGATTGATGAGGACCGAACTGCCCCCCTTGAATCGCTGCATGAGTCGCGGCAGGTACGTTGTGGTCGCCGCGCTCAGGAGGACGTGGACGTGGGTCCGCACCACACCAAGCGCAAGAACGCGAGCGTGCTCTTGTCGAGCGACCGAGCGAAGGTAGCGATCGAGGAAGTCGGCGGCGCGCCGATCCAGGAGTGGCCGTCGGTCGCGCGTCGTCCACACCACGTGGAAGCACAAACGAGCGCGGAGCATGTCTCAAACTGCGGCAGCCAAGTGGCTCGTACGTCATCAATCCGCTTGAGCGAGGGGCGTGCCATTGCAGGAGGGGCGACACGCGGAGATCTACGAGG
>DATFMZ010000249.1:0-7920 GCA_035266665.1 Gemmatimonadales bacterium | reverse complement strand
CGAACGCCGGATGGGTGCCGAGGTCGGTGAAGGTGCGCAGGTGGCAGGTCTGGCACTTCCCGGATGGGACGTCGGCGAGCGAGACATTCCGCCCGAGGTGCTCCCGATGGCAGTCGGCGCACGGCACCGCCGTCCCCGGGGTGCGGTCGCGCCCGCTGATGAGCCGCGCGAGCGTGACCTGCATGCCCTCGAGGTCGTCGGTGTCACTCCGCAGGCTGTCCGTGACCCGCGCGAGCACGGCGGGAGCGAGTCCATGCGCATCGACCGTCGCGCCGTGCGGCACCCGATGGCAATCGACGCATCCGGACAACGGGCCGAGCGCGGCGGCGTTCGCGGCCACCGTCGCCCCGAGCGCAGAGTCGCCCTCGACGGAGCGGTGGCAGGTGCCGCACGCGACGATGGACGCGTGGTGCATCGACAGCGGACCGGGCGAGCTGGCAGCCCGGCGGAACCCTTCGAGGCGGGGACCGCCGAAGATCACGAGAATCAGTCCGACCATGAATCCGACCACCGCGCGGGTCACCAGCCCACGCCGCGCCCGCAGGCTGCGCACCGGCTGGCACGGTGGAATCGACCGGCAGCAGGTGCCGTCGGGCAGCGGGCCCTCGGCGCACTTGCCGCCGTCGCGCGCCGGCCGGGCGCATCGCCACCTCCCATCCCGCTGCACGGGCAGACACTCGAACGTCGCCCGGCAATGTCCGTGAACGTCGGGACCGATCCGGCACGCGTGCCCGTCCGCCGCCCAACCGCATACCCAGCGCTGGTTGGGGCGCTCGTATTCGCTGTCCTTGGGCGAGAAGCCCTGAAGTGGGGGGCGCGCCATCACGGCCCCCGATACGTGTAGACGAGCGTCACGTGGACGATTGCGAGGACGAGCAGGGTGTACGCGACGGGGATGTGCACGAAGAGCCAGTACTTGAGCGCGGTTTGGTGCGCGTAGTGGTAGTCGAGATCGTCCTTCACCCGGATCAGCTCGGCGATCGTCTGCTGTGCGGCCCGCTCGTTCTCGTCGAGGTAGCGCCCGAGCCCGTCGAGCTCCGTGAGGAGTGCGTGCGCCGGCGTCCGCGACTGCAGCAGATGATGCCAGAGATTCCGCGGCTCGGCGAAGAACGGAATCAGCCGCCGCGCGTAGAAGTCGCTCAACGACTCCGACGACGTCACCCCGGCCACCACGCCGTCCAATTCCTCGCGGAGGCGCCGCCGGAAGATCGGCTGGCGCTCGAAGATCACCTGTTCCCCGCGCGTGCGCAGCCGGCGCGGCACCGTCCGCGAGAGGAAGATCCCCACGATGCCGCTCACCACGGCGATACCAAAGACCACCGCCAACGCCCCCTCGACCCATCCCTTCGGCTCGCGGAAATGCACGTGCACCGCGAAGATCGCCACCGCCAGCACGCCGAGCCAGACATGCACATCGACCCAGAGCGTGGCGCGCCCAATGGGCACGGTGTTGATCTTCTTCCGGGCGTTCAGCAGCGCGAGCCAGATCATCACCGCGAAGAGCGTCCAGCCGGTCAGATAGCTTGCCGTGCGAAGCGAGTACGCGTAGGACGCGTAGATCACCAGCACGGCCAGCGTCCCGAGCGCAACGGCCACCAGGCCGACCCAGGACTCCCGCCGCAGCACGGTCATGTCTGGAGCCACTCCGCGATCGCGCCCAGATCGCGATGCAGATCGACGCGGTGCAACGCGTCGTGTGGGCACGCCCGCGCGCACGCCGGTCCGCCCGGGCGTCCCGCGCAGAGATCACACTTCGTCGCCTTCTGCAGCGGTTCGTGCGTCGCCGTGTCGCGGATGAACTCCCCGCGGTGGTCGCGGATCGGAACCATACGGATGTTGTGGTAGGGACAGCTCGCACTGCACGTGCCGCATCCGATACACGTCAGGTCGTTGATCTTCACCTGCCCGCCGAACGGGTCGCGGTGAATCGCGCCCGTCGGACACCCGATCATGCAGACGGGATCCGCGCAGTGCATGCATGCGTTCGTGATCATCACGTCGCCGATGCTCGGCCCGTGACGGATGAACCGCGGGTTGTTGTCATGCGTCGCGGCGCACGCCCGCACGCAGTCGTCGCATTGCACGCACCGATCGAGGCGGATGATCATCGCCGCCGTGCCGTTGATCGCGCGCTGCTCGACCATGAACTCGAGCATCTCGTCGCCGAGCACCTCGGGCGCGGGGAGCTCGTCCACGGGTTCCTCCGCGCTTTGCCGCTCGAAGGCGCGGGGCGTATCGGGCGGCAGCAGCAGCGGCGAGACGATCGGACGGGTCGGGTCGGGCCCGAGCACGTGCTTCTCGATCATCGCGGTGGGCACGAGCAGAACCGCCGCATATCCGACGGCCCGCAGCGTATGCTGGATCGGAGCCTGCGCGTCGTGGCGCCAGTTGTGCACGATCTCGCGCAGCCCGTAGGTGTGGCCCCGCGCCAGGTAGCTCACGGTACGGTGTCCGTGGTCGTGGCGTTTGGTGACGCGCACGAAGCCCGAGCGCACGAGCAGGAGACCGTTCCAGTAGTGGCCTTCCTCCACGATGACGGGCTCCCGCCCAAGGCGGGTGGTGGCATCTTCCCCAGCCATGGCGCGGTACGACGTGTGCCAATCGAAGTCACCGACCGTGGAGAACTTGGTGGACGCCACGATCTCCCGCATCGCGCGGCACTTCGCGCAGTCGCAGTCTTGCGGCGCCCCCCGGTGCTGCAGGTGGGCGAAGATCGGTGTCTCGAGGAGGTGGGTGACGAGGTTCCGGTCGCGGTAGATCCGGTCGATGTGCCGCTGGAGGGCGGCGTCGCGGCGCATGATGTCGCGCAGGCCCTGCCAGCGGATCTCGAGCAGCTCGGTGTCGCCCTCGGCGAAGATCGTCGCGGTGCGCGGCACGCGTCCGAGCGCCGCCGTCTCGCCGAAGAACTCGCCGGGCCCGAGTCGGACCGTCTTGTACCGCTCGACGACGCTTGGGACGTCCTGGAGGAAGACGTGCACGATCCCCGTTTGCGCATCGACACGCGACCCCGTGGCGGGGCCGGGATCGTACGGCGTCGCGGAGCGCACCTCGGGTTCGCGCGGGTTGCGCCAGAGCTGGGCGAGCGCCTGGCCCCAGCTCTGGCGGCCGCCGGGACTCCGCCCGAGGGTCGCCTCCGGCAGCGGAACGTCCACGTCGAGATCGACGCGCACCGCCCCGCTTAACACCAGGAACGCCGAGTTCCCATAGTCCCCGCGCCGGACGATGATGTCGCCGTTGCGGTAGCGCAGGATCCTCGCGTCGTTGCGCAGGAGGTCGCGCAACGAACAGCTGTCCGGGAAGGCGGACTGATCCATGTCGCTGAACGGCGGCTGCGCGAGGAGCGACAAGACGTCGCCCCCGGACATGTGGGGATCGAAGGGCCGGTCCCACCGCTGGGGTGACCGGCCCGGCCGCACGACGCGGAACTCCTGTGCCGCTCGGCGCTCGATGCTCGACGCCTTCGCGCCCCGGTTACTGTCCGGGATAGGGCGTGCCCTTGTAGGCGCTCGGCGCGGGCAGGAGCGGATCGATGCCCGCGAGCGTGCTACCGTCGAGGGACGCGGCGTAGGCCGCGCCCTTCGCGTGAATCGTATCCGCCGCCTTGTCGAGCGCCGCGCTCTGGTTCGGCTTCAGCGGCGCGGCGGCCGCGGCCGCGGCCGCCACGATCGGCCCGAGGCCCGCGGCGGTGCCCGGCGCCTTCGCCTCGATCGTTTTCAGCTCGCTCACCGCGTCGTTCACGCGTTTCGTCATCGCGGTCGCGAAGCGCCCCGGTCCCGTCGCCTTGGCGAGGGCGCGGAGCGCCTGCTCGAGCTGGGCAATGCGGCCCACCACGTAGAGCACCCGATGATGCTGCTGCGGATCGTAGTCGCGGGCGGCGGCGCGATTCACCTTGTCGTTGGACTTCTGGAAGTCGTGCCGCACCTCACCGTTCAACCAGGCTACCAGCTCGAAGTCGCTTCCCGCGGTGTGAAGGCCCGTGTTCACGAGCTTCTCGTTCGGCACCGTGTGGCATTGCAGGCAGTTCGTGGCCAGCAGAAACGGCTGGTCGGGTCGGATCATGCCGAGCTTCGCCGTCTCCGCGAGCCGCGCGCTCCGGTGCGCCGCCGTCTCGGTCGCGGCGGTCGCCTTCTTGCCGGCCACCTTCTTTCCGAAGTCGTTGTGGACGTCGATCCAGTCCTTGGCACCGGAGTGGCACGACTCACAGGAGACACCGGCGATGGCCCGTGCGTGCCGCGATCCGGCCCTCGCCTGCTGCGTGTAATGGCAGTCCGCGCAGATACCGCGCCGCGCACTGCGCTCGCCCATTGCGGCGAGGATCGAATCGGCCTTCTTCGGGTGTTGAAATTCTCGGAACGTCTTGCCATGCGTGCTGGCCATCCACGCCGCGTAGGCGGCCTTGTGACAGTCCTTGCACTTCTCGGGGCCGACCACCTTGGTCGGATCCTGCGCCCGCGCAAGCGGGGCCCAGGCGACGGCCAGCACCACGGCGCCGAGCACCACCCGTGCGATCATGCCCCAACGTTTCGTATCCGTCATAGTCTCATGCCCCCGTGAAGTGACGTTGCCTCTCTACGCGTCCAGCACGACGTCGGTCTTCGGCATCGCGATGCAGGCCAGACACGAACCCTGCTCGGGCATCGTGTCGGGATCCCGCACGTACGTGACCTCACCGGACCGGAGCGCCGTGAGACAGGTGCCGCAGTTGCCGACGCGGCATCCCGAATCGATCACCACGCCGTTCTTTTCGGCCAGATCGAGCAGCAGCGGGCTCTCACCCTTCACCTCGCACGTCTTCCCCGATTTCGCGAAGGTCACCGTCACGCTCGACGATGCAGCGGCCGACATCATCGCCACCGACGCTCGGGCCTTCTTGACCGTCGCGGGCCCGAACGCCTCGTAGCGGATATCCGCGTCCGGCACGCCCCACGCGGAGAGCCCCTCGTGCAGCGCGGCCATCATGGGCGGTGGACCGCAGATGTAGAACTCGTAATTGTTCGACGGCAGGAGGCGCTCGAGCAGATCGACGCTCACGCGCTCCTCCAGGAACCCACCGCGTTGGTGATCCTCCGGCAGCGGCTTGCAGTAGCAGTATTGCACCCGGACGTTGGCATGCTCCTTCGCGATCGTATCGAGATGCTCGCGCTGGACCTGGTGGTCGCCGTTGTCGAATGCCGCGAAGAACCACACCTCGCGCGTCGCTTCGCTCGCGATCACGGCGTTCAGCATCGCCAGCACCGGCGTGATCCCCACGCCGCCTCCGATCAACACGATCGGCCGCGTATCCGTGGGATCGAGGATGAACCCGCCGCTCGGCGCCTTGATGTTCAAGATGTCGCCTTCCTGCACCTCGTCGTGGAGGAAGTTCGAGACGAGGCCGTTCGGGATCCGCTTGATCGTCACCCGATACCTCTCGCGATCCGGCGCGTCCGAGAGCGAGTAGCAGCGCACCGCACTCCCCTCGGCGCGGCGCGCGAGCTGATCGACGGCGAACGCCTGCAGCGACTGGCGGCGATGCGACTGGAGATCGAGTTGGAACGTCAGGAACTGCCCGGGCCGGTACGCCGGCAGCGGACGGCGATCGTGGGGGACGAGGTAGAACGAGCAGACGTCACCCACCCGATTCTCGATCACCTTGCGCTGCACCTCGAACTTCCGATAGCCGGTCCACGACAGCTCGGCGGACTCCACGCGGCGCCGGTTGAGCTGGCGCTCCACGCGTGCCGCGTCCCGAAAGCGCTCCACGCGGTCGTGAATGAGACGCAGCGCGTAGCGCCGCTCCCGCACGTGCGCGTAGAGCGCGTAGCCGGCCTGGGCCAGCACGGTGACACCGATCAGGACGCCGAGGGCTTGCAGCAGCATGGGCGGGCTCCGCTACATCTTCATCATGGTCTCGAGGCGCGCCCCGAGGCGCACGCCGAGAACCTGTTGCGCGACACCGAACCCGTCGAGGCGGACGACGAACCGCCGGCCGACGGCCTGCTCGAGCCGGGCGCCGATTCCGCCCGCGCCGGTGTCACTGCCGTTGGTGTCTTTTCGGCCCGCCAGCTCCAGCACGAGCTGCCGACGCGTGTGATCGAAGAACATCTGGTAGCCGCCGCTCGCGCCGACGACGTGCGCAGCCCGATCGTCGAGTGCCGATCCGTAGCGCCCGATCCCCGGCGCGGAGAACAGGATGCCGAGTCCTTCGAGCGGCCCACCCGCCAACGGCTGACGCGCCGCGGACGTGTACGTCCCGATCGCCGCGAACGCGTTCACGTACGCGAGATTCTCGGTCCGGTGCGGCGTCCACGAGAGCTGCCCCTCGAGCAACAGCCCCCGTGTGGCAATCGGCGTCGGGTCGCCGACGGGGAGCGAGGTCACGGCGCGGAAGGTCGTGCTGAAGCGCCCGAGGGTCTGCACCGCGCTCACGCCGCCGTAGAAGGCGGTGCCGGTCGCGGGATCCGCCGACACGAACGCCCCATCGATGTCGATCGTGGTGCCGGAGAAATCGGATTCCGTGAAGACCCCGAGCAACTTGGCCGACGGATCGAGCACACCGCGCCGATGCACGTGGTTCCAGGCGAACACCGTCGTGATGCGGAGATTCGACATCCCGAAGGGACGGAGGCTGTTGCGGGTCATGCCCACCGCGTCGAGGTTGTCGTTGATCATCACGCCGCGCTGGAACGCCAGATCCTGACGTCCCACCGCGAACCCGATGTCCACCGCGCCGCGGTCGGACGGGTCGAGGAACGGGAAGATCTCGCCCAGGTCACCTTCGAAGAACGCGCTCGTCACGGTACGATTGAACGTGTTCTGCCAATTCCCGCCATTGTTGAAGGTGTACCCCACGCCGCCCGTGGCGTCGAGCGGCCGCATGCCGAACAGAAAGCGCTCCGTGCCCGAGAGCCGCAGGTTGGCGTAGAGATCCACCCGGTTGGCCCACTCGCTCGTACGGGCCGCGCCGTTGTCGAACGACTGCACGCTGGTGCGCGCGGTGCCGAAGATCCAGAGCGCCGGCCGCCAGACGGCGCCCGTCGGCAGGTGAATGCCACCCGAGAGCTTGCCGGGCCCGAGGAACGCCGCGCCCAGCTCGAGCGGCAACCGGGGACGATGCGGCTGTGATGTCACCTGGAGGCCGATCGCGCTGTCCGAGAGGAAGTGCTCCTCCGGCGCCTTGGTCGTGTCCTGCGCGTGCGCCGCTCCCGCGGTCACCGCGAGGCCGGCGGCCGCCAGCACGAGACCGGCCAAACGCGCACGCATCACTCGCCCCCCTCGGCGGCGTCCGCCTTCGCGTCCCAGGGCGCCGCGTGAATGTCCACCGGTGCCCAGTGCACCGCGGACGGGCCGCGTGACGGGTCGATCACGGCGCGATACTCCCACAGCACGGCGTGGCGCGCCACCACCCTGTGTGCGACCTGTGCGGCGCTCAACCCGTAGTCGAACCCCACACCCTGAATCGCGGCGATCAAGTTGACGGGGACCATGCCCGCGACGAGACGCACGTCGGCCGTGTACGGCGGCTTCCCGGTCAGCTGCGACGCCGCGACACGGTAGTCCGCGTCGCGGCCGCCGAGCGGCGGGATCCCCACCCGGTGAATGCGCGCCGCGCCGGGACGCCCCGTCAGGATCGCGGAGGAGGTCGGCGGCCGTACGAACGGCAGCGGATCGAGCGATCGATCGACCGCCAGCACCCGCTCCTGTTCGCCACCCACGAGATCGAGCGTGAGGAACTTGGACTGCAGCGTGAACAGAAAAGGATCACGCGGCAGCAGCCCGTCGTGAACGTACAGCGAGTGGGCGTCGCGGACGTCACCATCGGGATCGAGGTCGCCCGACCGGAACACCACATGCCCCGTACTGTCGGTCACCGTCACCTGCAGGTACACGAGGCGCTCGGCGATGAAGCCGGTCGGCACGTTGTGGCCGTCGGTGCCGTTC
>DATFMZ010000248.1:0-4698 GCA_035266665.1 Gemmatimonadales bacterium | reverse complement strand
GGTCCGGCAGATCAGGGGGCGATGCTCCCAGATTCCGCAGCGACGCGTCTCGGGGTCGTAGTGGATGCAGTGGCGGTCCACCGAGCGCAGGTAGGGGCGCTCCGGCGGGGCGTGTGTTTCGGGCTCCGCACGCCATGCGGCGATTTCATCGGCCGCGGCGAAGTGGCCTGCGGCGGTTTCGAGGAGGCCGGCGTCGCGGAACTGCACGAGGTCCGCGACCGTGAGCAACGGTCCCCTCCCCTCGGGCCATCCCTTGCAGCACACCTTCTGACAGGCGAACGGATCGCAGCGAAACGTCGCGGTCTGCGGATCGGGCGCGACGGGCGTCTCCGGGGCGAACACCGCAATGGGTTGTGGCGTGATACCCGCGCGCTCGGCGGCCCAGGTGCGATAGCTCTCGGGGGTCATGGAGGGCGCCGGAGCCCGCGTGCTCGTCGCGGGCCCCGGCGGCGCTGCGGTGACTAGGCGAACTTGAGCGAGATGGCCATCGGCGCCACGCGCTCTTCGAGCTCGTTCGTCTCCATCGTGAACTCGACCGCGTCTTTCCCGGTCGCTTCACGGATCTGGCGTCGCTGCTCTTCCGTCAGCTTGACGCTGATGCGCTTGCTCGTGCTCATGCGGAACCTCCGGACTGTGGATGGATCTGTGGCTCTGCTGCTTCCGGGGATCACGCTAGAGGACAAGCGTGACGGCCGCGTGAATGCACGTCCGGGGCGGCCGGAATCCGCGTGAATTAGGGGCTTTTGGGCTCGGGCGTGCCGAGGCCGAGGAGGAAGCCGACCAGGCCGGTGCCCGTGGTGACCAACAGATCACCGGCCAGCTCCGAGCTGCTGCATCCCGAGAGACAGCCCTTGGAGACCAGACCGAAGCTGATCATCGCGCCGACCCCGGATCCTACCAGAAAGCCCTTCTCGGGATGTCCCTTGAGCGGGCGAGGATGCGCCGCGGGGAACTGACCACCGACCATGGCGCCGACTCCGAACCCGAGGACGGCGCCGAGTGCGGCTCCCTCGAGTGACGCGGCGGTGCAATCACCGGTTTCGCAGAGCCCGTGAACGAAGGCGTAGCTGAGCCCGCCGAGAAACGCCGCGCCGAAGACTCCGCCCTCGACCCAGTAGCTCGGCGAGTGCGGATGCTTGCCGCGCGCCCTGTCCGGCTCCGTGGACGCCGGAAATGGGGCCGACGCGGGCCGGATGACGTCCGCGAGTCGCGGGCCACCGCGTGGGGACTGAGCTGAGAGTGGGTTGCCGAGCGCAGGACCGATCTGGGTCGAGAGTATGAGGACGCCGAGCGCGGCGCGAAGTCGAAATGACATGGGGACAATATGGCGCGGATGCGGGGCGCGGGTCAGAGGGAGGGCCAGTCACGTGAAGGCCAATTGCGCGTCGCGGCCAAGGCCATCTTTGTGATGTGCACATCCACAGCACTCGATGCGGTAGTGTGTTATGGATGTCACTTCAGGATCTGCATGAAGCCGTCTCGGCCCGAGTCTCCCCGGCGTGGGCCAGCCCCCCGCCACGAAAAGATTCAAGCACCTCATGGTCCGGACGTGGTGGGGAGAGCATATTGAATTGCTATGATGTAGCCCTGCGAGGTGGTGGCTGGTCGTCGACGCTCCCGCGCGCGGCCCTTTATCCGTTTGGGAGTGTCGCGAATTCACCTCTCCGTACCTGCCCTGCCCGCGAAACGTCGCTCCTCCGGCGACGTAGTGCTCGTCATGTCCTCCGTCCGCCGATATCACCCGCCCCTTCCCGTCCGGCGCGGTCATGATGTCTGCTGACGCACGCCTCACGCAGGTGCAGGCCGCGCTCGCGGACCGTTACCGCATCGAGGGCGTCGTTGGCGCGGGCGGGATGGCCACGGTCTATCTCGCGGAGGACCTCAAGCATCGGCGGAAGGTCGCGGTCAAGGTCATGCGCCCCGAGCTCGCCGCGACGGTCGGCGCGGAGCGCTTCCTCCGTGAGATCGAGATCGCGGCGCAGCTCAGCCACCCGCACATCCTGCCGGTGCACGACTCGGGGGACGCGGGTGGCCTGCTGTATTACGTGGTGCCGATGGTCGAGGGCCAATCGCTGCGCGAGCGGCTCGAGCGAGACGGCGCGCTCCCGGTGGACGAGGCGCTTCGGCTTGCCTGGGAGGTGGCCGATGCCCTGGCCTACGCGCATGCGCGCGGTGTGATCCATCGCGATATCAAGCCGGCCAACATCCTGCTCGGCGCGGGACACGCGTTGGTCGCGGACTTCGGCATCGCGCGCGCCGTGACGGTGCGCGGCGCGGCCATCACCGAGACGGGTCTCACGCTCGGAACGCCGCAGTACATGAGCCCGGAGCAGGCCTTGGGGGAGGCCGACGTGGACGGGCGGGCGGACGTGTATGCGGTGGGAGTGGTGCTGTTCGAGATGGTCGTGGGCGCGCCCCCGTTCGCTGGTGAGAGTGCCCAGGCCGTCCTGGCCAAGACGCTCACGCACGGGCCGAGGCCCCTGCGTTCGGTCCGTCCCGGCATTCCGCTGGTGGTGGACGAGGTCGTCGCCAAAGCCACGGCGCGGCCCGCCACGAGCCGGTACGGGTCGGCGGGCGAGCTCGCCGGCGCGCTGGGGTCTGCGCGCGACGTGGTGAAGACCGGCAGCATGCCGGTGGCCGTCCCCCCGCCGGCCGGGCGACACGTGTGGGGGCTCTACACTGCGGTGGCGGTGATGACGCTGGCCGCCGTATATGGGCTGGTCGCGCGTTGGGGACTGGCGCCCTGGACGCTCGGCCTCGCGGCCGGGCTCCTCGCCGTCGGGGCCGCCGTGCTGGCCGCGACGGCCCGCGCGGAGGCGCGCCGCCGCGCCGGACAGACGGTTGGCCGCCTCGCGCGCTGGTTCACGTGGCGCAACGCGACGTTGGGCGGTGCGTTCGCTGCGCTCGGCTGGATGAGCGTGGCGCTGCTCGTGGTGTTCTCGGGTCCCGGGAGTGGTGGGAGCGGCGCCGCCGTCAAACGCGTGGCCGTGCTGCCGTTCGACAACCGCGGCAGTGCCGACGACGCGTATTTCGCGGAGGGCATCACCGACCAGGTGCGGGGTGAGCTCACCGCGCTGACCGGCCTCCAGATCATCGCGCGCTCGAGCTCGGTCCCCTATCGGGCGACCACGAAGTCGCCCCAGGAAATCGGCCGTGAGCTCGGTGTGGACTACCTGCTGAGCGCCACCGTGCGCTGGCAGGCAGATAGCGGTGGGACGAGACGGGTCCAGGTCACGCCGGAGTTGATCGACACGCATACGGGCGCCGCGCAGTGGCAGCAGTCGTTCGACGCCGATCTCACGGACGTCTTTCAGGTGCAGCAGACGATCGCGATCCAGGTGGCGGCGGCGTTGGGTATCGCGCTCGATGCCCGTGAGCGGCAGGTGCTCGCCGCGCGTCCCACGGACGACGTCGCGGCGTACGACGCGTACCTCAGGGGGGAGGCGATCGTCCAGGCGCTGGTGGGGTCCGATCCCGCCCTGCTGCGTCACGCGGTCACCTTCTACGAGCAGGCGGTGGGGCTCGACTCCACGTTTGGCCAGGCCTGGGCGCGCCTCGCGAACGTGCGCGCCGTGCTCTACTTCGCCAGCGTGCCGACCGCGGCCGAGGGCGCGGCGGCGCAGCAGGCGGCGGATCGGGCGCGGCTGTTGGCGCCTCAGGCTCCCGAGACGTTCCTCGCGCGGAGCGCGGTGGCCCAGTTCGTCCAGCGGGATCCGACGCTCGCCCGGCAGATGGCGGAGTCGGGACTGGCCGTCCACCCAGCGAACGTGGACCTCATGCGGCGCGTGGCGAGCCTCGAGGCCACCGATCATCCCGAGGAAGCATTGGGGGTGCTCCGGCGGACCGTGGAGCTCGATCCGCGATCGGTCGCTTCCTGGGGTGCACTCGCGTCGGTCCTGGTGAACCTGCATCGCTCGGTGGAAGCGCATGCCGCCGCCGAGCGCGGGCTGCAGATCGATTCCGGCAACTTCCGCCTGGTGCAGCTCGCGCTGATCGCGTCGCTCCAGCTCGGCGACCTGGCGGGCGCGCGCCGTACCCTCGCGAGTCTACCCGGCGACATCGATCTCGCGCGCCTGGTCGCCAATCTCGCCACGTACAACGACATGTACTGGGTGCTGACCGATGCCCAGCAGGCCCTGCTGCTCACGCTCCCGCCGAGCGCGTTCGACGATGACACGGCGACGTGGGCGGCCGTCCGCATGCAGACCTACCGGCTTCGGGGCGACTCGGCCATGGCGCGGGCCTATGCCGACAGGGCGCGGCTGGCCTACGAGACGTGGAACACCCCCGAGGATCCCCAATTCCATCAACTCTACGGCGTGGCGCTCGCATACCTCGGACGCCACGACGACGCGATCCGTGAGGTCTCGCGCGGGGTCGAGCTGGCGGGCGCGAGTGTCGGGAACCGGACCTACGGCATCCATCAGCTCGCGCGGGTCTATATGCTCGCGGGGAAACCGGATCTCGCGATCGCGCAGCTCGAGCTCCTGGTCACGCTGCCGTATCACGTGACGGGGCGCTGGCTGAGCGTCGATCCGGACTTCACATCGCTCAAGGGGAACCCGCGGTTCAGACGTCTCGTCGCGGGGGGATGAGGGAGAGCCCCGTCATGTGGGGCCGTCTGCTGGGTGAGATCATCGGTACTGCAGACATGCCCGAGGTGGGAGTCGAACCCACACGCCGTTGCCGGCACGGGAT
>DATFMZ010000247.1:0-7199 GCA_035266665.1 Gemmatimonadales bacterium | reverse complement strand
CCGCCTGTTGATGGGGCCGGGACCGTCCAATCCCGACCCGCGCGTGACGGCGGCGCTCGGCCTCCCGATGATCGGCCATCTCGACCCGTACTTCCTCGAGGTGATGGAAGCGACGATGGACGATCTCCGGCGGCTCTTCCGCACCACCAACCATCACACGATCCCCATGTCGGGCACCGGCACGTCGGGGCTCGAGACGATCGCCGTGAACCTGCTCGAGCCCGGGGACGAGGTCATCGTCGGCGTGATCGGGTACTTCGGCCAGCGCCTGGCCGAGATCTGCCGGCGCCAGGGCGCCGTGGTGCGCGAGATCGAGGCACCGCTCGGCGAAGTGATCGACCCGGATCGCATCGCCAAGGCGCTCGACGAGAAACCCGCCACGCTCGTCTATCTCGTCCACGCCGAGACCTCGACGGGGGCCGCGCAGCCGCTCGAGGACATCGGGAAGATCGTGCGGGCGCATGACGCGCTGCTGGCCGTGGATTGCGTCACGTCGCTCGGCGGGATGCCGCTCGAGGTGGACGGCTGGCTGATCGACGCCGCGGGCTCGTGCTCGCAGAAGTGCATCGGGGCGCCGCCGGGCTCCGGCCCGATCACGGTCGGTCCGCGCGCCATGGCGAAGGTCGCGGCGCGGAAGACCAAGCCGCATTCGTGGTACTTCGATCTCCAGCTGCTCTTCAAGTACTGGGGCGAGGGGGGCGGCGGGAGCCGCGCGTTCCACCACACGGCGCCGGTCGCGAACATCTATGCGTTCCGCGAGGCGCTGCGGCTGATCCACGCGGAAGGACTCGAGGCACGGTGGGAGCGCCACCGTGCGGCCCACGAGCGGTTCGCCGCGGGACTCGCGCGGCTCGGTCTCGAGCTGTTCACGCCGGCCGCGCACCGGCTCCCGATGCTCAACGTCATCACGATTCCGGATGGCGTGGACGACGCCACCGTGCGGAAACGCCTCTTGAACGAGCTGAACATCGAAATCAGCGGCGGCTTCGGGCCGCTCGCCGGGAAGACGTGGCGGGTGGGATTGATGGGGGCCAACGCCGCGGCGGAACCGATCGACCGCCTCTTAGCGGGACTAGGCGAAGTACTGGGGACGTAGGACGTGACACGTGGGACTTGGCCGGCGAACGTCTCCGGTCCTACGTCTCCCGTCCTACCTTCGCCGGAGTCCCCTGCGGATTCGGATTGACCGTTCGGGACGCGGGGCTTCGGGCACCGCCGTTCTGAAGGGCGGGGGTTCGACCGACGGCTCGAGACCGGGGACGGTCTCCCTGGGGAACGAGCGACCGACGAACTTCTCGATGTCGGCCACGAGCAGCCACTCGTCGGGTGACATGAGCGTGAGGGCGAGACCCAGCGCGCCCGCGCGCGCGGTGCGGCCGGTGCGGTGCACGTAGATCTCGGGATCGTTGGGGACGTCGAAGTTCACCACGAGCGTGATGTTCTCCACGTCGATTCCGCGCGCCGCCACGTCCGTCGCCACCAGGACCTCGAGATCGCCGCTGCGGAAGTTGTCGAGCGTCTTCGTTCGCTGCGCCTGGGCGTAGTCGCCGTGGATTGCGCGCGCCGGCACGCCGTCGCGGGCGAGATACCGCGCGAGCGCATCGGCGCCCCACTTGGTGCGCGTGAAGATGAGCGCCCGGCCCTCGGGCCGGACCGAGAGGAGCCGCGCCAGCGCCTCGCGCTTGTGCGCCTTGTCCACCGGGATCACGCCGTGCTCGATGCCTTCGGCCGGCGCCGCCCGCCGGCCGATCTCCACCGAGGCGTGGCCCGCCATCGCGCGGCGCGCCAGGCTGTCCACGTCGATCGAGATGGTCGCGGAGAAGAGAAAGGTCTGTCGCTGGCGGTCGCGGGGCAGGGCGTCGATGATGCGGTAGACGTCGGGCGCGAAGCCCATGTCGAGCATGCGATCGGCCTCGTCGAGCACGAGGGCTTCGACGTGCGAGAAGTCCACGTGTCCGCGCCGCATGTGATCGAGGAGCCGGCCGGGCGTCGCCACGATGATGTCCGCGCCGCCCGAGAGCGCGCGCGTCTGCGGGTCGAAGCGCACCCCGCCGTACACCGCGGCGGCGGAAAGCCCGCGCAGGAACTGGCCGTACGCGGTGGTCCGCTCGAGCACCTGTTCGGCGAGCTCGCGGGTGGGGACGAGAATGAGGGCCCGGACGACGTGACCCGATTCGTCGTGCCCCGCGGCGAGCCGCTGGAGGATCGGGAGCACGAAGGCCGCGGTCTTGCCGGTGCCTGTCTGGGCCGAGCCGACGATGTCCCGGCCCTGGAGCGCGAGGGGAATCGTCTCCCGCTGGATCGGGGTGGGTTCTTCGTAGCCTTCGGCGTCGAGGGCGCGCAGGAGCTCGGGCCGTAGGCCCAGGGAGTCAAAAGTCATGAACGGGGAAAGATAACTAGGAGGCGGGCGAAGGCGGGCAGAGGCGGGCAGAGGCGGGCGTGGGGGTGCGGGACCTAGCCCGCCCGTGCCCGCCCACGCCCGCCTGTGACCCCCTGGAGCCTACTGTCCGCCTCCACGTCCCCGCATCCCACCGCCCCGCATCCCGCCCCGACGCATCGCCACATGCGGCTTCGGCAGCTTGTCGAACGCCGCCTGCTGGTCCGCGGTGAGCATCGCGCGCAGCTCGTTGTAGTGCGTGTCCGCGACGGTCTGCAGGCTGTCCATCTCGGCCCGCATCTGCTGGAACTGCTCCTGCGTGGGGCGCTCGCCCGACTGGAACATCTGGCGCATCTTCTGCCGATGCTCGACGGCCTGTTTGAAGGTGTTTTGGATGGCGTCGAAGTGTTGCTGGGCCTCGGCTTTCTGTTGTGCGGTGAGGCCGACCGCCTCGGTCAGGGAATCGAAGGTGAGCCAATGATCGGGGGCCCGCATGCCCTGGCGCATGCCACCGCCCTGCGCGGCGGCGGGGAGGGTCACGGCGCAGAGGCCGGTCACCAACGCCAAGAAGGGAACGACGCGTCGCATAGAGCGCTCGCTGAAAGAGACACTACTAGTACGCGTGAGGGGCCAAAACGTTACCTCCCGCATTATCTTTGCGCATGGTCGCGACGTTCGGGCTCACCCGTCCCGGTCTCCTGGTTCGCCTCGAGGGCGGCGCGATGTTCCTCGCCGCCGTGGCGTTCTACTGGGCGATCGCCGGTCCGTGGTGGGCGTTCGCGGCGGCGTTTCTGCTGCCGGATCTCGCCATCCTCGCCTATCTGGGGAACCCCCGTACGGGGGCGATCGTGTACAATCTGGTGCACACGCTCCTGGGACCGCTCGCCCTCGTCGTGATCGCCGCGGCGCTCGCGGCGCGGGAGCCCGGGTTGGTCGCGCTGGTCTGGATCGCCCACATCGGCCTCGACCGCCTGCTCGGCTTCGGCCTCAAGTATCCCGAGGGGTTCAAGCCGACGCACCTCGGGCGGATCTAGGAGCGCGGCGCCGATGCCGTCCACCCCCATCGTCATCGGCGTCGCCGGCGGGTCCGGCTCCGGCAAGACCACCGTGGTGTCCGAAATCGTGCGGGACCTGGGCTCCGACCAGGTCACCATCATTCAGCACGATTCCTACTACTGGGACCGCAGCGACGTCCCGCCCGCCGAGCGCGTCCACATCAACTACGATCATCCCGACGCGCTGGAAACGCCGCTCTTGGTCCGGCACCTGGAGGAGCTCAGAGGCGGTCGTGCGGTCGAGGTGCCCGTCTATGATTTCGCGCGGCACGCGCGCTCCAAGGAGACCGTGACCGCGCCGCCCCGGCGGGTGGTGATCGTCGAGGGGATCCTGATTCTGGCCGAGCCCGCGCTCCGCGAGATGATGGACATCCGCGTCTTCGTGGACACCGACGCCGACATCCGCTTCATTCGCCGCCTCTCGCGCGACATCGCCGAGCGGGGCCGCACGGTGGATTCGGTGGTGCAGCAGTACCTCGAGACCGTCCAGCCGATGCACCTCGAGTTCGTCGAGCCGAGCAAGCGCCACGCCCACGTGATCATCCCGACCGGCGGCCGGAACCGGGTGGCGGTGGACATGCTGATCGCGCGGGTGCGGAGTGAGACGGGCTGAGACGGACCAAGAAAAAACCCCGGAGTTATCCCCCGGGGTTTCGTCTCTCACACGGCCGACGGATCGTCAGCCCCCGCGTCCTTTCGCCACCTGGCGTTCGCCGGTCTCGAAGTAGACGCGATTCTTCTCGATATAGCTCTTCCATTCCTCCGGCACATCTTCTTCCGGGAAGATCGCGGTCACCGGGCACTCCGGCTCGCAGGCTCCGCAGTCGATGCACTCGTCGGGATGGATGTAGAGTTGGTCCTCGCCCTCATAGATGCAGTCGACCGGACAGACGTCCACACAGCCACGGTCTTTCACGTCGATGCAGGGCTCGGCGATCACGTACGGCATGTGTTCTCCGAAGGGTGAGGTGCGCGTGACGCCGAATGTTGAGCATGGGCTTTCCCGGTGTCAAGTCGGCGCCCGTTGCCACTCGGGAGCGGGCCGGTGATCTTGCGGGCATGCGCATCGCATCCCTCCTGGCGAGCGCCACGGAAATCGTGTTCGCTCTCGGTGCCGACGACCAGCTCGTGGCCATCTCGCATGAATGCGACTACCCCCCTGAGGCGCTGACGCGGCCCCGCGTGAGCCGGCCGCGTTTCGATCCCAGCGGGCTCTCGAGCGGGGCGATCGACGCGGCGGTCCGCGAGGCGATGGCGATCCACGGGAGCGTCTACGAGCTCGACGCCGAGGCGCTCCGTGCCGCCCACCCCGACGTGCTGCTCGCGCAGGAGGTGTGCGAGGTCTGCGCCGTGCCGACGTCGCTCGCGCGCCGCGCGGGCGACCTGCTCGATCCGGCGCCTCGGGTGGTCTCGCTCGACGCCCATACGGTGGACGGGATCCTCGACACCATCACGCAGGTGGGCGACGTCGCGGGCGTGCCCGAGCGCGCGGCCGAGCTGGTGGCCGAGCTGCGGGCGCGAATTGCCGAAGTCGAGCGGCGCGTGGCGGGCCGGCGGCGCCCGCGGGTGCTCGCGCTCGAGTGGCTCGACCCGGTGTTCGTGCCGGGACACTGGGGGCCCGAGATGATCGCTCGCGCCGGCGGCGAGAACCTCTTCGGCGAGGCGGGTCGCCGCTCGCAGCAAGTGCCGTGGGACGCGCTCGCCGATGCCGATCCCGACGTGCTGCTGGTGCTCCCCTGCGGCTCCGGCCTCGACGCCGCGCGCGCCGAAGCCGACGCCCGCGCCGAGCGCCTCCACGAGATCGCGGGCCGCGCCATCGCGAGGGGCCGCGCCTGGGTGCTCGACGGCTCGTCCTACTTCAACCGGTCCGGCCCACGGGTGGTGGACGGGATCGAGATTCTGGGCGCGATTCTGCATCCGGAGGCGGTGCATGATGTCGAGCTCGTGGGGAGAGCGGAAATTTGGGGCGGGCATAGGCGGGCATAGGCGGGCGTAGGTGGGCAGGGTGAAGCACCGTGTCCGCCCGTGCCCGCCCTCGCCCGCCCTCGCCCGCCCATTATCTTTGAAACACGGGAATCACTCAGGAGACAGTCATATGCGTTACGACCCCCGCATGGTCCAGCCGATGCGTGACGAGCTCACGCGGATCGGCTTCAAGGAATTGCTGACCCCCGACGCCGTGGACGAGGCGCTCGCCGCCAAGGACGAGACCGTCCTGGTCGTCGTGAACTCGGTATGCGGCTGCGCCGCCGGGAAGGCACGCCCGGGCGTGGCGCTCGCGCTTCAGCACGAGGTCCGGCCCCAGCACCTGACCACGGTCTTTGCCGGCATGGAGCTCGAGGCCACCGAGCGCGCCCGCAGCTACTTCGAGGGCTACCCGCCCTCCTCGCCGCAGATCGCGCTGATGAAGAACGGGCGCCTGCTCCACATGCTCGAGCGGCGTGACATCGAGGGGCGTGACGCCCCGACGATCGCCGCCGATCTCGTGTCCGCGTTCGAGACCTTCTGCGGACAGACCGTATGAGGCCGCTCCGGCGGCTGGTCGCGCTCTGCCTGGCGGTCGTCGCGGGCGTGATGGTGTGGCGCCACACACACGAGGCCAGGGCGCAGAGCACATCCGACCCGGGCCTCACGCTGCCGGCGGGCTTTCACGCCACGGTCTTTGCCGACCAGCTCGGCCGCGCCCGGCATTTTGCGATCGCGCCCAACGGCGACATGTTCCTGGCCGTCGCCGGCGATCACGGCGGGCTCGTCGCCCTGCGCGACACCAACGGCGACGGCACGGCCGACACGACGGTCTGGCTCTCGCACGCCGCCGACGGCTCGGACGTGCATCTGGTCACCGAGCACCCGAGCTACATCTACTTCTCGACCAACACCACCATCGTGCGGTTCCCCTGGATCCCCGGCAACCTCACCGCCGCGGGCCAGGCCGACACGATCGTCCGCGATCTTCCCGCCACCGGCGATCACGTGAGCAAGTCGTTCGTGCTCGAGCCCGACGGCGCGCTCTACGTGAACATCGGGTCGGCCACGAACGCGTGTCAGCATGAGAACCGCTCACCGGGCTCACCGGGCTACCAGCCGTGCACGGAGCTCGAGACGCGGGCGGGGATCTGGAAGTTCGACGCGAACAAGACCGATCAGCGGCAGGCGGACGGCGTCCACTTCGCGCAGGGCCTCCGCAACACGGTCGCCTTCACCCGCGGTCCCGACGGTACGCTCTACGGCGTGATGCACGGCCGCGACCAGCTCTCCAACAACTGGCCTAAGCTGTTCAACGACTCGGCGAGTGCCGAGAAGCCGTCGGAGGAGTTCGTCCACATCGAGCAGGGCGACGACTTCGGCTGGCCGTACTGCTACCACGACCCCGCGCTCGGCCATCTGGTGCTCGCGCCGGAGTACGGTGGGGACGGGCAGCAGGTGGGGGTGTGTGCGCAGAAGAAGGAGCCGATCCTCGCATTCCCCGCACACTGGGCGCCGGACGGATTGGTCTTCTACACGGATTCGATGTTCCCCGCGGCGTATCGCGGCGGTGCGTTCATCGCGTTCCACGGCTCGTGGAACCGCGCGCCGCTTCCGCAGCAGGGCTACAAGGTGGTCTTCGTGCCGTTCGCCGATGGGAAGCCCACGGGCACGTACCAGACGTTCGCGGACGGCTTCCGCGGCGCGTCGGTGGCACACCGGCCGGTGGGACTCGGGCTCGGACCCCATGGCGCGCTCTTCGTGAGTGACGATCGGGGCGGGCGGATCTACAAGATCACGTA
>DATFMZ010000246.1:0-5088 GCA_035266665.1 Gemmatimonadales bacterium | reverse complement strand
GGGGCGTGGTTCACGGCGGGGTGAAAGATACCCCGGCGCGTGAAAAAGGGGCCCCCGGCCCAGGCACTGGCGTTTGGGCCCGTACCGACTATTGTCCGGTGACCTTGAAACCGGTGCACGGGGCAGTTTTGTGATGGCGGCAGGCGCGCTGCTCTTCGATTTCGGCGGGACGCTCGATGCGGACGGCATCCCCTGGGGTCGGCGATTTCACTCGGCCTATCGCGCCGCCGGCGGGGGTCTGTCGTTCACGGAGTTCGAGCCGATCTTTCGAGCGTCCGACCGGGCGCTCGAGGCGGAGCCGGACATCGGCGGGTTGGGCCTTCGCGAGATGATCGCCCGGCAGGCGACGTTCCTCTGTGCCCTTCTGCCGGACGGCGGGCGCGTGGACGCCGATCGGATCGCTCGGGATTTTCACGCGTCGTCCACCGCCACGGTGGACCGCAACAGGGAGGTCGTCACGCGGCTGGCACAGCGCTACCGGTTGGGGATCGTCTCCAACTTCACGGGGAATCTCGAGCCCTGTCTCGAGGAGCTCGGACTGCGCAGCCTGTTTGGCGCGGTGAGCGATTCGTCCGTGGTTGGGGTGGCCAAGCCGGCGCCCCGCATCTTCGAGGTGACGCTCGAGGCACTCGGCGTTGAGCCGCAGATGGCATGGATGGTCGGCGACAACTTCGAGGCCGACGTTCGTGCCGCGGCGCGGTTGGGGCTCCGCACGTGCTGGCTTGCGCCGGCGGAGCGTCCGCTGCCGGCGGAAGGAGTCGCGACCGCACGCACCGCGTCCTTCACGAACCTCGAGTCGATTTTCGGGTAGATGCACGGGCTCATTCTCGCTGGCGGGGAGGGGACGCGGCTTCGGAGCGGCGGGATCACCCTTCCAAAACCCTTGGTGCAGGTCGCGGGTCAGCCGCAGGTGGTGCGGCTCGTCGAGACGCTGGCGGCACTCGGCTGCGAGACGATCACCTGCGTGGTGCGGGACGGCGTGCCGGACGTGGAGCGTACCATCGCGGCGACGGACGTCGCGGTGCCGGTACGCGTCGTGCCCCGGCGGCCGCCGACGTCGTTGCACTCATTGCGCGAAGGCCTCGACGTCGTGCCGCCCGGCCCGGTCTTCTGTACGATGGTCGATACCGTCATGCCGCCGGCCGATTGGCAGGCGGTGTGGCGCGAGACGCGGGCGGCGCTCGATGCGGGTGCCGAGGCCGTGCTCGTCGTGACGTCGCACGTCGACGACGAAAAGCCGCTGTGGGTCGAGCTGGATGCGGGGGGGCGCGTCACCGAGGTCCGGGATGCGCCGCCGGCCGACGTGGTGACCGGCGGCGTGTACGCCTTTGGGGAATCCGTCCGCCCGGGCGCCGCGGCCGCCGTCGCCGAGGGCTTGCGTCGAATGCGCGCTTTCCTCAGGGTTCTTGTGGCCAAAGGGCATCGGGTGGCGGCTGTGGAGGTCCCGCGGATCGTGGATCTCGACCGCCCGTCGGACCTGGACGACGCCAATCGCTGGCTGGCCCTGAACGAACGGGAAGAATAGGAATCGTGTCGGGAGTCACGCGTCACCGGGGAGTCGTGTGCGTCTCGTAGCCGTCTATCGCAGTCCGAGCTATTCGCCGCTCCAGCACCGTGTCAACGACACGGCGATCCTGGACGCGACCGTGGCGTGTCTCTCGGCCGGCATGACGGAGGTCATCAAGACCAGCGAGCGTGAGGTCGAGCAGGGGTATCTCCCCGCCGCGGATCTCTACCTCAACATGTGTCAGGGCTCCCTGGCCGCCGAACAGCTCATGCCGCTCGAGGCGGACGGCGCGGTGGTGGTGAATCGTCCCTCGAGCGCGCTCGCCTGTCACCGGCACCGGCTCGTGAGCCGGCTTGGCGATGGACGGCTGTCGTTCCCGCGCACGCTCGTGCTCTCGAGCTCGGCGCAGCTCACCCAGCGCGATCTGGCACGAGTCGCCGGGGATCAGCCGAAGGTATGGATCAAGCGCGGTGACGTGCACGCCGAGCGTCCGGAGGACGTCGTGGCGGTGCCGCGTGACGAGGCGCCCGCCGCGGTGGCCTCGTTCCGGGAGCGTGGCATTCCGTGGATCGCGCTCCAGGAGCACGTGAGTGGACCCATTGTGAAGTTCTACGGCGTCGCCGACGGCCGGTTTTTCCGGTGGTACGCGGCCGATGCCGGTTCGGCGGGCCCGCGCCCGCCCATTGCGGAAGACCGTTTAAAGGCGCTCGCCTTCGACGCGGGGGCCATTCTCGGCCTCGAGGTGTTCGGCGGCGACGTCGCCTTTCCCGAGCCCGATCGACCGGTGCTCATCGACATCAACGATTGGCCAAGCTTTGCGCCCTACCGCGACGCCGCCGCGCAAGCGATTGCGGCATACGTCGTGGACCAGATGGCGCATCGGAGACATCCGTGAGTGACGTGATTACCGAGGTACAGCTTCCGGGACCGCGGTCGAAGGCCGCGTTCGACGCGGAGGCCCAGTATCTCGCGCCGGGCACGCAGAGCGTCGCCCTCTTCAGTCAACTGTGCATCGACCGGGGTGAAGGCGCCCTGCTCTACGATCTCGACGGCAATCGCTACATCGACCTCCTTGCCGGGGTTTCCGTGGCGAGCCTCGGCTACGCGCACCCCAAGTACGTCGCCGCGATGCAGAAGCAGATCGCGCGAGTTCACGTCGGCAGTTTCACTTCGGAACATCGCGCGGCCTTGGTCAAGATCCTGGCCGAAGCGGCGCCGGGCGATCTCAATCGCACGCAGCTCTACTCGAGCGGCGCGGAGGCGGTCGAGGCGGCGGTGCGGCTTGCCAAGTCGTACACGGGCAAGTACGAGCTGGTCGGGTTCTGGGGTGGATTCCACGGGAAGACGGGTGGGGTCCTTCCGCTCCTCGGCAGCTCGTTCAAGCACGGCCTCGGGCCCCTCATGAACGGTGCCTATTCGTCGCCCTACGCCTCCTGCGCGCGGTGCGCGTTCGGCCAGACCTTCCCGTCGTGCGAGTGGCAGTGCGTCGAGTTCCTCAAGCGCAAAATCCAAATCGAGACCACCAACCGCGTCGCGGCGATCATCGTGGAGCCGATTCAGGGCACGGCCGGCAACATCGTGCCGCCGCCGGGCTACCTGAAGATGCTGCGGCGGCTCGCCGACGAGATCGGTGCGCTCCTCATCTGTGACGAGATGATCACCGGGTTCGGGCGCACCGGGAAGATGTTCGCCATCGAGCACGAGGGCATCGTGCCGGACGTCATCACCATCGGTAAGGGCTTCGGTGGCGGCTTCCCGATGAGCGGGCTCATCGCGCGCGAGGAAGTCGCGTTCGCCAAGCCGTTCGCCAATCCGAGCGGCAGCTCGTCGAGCTACGGCGGCAACCCGCTCGCGTCCTGCGCCGCACGCACGGCGGTCGAGATCATACTCGAAGACGGACTGGTGGAGCACTCCCGCCGGCTCGGCGAGAAGATGCTCGCGGAAATGAAGCGGTGGGAGTCCGAGATCCCGATCGTCTCGGACGTTCGGGGCCGTGGCCTGCTCCTGGGGATGGACCTCGTGGTGCCCGGGACCCGGACCTTGCTGGACAAGCAGGTCACGAGAGGGATATTCGACACACTGCTCCGTCGCGGGGTCCTCGCGATGATCTACAATCCCGAGGTCCGCATCAATCCGCCGCTCGTCATCGAGGAGGATCAAGCGATGACCGCGTTGGCCGTGATGAAGGACGTACTGAGTGAAGCCGCCGAACGCGCTGGTCGATAAGGGCCGCGCCGTCGAGGAGTGGGCGGATCTTCACTTCTTCCGCCCCATCGGCGCACGAATCGCGCGCGCCCTGGCGCCGACCCGGATCTCGGCGGACGACGTCACGATGCTCGCGATTCTCATCGGACTCGTCGCCGGGCATCTGTTCTACTACGACAGCGCCCGACTCAATGCGCTCGGCCTCCTGCTGTTCATCGTGTCGGACGTCTTCGACAGTGCGGATGGCCAGCTGGCCCGCATGCGCGGCACGTCCACGCGACGCGGCCGGATCCTGGACGGCATCGGCGACAACGTCCGGTTCGCGAACCTCTACGGCCACCTCCTCGCGCGGCTCGTCATGGCGGGCGGCGGGTGGCATGCGGTGGCGCTGGTCGCGTGCGCGGCGTTGAGCCATTCGTTCCAGAGCGCCGTCATCGACTTCATCCGGAACGCCTATTTGTTCGTCGTCGACGGCAAGGGCGAGCTCGACCTGCCGGAGGATCTGACGGCCGAACCGGAGAGCCGCTCGCTGCCGGGACGGCTCGCGCAGTGGGTCCATCGCGACTACGTGGAGCGGCAGACGCGGTTGCTGCCGCGTTCGACCCGTTTGATCCGACTCTTCCGACAGGCGCACGTTTCTTCGTCGTTCCGTGAGGAGTACGCGGACCGGCAGCGGGCGTTGCTGCCGCACTGCGCGTGGCTCGGCCAGAATCTCCGGTTCCTCGTGGTGGGGATCGCGTGTATCGTCGGGCACCCCGGCGCATTCCTCTGGATCGAGGCGACGGCGCTGAACGTGGTCCTCGTCTCGTTGCTCATGCTGCACGAATCCAATTCCGGGCAGCTGCAGACGGTGCTGGAGCCGGAACTGGACGCCTATGCCGGCATCCACTGAGCCACCGCGCCGCCTGCGGGGGGTCATCTTCGGGTCCGGTGGCGTCGCGCGGCACGCGCATCTCCCCGCCTTCCAACACGATCCCGCCGTCCGCGAACGCATCGAGATCGTCGCGGTCGTGGACGGTGCCGACGATCTGCCACCGCTCGACGGCATTCCGATCCTCCGGACCCCCGACGCGCTCGCGGAACTCGGGCCGGTCGACTTCATCGACGTCTGCACGCCGACCAAGTCGCACGTCGATCTCACGCTGTGGGGGATCGCGCAGGGCTATCACGTCATTTGCGAGAAGCCGGTCGCCACGTCCCGCGCCGAGGCCACGCGGATTCGCGCGGCGGCGGCGGCGGCGGCGCGCGTCGTCGCGCCCTGTCACCAGTACCGGTTCAATCCGGTGTGGGGCCGCATCCGGACGTGGCTGGAGGAGGGGCGGATCGGACGCTGGCATTTGGCCGAGCTGTCGGTGCATCGTCCCGGCGCCGACCCC
>DATFMZ010000245.1:0-16238 GCA_035266665.1 Gemmatimonadales bacterium | reverse complement strand
CCAGGCGTCGAGTCCGGCGGCGGCGGCGTGCGCCGCGACGGCGTTCGCGAGGTTCCCCGTGCTCGGACACCCCACCGTCTCGATGCCGAGCTCCCTCGCCTTGTTGATCGCCACCGCGACGACGCGGTCCTTGAACGAGAGGGAGGGGAACGACGCCCCGTCGAACTTCACCCAGAGGCGCTTCACGCCCAGGAGGTCGGCGAGCGCCGGGGCGTCGACGAGCGGTGTCCAGCCGACGTGTTTGCTCACGCCGGGCGGTTCGTCGAGCGGCAGCAGCTCGCGATAACGCCAGATCGACCGCGGGCGGGCGGCGAGGTCGTCGCGCGCGACGGCCTCCTGAACGGCCTGCCAATCGTAGACCGGATCGAGCTGCCCCCCGCAGGAGGGACAGGCGACGATCGCGATCTTCTCCACCGCCGTGCCGCAGGCGCGGCACGCCAGCGAGCGGACGAAGCTCATACCCGGAAGAGGTAGCTCAGCTTGACGAAGAATCCATCGCTGACCCGTCGCAGGGTCCGGAAGGTGAACGCCTTGTCTTCCGTGAGACTGCTCCCGTAGCCGAAGTAGATGACGGTGCCGGGATTCGGGTGATACGAAAAGAGCCAGTCGACGCGGAGGTCGTTCGTGACGCTCGCGGCGGCGCGCGTGTAGCCGCCGGCGCCGTCGGAGTAGACGATCGGCTGGTCGGTGCGCGGATCACGCAGCGAATCGCGCGACTCCGCGTCGTACTGGCCGACGAACCGGAAGAAGATGGGGCGCGACAGTTGATATTCGATCTTGAGGCGTGGGATGCGGGCGGTGGAGAAGCGTGTGCCATCCCGTACGCGATCGAGGATCGCGTACTGGTACTGCGCATTCACGCGGAGCTTGCCATTCGGCCGCCAGTCCACGCCTGCCGCCCAGGAGAACGCCTTGGCCGCCGCGGGCTCGAAGAAGGCGACGTCCCGGCCGTACGTGACGTTCGCGCTCGCAGCGAACGTCGCGAACTGCGGCGTGGTGAGGCCGATCGTGCCGGAGACGATATTGTTGAGGCGCGGCGGCACGACGAACGGGACGGTGTCGGTGGGGCCGGCCACGGCGTAGCCGGCGTAGAATCCAGAATCGAAGGCCACGGTCCGCCACTGGGGCGACAGCGAAAGCACCCAGTTCCCGCGGAAGGTGAGGCTGCTCCGCGCGCTGAAGGAGCCCTCGAGCGGCGCGCGAGTCGGCGAGAACCGGTTGTAGTCCCACGTGCCGTTCAACGTGTAGAACGTGGTCCAGTTCTCGATCAGTGCCCCGGGGCCGCCGTAGAAGCTGAGCCGGTTCATGAGGAACGGCGTGATGACACCGGTACGATTGACGAAGCCGCTCTGCGCGCGGAACGCCGAATCGACGCCGGTGATCGAGTAGTGGAACCCCCAATTCCGGCCCGTGCGGTCGAGCGTCGCCTCCCACAGGGGCGCCGCCGTCTTGAGTCCGGCCGAGTCGGTGAAGCTCGCGGCGCCCTGTGCCTCGAAGTAGTAGAGCTTCGCGAACACGATGCGGGCATCGGCGGCGGCCACGCGGTTGTAGTCGCTCCCGTCGATGCGGTCGGTGTACGTCATGCCGAGCGTCGATTGACCGCCGAGATCGCGGCGCAGGCGCAGGATGTTGAAGACCGGGTTCTTCGTGCCGGTGCGCGATGCGTCCTTCCCATCCACGGCCGAAATGAATCCGACGTTGAGCGCGCCGATCTTTCCGGTGAGCTTGGCGCCCGCGACGGGGTCGACGATACGCCGGGTGTAGATGAGCTGGTTCGGCGTGTTGAACTGGTCGATGCCCTCCAGAAAGAACGGTCGCTTCTCGGGGTAATAGACGGCGAACCGCTCGTTCACCGTCACCTGACTGACGTCGGCCTCCACCTGGGAGAAGTCGGGGTTGACGGTCGCGTCGAGATTCAGGTTGTTCGTGATGCCCCAGCGGATGGTACCGCCGAGTGCCGGAGTGACCTTGTAGTTCCAGCCGGTCCCCGTGGAATCGGGCGTGCCGTCCGCGTGCGTCGTGGTGAACGGGTTGACGTCGAGGACCAGACCACGATGGAGGCCCGTGAGTCCTTCGAGCGTCCCCGACTGCCCAAGCACCGAGGCGCTGGCCCGGACGACCGGCGTCCACGCGTCGAGATACCCCGAGTGTTGAATGCGCCGGAAGATCTGGAGCGCCCAGGTCTGCGGGTCCGCCGCCTGATACCGGAGCGTCTTGAAGGGGATCCGCATCTCGACTTCGTAGCCCCAGCTCGTCACGACACCCTTCGAGGCATAGACGTAGTCGGGGTTCATGTCCACGTTGTCGAACCCGCCGCCCGTGCCGCGGCCCCCCGCGCCGATCGCCCCCTCGCTTCGGATCCCGTCTGCCTGTACGCCGAGGGGGTTCACGCCGAACACGTAGGCGCGGCGGTGATCGTCGAAGGTGTCGAGGACGATCTGCACGTAGTCGTCGCTATCGACGTGGTCGCGGTCGGCGAGTGTCGCGTGCACCTGCCCGTGCTGCTCGAAGGCGCGGATGCCGAAGTAGATGGCGTTCGGGCCGTACCACACGAGTACCTCGGTCGAGTCCACCGCCGGCCGGCCGTCGACCGGCTCGTACTGGGAGAACCCGGTGAGCAGGGCGGCGCGCCGCCAGACGGGCTCATCGAGCGCCCCGTCGATGGTGACGTGCGCGGTCGTGACTCGTGGCGGACGCACGTCGGTGTGTCCGGCGCGGCCGTTGTACACGGGCTGCGGAGTCTGGGCCTGGAGGACGGCGAGGAGTAATGGAAGCATGGGCGAGGGGAAAGATAATGGGCGACAGAAGGCGGTAACAGGCGGCCAAAGGCGGTAACGGTCGGGATCACGCCACCGTTACCGCCCGCTGCCGCCTTCTACTTCCTGTATCGCCCGCCTATTCGTACCGGAGAGCCACGATGGGATCGAGTCCGGCGGCGCGCTGCGCCGGCCAGAGTCCGAAGAACACACCCACCACGCCGCTGAAGGCGACCGCGATAATCACCGACACAGGCGAGATGAGCGTGTTCCAGTTCGCCAGCTTCGAGAGCGCCACCGCGCCGCCGGTGCCGAGGAGCACACCGACCAAGCCACCCATCAGACAGAGCACCATCGCCTCGACCAGGAACTGATAGAGGATGTTGCGCTTGGTCGCGCCCATCGCCTTGCGCACGCCGATCTCGCGTGTGCGCTCGGTGACGGAGACCAGCATGATGTTCATGATGCCGATGCCGCCCACCAGAAGGCTCACCGCGGCGATCCCCGCGAGGAGGAAGGTGAACGTCTGCGCCGTCTGCTGGAACGTCGCCAGGAACTCGGCGCGGTTCCGGATCTGGAAGTCGTTGTCCTGCCCCGGACGGATCTGATGCTGGCGGCGCATCACGCGCTCGATGTTGATCATCGCGACGTTGACGGAATCGGGCGACGACAGCTGCACCGTGATCGACCGGATCCGGTCCGAGCCGAAGATCCGATAGCGGGCCGTCTGAATGGGGATCAAGATCCGGTCGTCCGGGTTGTCCCAGCCGCCCTGTGAGCCCTTTTGGCTCAGGAGCCCGATCACCTGGAACGGGATGCCGCGGATGAGGATCGTCTGCCCGATCATCGCGACACCGTTCGAGTTGAGCTCCTTCGGGATGTCGTAGCCGATCACGGCGACGCGCCGGCGCCCGTCGTTGTCGCCCCGGGTGAACATCCGCCCGGCGAGGACCGAGTAGTTGTTCACGTCGACGTAGTTCGAGGTGGTGCCGTCGACGGTCGTGTTGATGTTCTGACTCCCGAGCTGAACCTGCATGTTGCTCGTGATCTCCGGCACGACGGCCTTGACGGAGGACCCCACATCGGCGGCGAGCGTATCGGCGTCTTCGGTGGTGAGGCTCACCCGGTTCGCCGAGGCGACGCCGTGCTCGAACGATTGCCCCGCGTACACCGAGAGCAGGTCGGTGCCGAGCGCCTGAATACGCTCCTGCACCGCTTTTTGGGCGCCGGCGCCCAGCGCGACCATCGTGATGACCGCCGCCACGCCGATGACGATGCCGAGCATCGTCAGCGCCGAGCGCAGCTTGTTCGCGCGGATCGCCGCGAGGGCGACGGCGAAGACTTCACCGATCAGCATGGTGACTCCCGTCTACCGGCTGTTGCGCTGGACGCCGGGAAGGCCGCCGCGCCCCGCGATCCGCTGCTGGAATTGCTGCTGCGAGGCGATGAGACTCGCGCTCGGCAGGACGAGCACCGTGTCGCCTTCCTTGAGGCCGCTCTTGACCTCGGCGTAATCGAGGTCGGTGAGCCCCGTCTGAATGCGTACGGCGTGCGGCTGCCCGTTGCGAAGTGCGAAGACCGTGTAGGTGCCCCCGAACTGATAGTTGTCGCCGGCGTCCGATGGCCGGCCGCCGCCCCGCTCACCCCGGCCGAACCGTCCGCCGCCATTCCGCGGGAAGAGCTTCGCCATGATGGGGCGGAGCTGCTGCATCTTCGCGCGGTCGGCGTCGGACATGTTCTGGAAGCCGCCTCCCGAGCGCAGCTTCGCCATGAAGTCCATGACTTCCTTCGCTTGCGCCTTGGTCACCCCGTCGGGAATGGGAATCGTGCGTCCGTCCGGAAGCGTGATGGTGTTCCCGTTCGCCTTCGACGAGTCGCTGGCGGTCGTGCCGCCCATGGAGGCCTCGCCGCCCTGCGCGCTGTCGCGCTGCGCCGCGAGCTGTTCCTGGACCTGCTGCATGTCGAGCCCGAGCACCGACGCCGCAGACGCCACGTCCGCGGGGGTTCGGAGTGCCGCATTCGGCACGGCGAGCACGCTGTCGCGCTGGCCGACGTGGACGTCCACTTCGGTGTTCATCCCGGGCTTCAGGACCAATCCGGGATTCGGGATCCGGATCAGCACCGTGAACATGGTCACGTTTTGCGTGGTGGTCGCGAGCGGCTCGATCTTGAGCACCTGCCCGTAGAACGGCCGATTCGGGAAGGCGTCCACGGTGATCGTGACCGGCATGCCGGCAGCGATTTTTCCGATGTCGGTCTCGTCCACCTGTGCCTCGACCTGCACGGTGTCCAGGTTGGCCATCGTGAGCAGCGTCGTCCCGCCGCTCACGTTCGCCGTCGCGGACTGGATGACCGTACCGGGATCCACCGTACGGGTCAGGATGATGCCACTACTCGGCGCCCGGACCTGGGTGTCCTGGAACGCGATCTTCGCGTTCTCGAGGTTGGTCTGCGCGGAGACCAACTGGGCCTTCGCCTGCGCCGCGGTGAGCCGAGCCGTCTCGTAGTCCTGGTCGGTGATCGCCTTGGCCTGGTGGAGCTGCTCGGACCGCTTGAGCTGGGCGTCCGCATTCGCGACGGAGGCCTTCGCCACCTCGAGGTTCGCCTCGGCCTGCTGCAGGCTGTTCTGCGGAATCCGCGGATCCACCTTGACGAGGAGCTGGCCCTGCTTCACGGCATCGCCCACCTGGACGAGGACGGCCGTGATCTCGCCGGAGGCCTTGGACTTCACGTCCACGGTCGTGATCGGCTCGATCGTGCCCGCGGCGCTCGCCGAGACGACGATGTTCCGTCGGACGACGGGGATCGCCTCGTACATCGGTGGCGGGGCGGCCTTCTTGCAGGCAGCCGCGAGGGCCACCGCGGCGAGGAGGAATGGGATGGGACGGATCTGTGCCTTCATGAGGGAACGCTCGCGGTGGTGACGTCCTGCTCGATCCGGCCGTCCTTGAGATGGATCTGACGATCGGCGTGAGCGGCGATGTCGTGTTCGTGAGTAATGAGAACGATGGTCTGACCGGCGCTGTGCAGGTCTTCGAAGACCGCCATGATCTCGGCGCTGGTGGCGCTGTCGAGGTTTCCGGTCGGTTCGTCGGCGAGCACGATGCTGGGTTCATTGACGAGCGCGCGTGCGATGGCGACCCGCTGACGCTGGCCGCCCGACAGCTCGTTCGGACGGTGATCCATGCGGTTGCCGAGCCCCACCCGCTCGAGGGCGTGCGCGGCGCGATCGTGGCGCGCCTTCGTCGCCATCCCGGCGTAGATCAACGGGAGCTCGACGTTGTGTAGCGCACTTGCGCGCGGCAGGAGATTGAACGTCTGGAAGACGAACCCGATCTCTTTGTTTCGGATGTGGGCGAGCTCGTCGTCGTCGAGCTCGCTCACCTTCTGGCCGTTCAGCCAGTACTCGCCGCCGGTCGGCGTGTCGAGACACCCGATGAGGTTCATCAGCGTCGACTTGCCCGATCCGGACGGGCCCATGATGGCCGTGAACTCGTTGCGCTTGATCTGGAGATCCACGCCGCGCAACGCGTGCACCGTCTCACTCCCGAGCACGTAGTCTCGGGAGAGCTTGTGGGACAGAATCACCGTGTCCGGCGTCGGCGTCTCGCCGGTGTGGAAGGGCACGTGCGTCATAATGTCCGTCCGATCAGGGCTTCGATCTGCGCCCTGGCGACGAGGAAATCGAGCCGCGCCCGTACCAGGTCGCTGGCTGCGGAGGCCACGCTCGCCTCCGCCGTCTGGACGTCGACGATCGTGGCGGCCCCGACGCGGTAGCGCTCTTGCTGTACACGAAGGTTCTCGTTGGCGGCGGCGCCCGACACCGTCGCGATGCTGATGCGCTGCTCGGCCGAGGCGAGCGCTGCGAGCTGGGTAGTGAGATTCGTGGATGCCTGACGGCGCGCATCGGCCAGGGCCGACTGCGCGTAATTCCGCTGCGCGTCGCTCGACGCCATGTTGGATTCCCGCGTGAACCCGTTGAAGAGGTTCCACGAGAGCGAAACACTCATCGACCAACTGTGTCGCAACTGGTCGAGCGCCGTGCCGCCGAGCGAGTTCGAGTACCCCGCGTTGATCGACGGGAAGTACTGGGCCCGGCTCACCGCCACCTGCGCCTGGGCCGTCTTGACGTTCGCCTCCGCCGTCTGGACGCTCGGTGAATTGTCGATGGCCTCCCTCCGCAGCTCGAGCGTATCGATTTGCGGGAGGGCATAGAGGGACGAATCGGCCACGGGGCGCACCAGTTCGTTGGAGCCGACGAGCCGCGCGAGCTGCGCCTGCGCCGTCTCGCGCTGGGTCTGGGCGTTGAGCAGCGTCAATTGCGCGTTCGCGACTTGCACGGTGGAGGTCAGCGTGTCGGCCCGGGTCGCACTCCCCGCCAGCAGCTTGTCGCGCGAGATCTTGAGCTGATCTTGCGCCGTCTTCAGCTGCTCTTGGCTCGCGCGGACCAGCTCGTCGGCGGCGAGGGCGTTGAAGAACGCCTGCTTGGTCTGCAGCTCGATCTGGAAGCGCTGGTTGGTGAGCGCCGCGTCGGCGCTCGAGATCCCCGCGCTCGCCAGGCGGTTCCGCGCTTCACGCGCGAAGCCGTCGAACAGGGTGAGGTTCAACCGGAGCCCGCCGTTCCACGACGTGCTCGCGGCGTTGATGGTCGTTTGCGTCGTCGGGTCGAAGCGCGCCCCGGACGAATTCCGACTCCACCCGCTGCTCGCCGACAGGGAGGGCAGATAATTGCCGATGGCCGCCCGCTGGGATGCATGCGCGACGTCGAGGTTGCCCTCGGCCTGCACCACCGCGGGCTGGGTCCGCACCGCCATGAGGAGGGCCTGGTCGAGCGTGATGGCCTTGACGGCCAATTGCGTCGAATCCTGCGGCATGGCGGTGGTATCCTGCTGAGCCGCGAGCGGCGCCACGGTGAGGGCCAGGAGCAGGCCCGCGCAACTAGCGGTGCGCATGGTCCGCCTCCCGCTCGCGCGCCGCACGCTGGCTGTCCACCCGCGTGAGCATCGCGCGATAGAGGTCGCGCTGATGGTCGTCGAGGACCGTCGCGATCTGGGCGCGAATCTGGGTCCGCATCGTATCCACGCGCGGGTGCACGGAGCGCCAGATCTCGCGCATCTGATTGTCATATTGCTTCAAGATCTTCTCCACGGTGTCGTGCTGTGCCGGCGTGAGTGCGAGCTCCTGCTGGAGCCGGTCCACGTAACTCGGCGGTCGTGAGCGGTGTCGCAGGACGTTCGAGCCCACCACGCCGGCGGCTGCTCCGACGGCAAAGACGCCGAGAAGCAGAAGGATCGCGGTGAACTTCGAGCGGTTCAGCATTCGGAGGTCCTATCCTCTAAGACGGTCATCGGTACGCGTTCGTTAGGTCAGTTGCGGTCGCCGGCGACGGCGAGCACGACGTCCATGGTGGGCGGCCCGGCCGCGTCGAACAGCACCGGAGCCGCGCCGGCCGCCTGGGCGGCGCTGGTCAGCGGATCGTCGAGCGACGCCGTCCGATGGGTGCCCTGATCGTGTCCGATCCAGAAGCCCACGACGGCAGCGGCGACGAGCGCCGCGGCCAGTCCCGGCCGCGCCCACGTGCCCAGCACGTCCCACCAGGTCGCGGCGGGTTCCGCGGCGCGCGCCATGACGCGCCGGACGAAGGCGGCGTCATCGGGGGCGGACAGCGCGTCCCGCAGCGCCTGCCCGAGCACCACATCGGGCCGCTGGTCGAACGGATTGTGTTTGCTCATTCGTCGTTCTCCTTCCAGTCCCGCCAGGCCGACAACGCCTGGCGCAACGTGCGCCGGGCGTGAAACACATCCGAGCGCACCGTGCCTTCCGGCACCTTCAACACGGCGGCGATCTCCGCGTGGCTGTATCCCTCCACGTCGAACAGCACTACCGCCGTCCGCTGCCGCTCCGGCAGCGCCTGGAGCGCCACCTCGAGCTCCCGGAGGAACGCGCGCCGGTCGGTGGTGACCGCCGGATCGGCGCCGCTCGCGGGGGCGATCGGTGACAACTCCTCCGTGCGCCGGACCTTCAGCCGCCGGCGCCGGTCGGATGCCGCGTTCGCGACGATTCGCATCAGCCAGGGACCGAACGGCCGCGCGGGGTCGTACCGGTCGATGTGCTGCAACGCCGAGAGGAATCCATCCTGTGCGGCGTCGTCCGCGTCGTCTGCGTTGCCGAGCACCGCCCGGGCGACCCGGCGCGCCTGACCGGCGTAACGCGACACCAACTCGCCGAACGCGTCCCGATTCCCACCTTGGGCCCGGCGCGCCAGTTCGGCGTCCGTCATATCACTCATACGCAGGGGTTGGGGGAGGCGTTGGACCGCTCATCGCTGCCGATGGCGGCGTTGCAGGAACTGTGACGCGGCACCCGCGGCGAGCGAGAAGCTGATCACCGCCAGGGCATACGCCATCACGCGGGGGAGTGCCAGGAACAGGGCGCCCGCTCCGACCGAGAGAAAGATGACGGCGCCTGCAATGGAGCGCCGTGCGCCACCGGCGACTTGCCGAAGGGCCACCGCCGCCCGCGACGGAAGCTCTCGCACGCGACGCCGCGGTCCGGGCTCCGCCGGATCCGCGGCCCGGGCAACCTTGGGCGGCAACCGCGCGGCGAATCGGCGGGGGCGCAGCACGACTTCGACCGCATTGCTGAGATCCCGTCGAAACTGCTGCGCGGCGGCCTGGGTCACCTCGACGTCTTCGATCAAGACGTCCAGCTCGTAGTTCGCGATGAGACTCGACGGATTCAGATTGGTCGAGCCGACTTTGACCCAACGGTCATCCACGACGACGGTCTTGGCGTGCAACATGGGGCCGTGCCATTCCCATATCCGCGCTCCCGCCTCGAGCAGCTCTCGGTAGCCGACGCGAGTGAGGGCCCGCACGGCGGGGAGGTCGGTGTGGCCCGGCAGGAGAATGCGGACGTCCGCGCCGCTCCGGGCGGCCGCGATGAGGCTCGCCACGAGTGGAGCGGGCGCGACCATGTACGCATCGGTCACCCAGATCCGGTCGCACGCCGCCGCGACGAGCAGCTCCATGGTCCGGTAGACCCTGAGCGTGCCCGGCACGCCGTCCACCACCCGTACGCGGGCCGTGCCCTGTGGCTCCGATCGGGTCGGGGTCGCGAGGTCGGCCGCGCCGCCGGCCTCCTCCCAACGACGCAAGAAGCTCGACTCCAGCGCCGGGAGCGCCGGGCCGTGGATCTCGACCGCGGTATCACGCCACGGAGGGATGCCGCGTTCGGGAAAGCCGGCCCACTCGTCGCCGATGCAGATGCCGCCCAGCACCGCCCGCGCACCGTCTGCCGCGCAGTACTTCCGATGGTCGCGTTGCATCGCGGTGATCGGATGCCATAACCGCACCGGATTGAAGGCGCGTGACTGTACGCCCGCCGCGCGGAGGGTGCGGAAGTACCGGCGGGGTGTTCCCCGGCACCCCCACGGATCGTACAGCAGGCGTACCGTGACGCCGCGCGCCGCCGCCGCCTTCAAGCGCTCGGCGAAGACGCGGCCGGTGCAATCGTCCCGAATGATGTAGTTCTCGAAATGCAGCCACTCGCGCGCGGCGTCGATGATCGCGAGCATGGCCGCGAAGGTCTCGGGGCCGTCGGGCAGGTGGCGGACCGCGTTTCCCGGGATGGCCCGGGCGTCGCTCGTGCGGTCCAGCGCGCGCTCCAGGGTCGCGCTGCCGCTCGCGGAGCCGCCCGGAGAGCGCTCGGCGAGCGGCCGGGTCACGCCGTCCCGAGCCCCAACCGGCCTTCCACCGGCCGAAGCGCCTCGATCACGAACTGGATGTGCTCGTCGAGTGGAACGCCGAGCTCCTCGGCACCCTGCACGACCTCCTCGCGGTTCACCCCGCGGGCGAAGGCCTTGTCCTTCAACTTCTTCTTCACGCTCTTGACCCCGAGATCCTGGAGGCTCCGGGAGGGCCGGACGAGCGCGCACGCAACCAGAAATCCGCAGAGCTCGTCCACCGCGAAGAGGGTCTTCGCCATTGGGGTCTCCCGCGGGACACCGGTGTACGCCGCGTGACCGAGGATCGCTTGGCACATGTCGTCGGGGAGGCCACGTTCGCGCAACAGCCGAACGCCGAACGAGGGATGCTCTTCGGTCGGCGAGCGGGCGTCGTTGGGGTACCGCTCGTAGTCGAAGTCGTGCAGCAGGCCCACGACGCCCCACGCCTCTTCGTCCGCGCCGCTCGTGCGTGCGTACGCGCGCATCGCGGCCTCGACGGCGTACATGTGTTTCCGCAACGCGTCGGACGCGGTGTACTCGTGCATCAGTTCGAGGGCTTCGTCTCGCGTCATGCCATCTCCGGGTTCCACTGTTCGATCCATTGCTCGAGCACGATGAGCGTCCAGAGCGCTCGCGCATGATCCGCTCGACCCGCCCGATGCTCCGCGACGAGCCGCGCCACCACCTCCGCCCGCAAATACGGTCGCCCACCAAGACGCGCTGGATCCAGGAGACGGTCGGCCTCCGCACGGAATCCGTCGTTGAGCCACGCGGCGATGGGCACGCTCAGGCCTCGCTTCCGTCTGCGTAGAATAAACGACGGAACCGATCCGCGGGCCATGGCGCGCAGGACCCGCTTGGTGTGCCACTCGCGCAGATGTGCGTGGCCCGGAAGCGCGAAGGCGGCGCGCGTGAGCGCCGGATCGAGGAAGGGCGCGCGCGCCTCGAGCGCGACGCGCATCGTCGCCCGGTCGAGTTTGACGAGCAAGCGCTCGCGGAGCCCCGTCCGATAATCGAAGCGCATCGCCCCCTCCACCGGGTCCGCCCAATCCGGTTCGTGGTCGGGATACGTGGGTCGCCAGGAGGGTCGCACCACGTCCGCCGGCAGCATGCTGCCCGCCCACGCCACATGCCGCTCGCGCCACGGCCGTTCCGCGTCCGCCACGAAGCGCTTGAGCAGGAACTCGAGCGTCACCTTTCCCGTGGAAGGCGGGACCAGCGAAGCGGCCCGGCGCACCGCACTGCGGAGCGGTCGGGGAAGCGCTGCATACCCCGCGGCGAGTCGATGCCCGATATACGTGGGGTAGCCCGCGAAGAGCTCGTCGCCCCCTTCCCCGCTCAGCACCACGGCGACGTGCCGTCTCGTCTCGCGCGCCAGGAGATAGGTGGGGAGGACGGCGGGATCGGCGATCGGTTCGCCGGTTCTCCGCATGACATCGTACGCGGCGGCGAGGGCCGTATCGTCCGCGAGGACTTCGGTGTGCGTCGTGCCGAGGCTCCGCGCGAGCCGCGCGGCGGCCGCCCGCTCGTCGTAATCTGCTTGCGGAAATCCCACGGCGAAGGTGCGCACGCGTTCGCGGCCAAGCGTGCGTACGGCGAGCGCCGCGAGGAGCGAGGAATCCAGACCGCCGCTCGTGAACACGCCGACTGGCACGTCCGACACCACCTGGCGTTCGACGGCCGCGGTCAGCATCCCGCGGAGGCGGGCGATCGACGCGCCGTCACGCCCGGGTGCCAGCGTCTCCACGTCCCAGAACCGCACCACGCGCGGTCCGCGGGGGTCGATCGCGATGACGCTCCCGGCCGGAACCTTGCGGATCGCGGCGAACAACGTCCGCGGCTCACGGACGCACCCCAATTGCAGGTACTCGGCGAGCGCCTGGTGGTCGAGCGCGCGGCTCAAGGCCGGGTGCTCGAGCAGCGCCGGGATCTCCGACGCAAACCAGATCTCTCCCGCCACGGCCATCCAGAAGAGCGGCTTTTCCCCCGCGCGATCGCGGGCGAGGAGGAGCGTTCGGGTCTCCGTATCCCAGTGCGCGAGCGCGAACATCCCGTTCGCGTCCGCGACGCCCGCGGCGCCGCGCTCGGCGAGCAGCGGGAGGAGCGGCTCGACGTCGGACCGTGATCGGTAGGGGTAGCACGCGAAGCGGCGGCGAAGCTCTGCCGCGTTGTAGATCTCGCCGTTGCAGGCGAGCCAGTGTCGATTGCCCGGGTCGGCGAACGGTTGGTCGGCGCGTGGGTCCAGATCCATGATGCGCAAGCGCTCGACACCGATGATGGCCTCGGGACGCTCGAGGCGCCCCGAGCCGTCCGGCCCGCGATGGTGCACGGCGGCCGCCATGGCGCGCACCGCGTCGGGGTGCGTGAGCACGCCCTCGAGCGCGACGGCGCCGTAGATCCCGCACATGTCAGGGAATGCCGCGCGCGACGGCCGGGCCCCGCTGGCACGGGCCGTAGGCTGCCCACTTGGCCGCCGCGGCGAGAAGCGGAAGCCGCTCGGCGAGAAACTCGCGCGCCGCGACATCCGTGCGCGCGACGACGAAGACGCGCGGCACCGTGCAGGTCCGCGCCGCCTCGCGCCACCACTCCGCCGGACGGAGCGGGGAGTCCGGCAGGGCGCGCAGGCGCCCGAGATGCCGCGGCACGTAGTTGCTCGTCAGCTCCCGGCCGTCGGCCGTGGCCAGGAGGACGGTACGCTTCAGATAGAACGGGAGCGAGAGCGGGAAGGTCTCCACCGCGATGACTTGCGTCTGCGCACTCAGCACCGGTGCGATCTCCCCGGCGAGCGCACGCGCGGACCGCTCGTGTCCGATCGCCTGGAGCAGCGGCAGGCCGATGATCGGGATCACGGCCACCGGCAACGTCAGCATGAGGAGCACGGGCTCGCGCTGCCCGAGCCATGCGAAGAAGAGCACGCCGACGCCCGCGGCAACCGCTACCGCGCCGAGGGCGAGCGCGGTGGGCGGTATCGCGGGTCCGATCGTGGGATACTTCGTCGCGAACCGCAGAAAGACGCCGTGGAATGCGATCAGGCCGAGGCCGAGCACGATGAGCAGCGCGCCGCCCCAGCGCACCCCCGGCAGACGTTCATCTCGTTCCCAGAACAGCGCCACCAGCAGCGCGAACGCCGGCATGAGCGGGAGGATGTACTGGGGCCGCTTGGATTGCGAGAGGCTGAAGAAGATGAGCGGGACAAGGATCCAGAGCGCGAGGTACACGGCGAACGGATTCCACGCTCCGTCACGCCGGAATACGCGGCGCCGAATGCCCGCCACGGCGATCACGCTCCAGGGGAGTGCCGCGCCGACGAGAATCGGCACGAAGTACCACCACGGTCCCGAGCGATGCATCGTGTTGGTGGTCAGTCGTTCCGCCGTCTCCACCACGAGCGCGTAGTGGAAGAACCCCGGCACGCGCCGGGCAATGGAAAAGAGCCACGGTAGGAGCGCCGCCACGCCGGCGAGCACCGCGACCGGCTCGAAGAGCCGGCGCGCACGCCGGCGCCAGATCGCGTAGGGGACGGCCACGAGCAACGGCAACGCGAGCGCGACCGGCCCCTTGGTGAGGATCCCGAGGGCGATCGCGATCCAGGCGACCGCGGTCGTGGGCCAGGTCTCCCGGCGGGCGCCCGCATCGTCGGTGGGTGGTGCTTCGATGGCCAGGTAGAACGCGATCAACGCCGCCACGACGAAGAGCGAGAGCGCGCTGTCGAAGATCACGGTGCGGGCGTACGCGAGGGTGAACGGCGTCGCCAGGTAGGCGATCGTGGCGGTCCAGGCGGCGCGCCGCGAGAGGCGGCGCCGGGCGAACCACGCCACGAGCACGGCGGTCGCGAGCGTGAAGAGCAGCGACGGGAGGCGAGCGGCCGTTTCGTTCGAGCCGAAGACGCGCTGGGCTACCGCATCGGTGGCGAAGTACAGGACGGGTTTGTCGACGTATGGCAGCCCATCGAGCGTCGGCAGGATCCACGCGTGGCGGGCGGCCATCTCACGCGCCACCTCGGCGTTGCGGCCTTCGTCGGGCTCGAACAGCGGGTAGCCGCCGAGGCGCCAGACGAGTCCGAGCCCCATGGCCACGAGGCACGCGACGAGCCAGAGATTCGGGCGAGCGGCGCGCACCGCGGACCCTTAATGCAGCTCGGACGACGTCGGGTGGTGGCTCTGCGCGACCGTGATCGGCACGAGGGTCGCCGGCACGCCATCCACCGAGATCTCGAAATGAAAGCGACCGGGGTGCTGGAAGGGGACGTCGAAGGCGAGCACGGTGCCGGCCTCGATGTCGAGCACGCCGGCGGGCGGCTCCTGGAAGGTGACGGTGCCTCCGCCGCTCAGGATCTCCGAGCCGTCTTCCTCGTCGATGAGCCGGATCAGCACGGCGTGGTCGCCGACCTCGACGCGCTTCCCGCGGAGGCGGAGGACGAGGTGCAGCCGGGGGTGCAAGGCGGGGAACTGCGCGACCCAAATATGCTGGAAGATGCCCAGCACGGACAATTTGCCGTACTGGTCGACGAGCGCGTAGTCGCACGCCACCGCGAAATCCACTTTCATCGCTGCCTCAAGGTGTCACGGAGTTGATCGGGTGTCGTGGCGGGCGGCGCGCACTGCGGCCCGACGCACACGTAGGCGCGAGGGGCGCTCCCATCCATCATCGCACGCAGGACATCGGGAAGACCCGTGGCGTCGTCACCGGGGGCGAGGAGTGTCACCACCTTGCGCGGATGGTACACGGCGCGTGCCGTACGCCGCAATGCCGCTCCCGCCGCGTCGTCCGTCCCGCCCACTACCACGACGTGGGCCGCGGGATGCACGAGCCAGTCCGCCGCGAGGAGGAGCGTCGCACCGTGCAGGCCGAGGGGCTCGAGCGCGGCGCCGAAGGTCGTCACGATCGAGCGATGCCGCGTGCGCCAGCGGTCGCGGCCGGTCTGCTCGGCGAGACGCGCGCAGACGAGGGCGCCGACGCCGTTCCCTGACGGCGTCGGCGCGTCCTGGATGGGCTTGATCGGGTGATCGAGCAGTCCACCCTCGCCGCGCGGCACGCAGTCGTAGAGCCCGCCCTCGTCGGCGGCGTACGTGGTCCAGACGTGCTCCATCAGGCGCTCGGCGCGCGCGAGCCAGCGCCGGTCTCCCGTGGCCTCGTACGCGTCGAGCGCGGCGTGTGCGACGTGGACCTGATCGTCGAGGATGCCCCCGAACGCGCCGCCTATGGCATGTGCGATCCCGGTGGCGCCGTCGTCGGGTGAGCCCTCGACGAAGATCCGCTCGAGCGTCGTGAGCGCGTGGTGGTCGAAATCCTCACGCCCGAGGCATCCGCCGGCGGTCAACAGGGCCGATGCCATCATCGCGCTCCAGCCGGTGTAGACCGTCCGATCGATCTGTGGTGTGGGCCGCGTGGAACGCGCGGCCAGGAGCTTCGCACACCCCGAGGTGATGAGCGCCCGAACGTCGTCTTCGGTCTTCCCGAGCGTTTTCGCGATCTCGGACGGCGAATCCTTCACCCAGAGGACGTTGCGCGCGGGGTCATGCGACATCTCGCCGGTCGGCTCGATGTCGTAGTGCCGGGCGAGCACTGCGAACTCGGACGGGTCGAGCACGGCCTTTGCCTCGTCCACCGTCCACGTGAAGTAGTCGCCGTCGTCCTCGAGCCCGACGTCCGCGTCCTGGGAGGCGAAGTATCCGCCCGCCGGATCGGCCATCGTGGTGAGCGT
Source organism: Gemmatimonadales bacterium (assembly GCA_035266665.1). Taxonomy (GTDB): domain Bacteria; phylum Gemmatimonadota; class Gemmatimonadetes; order Gemmatimonadales; family GWC2-71-9; genus DATFMZ01. The sequence goes on along the minus strand of DATFMZ010000245.1, from coordinate 52 downwards.
CCAGCGGCTGACGTCTTCCGCCACGCCGTGCCAGGGGGCGTCTGCATCGTCC
>DATFMZ010000244.1:0-4114 GCA_035266665.1 Gemmatimonadales bacterium | reverse complement strand
ATTTCCAGGAGGGGTGGGCATGGAGGCTAGATCATACCCCACAAAAATCAGAACGGCAAACCATCCTTTAGGGCGGGCATGGGCGGGCATGGGCGGGCACGGGCGGGCATGATCCCCTCCCCATCCCGCCCGCCTACGCCCGCCTACGCCCGCCCCGCCTCCCTACGTCCCCACCGGCAGCCAGTAATTGAGTTTGACCGCGAAGAAGTTGTCGCCGGTGGCGGTGAGCGCGTCCACGAGGTTGGACGGGGTGACGGGTTGCCCCGTGCTGCTCGAGGTCGAGCGGTTCTGCTGCCAGACGACGTAGAGCGTGCTCCCGGGACGATACTGCCAGCGCAGCACGAAGTTCGACCGGAACGACCCGACGGTGAAATCGTTGTTGCCGAGCGTGAACGCGCTCGCCCCGTCGGTCACCGTGCGGCTCCCGTCAGCCTGCTTGGTGATCGTCGTGCCGCTCGTCCCGTAGCGCAACAGGGTGCGCTGTCGGGGTGCCGAGAGCTGGCCGTAGTCGGAATACGCGCCGCTCGACGTGAACGGCTCGGCGTACGCCTGAATGGAGAGATCGGGCGTGAACGTGTAGGTGAGCCGGAATTGCGCCGCGAGCTCACTCCGATCCACCGTGGCAAAGATGTAGCGCTCGCCGTACGTCGCGGCGGGTCCGCCGTCGAGCGTGGTGACGTATTGGCGGGTGTCGCGCCAGCGGCTGTAGCGTGGATCGATGCTCAGCGTCCACCGCCCGCCGGGCTGCGCACCGAAATTGGCCGAGACACCGTAGCTCCAGCCGCCCAGCTCGTTCCGACTGTAGGCGAGGTTCCCGCCCACCTGGTACGGGGCCGACCAGCTGGACGACACGTGGGTGCTCGCGGACCACCCCGCGCCCGTACCCATGAGCGGGCCGCCGCGTGTGGCACCGTCGCTCTGGCCGCGCGCGCTCCAACCGAAATTGACGCTCCAGTTCAGATAGTTCAGGAAGGTCGCGCCAACCCCGACTCCGCCGTTCAACCCGCGGTGCACCCCACCGAAGTTCCAGTTGCTGCCGACGTGCGTGCTGATCTGGTAGTTCCGGAAGACCGAGCCCGGCGTGTTTTCCCGGTAGTGGACGCTCACGCCGGTGGAGATGTCGTCGGCCGTGTGGAGCCTGCCCAGGTCGTTCAGCTCGAAGCCCGGGGTCTCGACCGAGCCGGAGACGCCCCAGAGCCAGTGATGGCCCGCATTCCGCGAGAACCCGAGCGCCGCGGTATAGCCGTCGAGCTGGGTCCGCGAGGAATCGAGCGTCACGTAGTGCGCGTCGGGCCGCTGGTAGTAGCGGGCGCTCGACGTCTGCAGCCGCGCGATGGCGAGCGAATCACCGGCCACGTGGCTGAAGCCGGCATACCCGTTCAACTGATACTCGCCGTCGTCGAAGCGGAGCGCCCAGTCGCCGCCGCCGGTGACGGCCGTGCGATCGAGGTAGTCCGCGAGCGCGCTTCCCGCCGTGAGCGAGCGCTCGACGCCGGTCAACGTGATACCGGCGGTCGAGGCGCTGGCGCCGAACTCCTGCTGCAGCCGGACGACGCCGTACCCGGTGGGCGGCTCGACCACTTCCGTACCGAAGCTGTCGGGTGCGGTGAAGGTGCGGGCCGTTGCGCGGCCCGTGACCGCGCCCAATGCGCCCAACGAGAGACCCGATGCCAGCCGGCCGGTCACCTTCGCCGCGCCGAGGATCGTGGCGTTCTTGGGCGCGTCCACGTAGTCGGCGCTCGGCGTGAGGTGCGGCGGCCCGCCGATCCGTCGCGAGTAGAAGTACGACGGCCCGTCACCGGTGAGGAGCTGGCTCCCGGCCGTGAAGAACGGCCGCTGCTCCGGGAAGAACACCTCGTAGGCCGAGAGATTCACGACCGCGGGGTCGGCGTTCACCTGGCCGAAATCGGGGTTCACCGTGGCGGCGAGCGTGAGGCTTGGTCCGAGTCCCATCTTGAGATTTCCGCCGGTGCGGAGGTGCCCCGTGGTCTTCCCGTGGAAGGGATCGTTGGGATCGGGCGCGCCGCGAACCATGCCGTCGGCCGTGACGTACGGCAGCAGCTCGATCCGCCGGGTGGGCTTGATCCCGTTGATCCCCTCCAGGTTGCCGAACCACGACGACCACCCCGTGGCATCCTTCGGCACCACGATCCAGTAGATGTCCTCGTTCCGGTTCGGGATGTAGCGGTTGATGTTGATGCCCCACACCTGGCGCGGGTGGTCGTTGAACCGGAGCTGCGAGAACGGAATCCGCATCTCAGCCGTCCACCCCAGGGAATCCACGTGGGCCGCGGCCTGCCAGACGGGGTTGTACGAGTAGTCGCGCCGGTACGCGGCATCGGACGGCTGATAGAAGTCGAGCCGCGTGCCGGCCGCGGTCACGCCGAAGGAGTACGCGGTGCGACGATCGAGATAGGTGTCGAGCCAGATGATCAGCCGCTCGGTGTTCGACGCCTGATCCCGCTGGGTGACGCCGCGCACGATGTCCTTGGGGTTCTTGGAGTACATCCGGGCGCCCACGTACAGCGCATTCCCGTCGAACATGAACGCGACCTTCGTGCTCTCGCTCGGGACCGCGCCCTCGATGGGATCGCGATCGAGAAAGTCCGAGATCCACTCGGCCTGCTTCCAGGCGGGATCGTTGAGCCGGCCGTCGATGACGGGGGGCTTGCCCTTGATGCGGCGCGCCTGAATCTGCTTGGTGCCGGGCTTGAGCCGGCCCGTGGGCCGCCCGCGCGCGGCGAGCGGCGCCGCGATCGCGGCGAGCAGCACCAAGAGCATCGAGGACAGGGAGCGCGCACGGCGGCGCGGCGGGCATGGCGTCACGACGGATCCTTCATCTATGTCAACGCCCGCCGGCAGCGGACGAGGAATGGCCGGGTCAGCCTTCAAGATAATGCGTTTGGGCTAGCGGTCGGAGCGCTCCTCCGGCACGGGCGCCCCGAGCGCGCCGTCGAGCCGGCCGCGAATGGCGCTCGCGCGCTTCTCCGCCTCCAGATACTGCTTCTCCGCGTTGGCGAGGTGGCGTCCGACGAGCTGGTACGACTCGTCGAACTTGTCGAACTCCTGGCGCAGCGCGTTCAACGTGCCCAGGATTTCGCGGGCGCGCTCCTCGACCTCGAGCCCGCGCAGGCCGTGCACCAGCGCCGACAGATACGCGTAGAAGGTGTTCGGCGAGACCGGGATCACCTTGCGGTCGAGCGCGTAGGTCACGAGCCCGCGATCGCCGTCCTCGTCCCGAATGACCGCCTCGTAGTACACGTTCTCGGCGGGGATATACATCAGCGCGAACTCGTACGTTCCCTCGTCCGGCCGGATGTACTTGTGCGCGATCTCGTCCACGCGCTGGCGGAGCGTGCGGGTGAACGCGCGGCGCTCGCGCACGGCCTCGTCCCCTTCGGCGGCGAGCATCCGCTGGCACGCCTCCAGGGGGAACTTGGCGTCGATGGGCACGAGCCGGTCACGCAGCCGTATCACCGCGTCCACACGATCGCCGCCGCGGAAACCGTACTGCAGCTCGAAGGCGGAGTCGGGGAGCATCTGGCGGAGCAACTCCTCGAGCCAGAGCTCGCCGAGCGTGCCGCGGAGCTTGGGGACCTGCAGCAGCCGCCGCACATCCGCCACCGCCTCCCCCACCGCCTGGAGGCCGCGCGCCGCCTCGCCCAGACGGCCGAGCTGCTCGCGCACGTCCGCGAGCGACTGCGCCTGCGCCGCCTGGCCCTCCGCCAGCGCGCGCGGCACCGCCTGCTGGCTCTGCACCAGCCGGTCGAGCCGCACCATCACCAGCACGAGGAAGACGCTCAGCACCACGAGCGCGGTGGCGAGCGCGATGACGGCGACGACCACGCTAGCGGCCCAGCACGAAGTTCAACCCGAACAGCAGGCGCATCGTGGAGTGCGTCGAACCGCCGTAGCTCAAGAAGGTCCACCGCACCTCGCCCATCGGCCGGATCGCGGCACGGCGCCGGAAGCCGGGCTCGAACCCGACGAAGAGATTGCCGCCCGCCTTCGTGCGGAACGCCGCGAGCGCCAGCGAGTTGCCGGGATCGTAGTGTACGATCGCGAGCCCGCCGCCGGCGTAGAGCATGCGATGGGGGAACGGGGTCACGGCGAC
>DATFMZ010000243.1:0-14920 GCA_035266665.1 Gemmatimonadales bacterium | reverse complement strand
CGCACGCGGTACGTGGCCAGCATCGGCGACCTCGAGCGGGCCGGCGCGGACGAGGTGGTGCCCGAGGAGTTCGAGACGTCGATCGAGATCTTCGCACGCGTCCTCGCCCTCTACGGCATCCCCGATCACTTGATCGCCCGTGAGGTGGATGGCGTGCGCGAGGCGCACTACGGGACGCTCCGGGGCCGCGGCGGCCCCGACCTCCGGCTCGACCGGCTCCGCCATCTCGGCGCACTCCACGCGGTGGAGATGCTCGAGGTGCGCGACGGTGCGCCCGCCGTCGGCGGCCATCCGACGACCCTCGATCTCCGCCGCACGACGGGCGCCACCGTGGTCGCCGTGATCCGTGAGGACCGGGTGCACTTCACGCCGGATCCGGCGTTTCGGTTCCGCCCGCTGGACGCGGTGGTCGTCGTCGGCGATCCCGAGGCGCTCGATCGGGTGCGTCCGCTCTTCGCGACGCCCGACGGAGAGGCACCATCCGACGATCCTCGACACGACGACGCCGCCCCGCCCGGCGATGCGCCCGCGAAGGCTCCCGAGTCCTGACGTCGTGGCGGGCCCGGCCCGCTACGCCAAACCGATCACCTCGATCGCGTCGCCACCCACGATCCGGAGGGCGGTGGTGACGGTGTTGAAGTGGATCTCCACGGTGTCCGCGATGGTCGCCGCGTACCCTCCCGCCATCGTCACCACCGTGGGTACCCCCGCGGCGCGGCATGCGGCGAAGACGGTGCGGTCACGTTCCGCGAGCCCCTGCCGCGTCAGCGCGAGCCTCCCCAGCCGGTCTCCCTCGTACGGATCGGCGCCGGAGACGTAGAAGACGATCTCCGGCTTCGCACGCGCGAACGCATTCCGCACGCCGTGCGTCAGCGCCTCCACGTAGCCGTCGTCGCCGGTGCCGTCGGGCAGCGGGATCGCGAGATCGGGGGCGACCTTGTCGAAGGGATAGTTCCGCGCGCCGTAGACGTCGAAGGTGAAGACGGTGGGATCGTCCCGAAAGAGCGCCGCGGTCCCGTTGCCCTGGTGCACGTCGCAGTCGATCACGAGCACGCGGCGTACCCGCCGCGCCTGCCGCAGTGCGTGCGCCGCGACGGCCACGTCGTTGAAGACGCAGTATCCCTCGCCGCGCGCCGCCATGGCGTGGTGCGTGCCGCCGGCGAGCGTGATCCCGAGGCCGCCGGCGAGCGCCACCTCGGCGGCGGCGGCCGTCGCACCCGCCGAACGACGCGAGCGTTCCACCATGGCGGGCGACCACGGGAATCCGATCCGCCGCTGCGCCTCCGGCGGCAGCGTGCCGGTGAAGACCGCGTCCACGTAGGCGGGCGCGTGCACGGCGCGCAGCGCGGACTCCGCGATCGGGTCCGGCACGCCAATGTCCTCCGCCGCGACGATGCCGGCGGCGACGACCCGCTCCCGCAGGAGCGCATACTTCTCGATCGGGAAGCGATGACCCGCGGGGAGCGGGAGCGGAAAGGCGTCGGTGGCGAAGAGACGCGCCGCCGCAGTCGGCATCGGCTACGGCGCGAGCCGCTCGAGGCGCCAGCCCGCACCCGCCCGGACGTAGCGCAATCGATCGTGCAACCGGTTCTCGCGGCCCTGCCAGTACTCCAGCCACGCGGGGACGAGCCGGTAGCCGCCCCAGTGCGGGGGACGCGGGACGTCGTCGCCGGGATAGCGGGCCTCGATATCACGCACCTTCGCCTCGAGCGCCGCGCGATCGGCGATCACCGCGCTCTGCGCGGACGCCCATGCGGCGATCCGGCTTCCGCGGGGCCGGGTCCGGAAGTAGGCCTCGGATTCATCGGTGGACACGCGCGTCACCGTGCCGTGCACCCGCACCTGTCGCTCGAGCGGGGCCCAATAGAACACCAGCTCCGCACGTGGATCGTGGCTGAGCTCCACGCCCTTGGCGCTCTCATAGTTGGTGAAGAAGACGAACCCTTCGGCATCTACGTCTTTGAGCAGCACGACCCGGCCGTGCGGCGCACCGGCGCCGTCGACGGTAGCGAGGGTCATGGCGTTGGCGTCGGGGAGCTCCGCCGCGAGGGCCTGGGTCAGCCACTCGCGGAATTGGGCCAGCGGATCCGGCTTGACGTCGGCTTCCGCGAGCCCCGCCCGGGTGTACTCGCGCCGGAGATCCGCGATGGGCTTCGACATGGCGTGCTCTCGGTCCTGGTGGCGGTCGTGGCGCGTCCGGTGTGCGCACCGTGCCCGAAATCTATCGCGATGGACCGCGCCTGGAACACGTGGCGCGTGACGCGATGGCGAGATGGCATATATTGGTACCGATTGTCGGCCCGGACTCGTGCACCCTGGAGCGCCCGATGAAGCGTCACCTCGCGTCCCGACTTCTCGTCCCCGCGGCGGCCGCGGCCCTTGCGGCCTGCGGGAGCTCCACCGCGCCGGGGAGCGGCTTCGATCCCGTCGCGACGCAGTCCACGACCCAGACGATTTTCATGCCGGTAGACAGCAACCAGGCGATCCAGAGCCTGGCGGTGCTGTCGAACAAGTTCACGCTGAGCGGGGCCCCCGTCCTCCTCGACGTCACAGGACTGCTGGGGGACGGCCGGCCCAGCGCTCCGGCGGACCTCGTACGTCGGTTGCGCAACGCGGGCATCGCGCTCGACGCGACCAACCCGGCGTCGCTCTTCCCGGCCACCGTCGTCGGGAAGACCTTCGTGTACAATCCGAACACCGCCCTCTACGAGGCCAGCACCCGCACGGGCGCGCCGGCCACGGGGGTGCGATTCATCCTCTACGCCGTCGATCCGATCCTCAACACCGTCATCACGCCACTCCAGGAGATCGGGTATCTCGATTTCGACGACCAGACGACCGCGCTGCACATCACGGCGGTCGTCGGAGGGGTGACGTATCTCGACTATTCCGTCAGCAGCTCGATCAACCAGAGCGCGAGCTTCCAGCTGAACGCGAATGGATACGTCACCGACGGCGCCCACCAGGTGAACTTCACGGTGGCCCTGAGCGCATCGCCGAGCGGCGTGACCATCGACTACGACATCACGGCGCCCGCGAGCGGTGGAGCAATCCATCTCCAGGCGGCGGGCACGAGCAGCACGGACCTCACGACGACCCTCACGATCACCGACGGCACCGACACGACCATCCTCAAGATCACCCAAAGCGGCACCGCCCTGGATGGAACGATCACGTACAACGGCACGGTCGTGATCAATATCGCGGGGACGACGACCCAACCGACCTTCACGTCCGCGTCCGGCGCGTCGCTCACCAACGCTCAGCTCGCGGCGCTGCGGGCACTGGGCGATTTCATCGGGAACGTGTTCAATGGCTTCAACGCCCTGCTGGCCCCGGCGTTCTTCGCCTACCACCTCAGCGGTGTCTAGGCGGATCGCGCGGTTCCCCCTCGTCGCGCTCGCGACGCTCGCGGCCTGCAAGGCTCCGAGCACCTTCAAGGCACCGATCTTCATCGCGGGCCGTTCCGTGGCGACCATGGGCGACTCGCTGTTCGCCGTACCGGCGGCGAACGCGCCGGTCGTGCTCGTCCTCAATCGCGACGGCCACGTGGCCGACACGCTCGGTGCGGGCACGCTCAGCCAGCCCGTGCAAGTCCAGGCGCTCGCCGACACGTGGTTCGTCTCCGACGGCGGGGGCACGACGCCGACGCTCTTCGCGTTCACCTCGGATGGACACCTGCTCCGGACGACGTCGCTCGCCGCCGCCGATCCGGCGTCGGCGCAATTCGCGGTCCTCCCCGACGGTCGCGTGGTGGTGGAGCGTGCGGGAGGCCAGCTCGTCGCGTTGTCCGGGACGTCGGACACGATCTTCGTGCCGGTCCAGGTCGGACCGCGTCCGAGCCTGCTCGTCGGCGCGGACGGCGGGGTGTTCTACGCCGCGCCCGGCAAGTCGGTGGCGCTCTACAATGGGTTCGGGCACATCCGCTGGCGCGTCGACTGGCCCTGGGCGGACAGCGCGTACGTGGGCGGGGTGGCGGTGGATGCCAAGGGACGCATTCACCTGATCTCGGGCGTCGGCAACCAGAGGACGTTCATCGTCTACACCCTGGCGACGGCGTCGGGAGAGATCGTGCGCTGGTCCGCCGCGGACAGCGTGCCGACGTTCGTGGTGGATCGTCTCGGCGCGCTGACGCGCGGCGACACCACCCACTGGCGGCGCTGAGCGGCGCTGAGCGGCGCTACGCCCGCCCGTCGAGCATCGTGCGGATGTGGCCGGCGAGATCCGCCACCGACCACGGTTTCTGCAGGAGTGGGACACGCAAGTCGACGCCGTCCGCGGTGCGGACGTCGCGATCGGTATAGCCACTCATCAACAGCACCGGGAGCGTCGCGCCGCGATCGCGCAGCGCCCGGTAGAGCTCCCGGCCCCCGAGATTCGGCATCACCACATCGGTCAGCACGAGCGCGATGCGCTCCGGGGCCTCGTCGAAGCGTGCCAGCGCGTCCCGTCCGTCCACCGCGACGATCACCTCATAGCCGAGCCGTTCCAGCACGCGGCGCGTGGTGTCGCGCAAGTGTTCCCCGTCCTCGACGAGCAGGATCGTCTCTCGCCCTCGTGGAGCGCTCTCGCGCGGGGCGGGCGCCGGCTCGGCCCGCGTCGGCGCCGCGGCACCGGGCAGGTAGATCGAGACCGTGGTCCCTTGACCCGGGGTGCTCGCGAGATCCACGAATCCGCCGTGTTGCTTCACGAGCCCGTACACCATGGCGAGGCCGAGACCGGTGCCGACCCCGGCGGGCTTGGTGGTGAAGAAGGGATCGAACGCCTTGCCGAGCGTCTCCGCGTCCATGCCGCTCCCCGAGTCGCGCACGGTGAGCCGCGCATAGCGACCGACGGTCCCCCAGCCTCGCTCGCGCACGAACGCCTCGGTGATCTCGGACGGCGCCGCCTCGATCCGCAGACTCCCGCCGCTCGGCATCGCGTCGCGCGCGTTGTTCGCGAGGTTGATGAGGATCTGGTGCAGGGCGCCGACGTCGGCGAGCACGGACCCGGCATCGGCATCGACGGCCGTTTGGATCTTCACGTGCTCGGGGATCGTGCGGCGCAGCATCGAGACGGCGTCGCCAACCACGGCCGCGAGGTCCACCGGCTCAAAGCGGAGCTCCGCCCGCCGGCTGAAGCCGAGCAGCTTGCGCACCATCGAGGCTCCGCTGCGCGCCGCCGCACCGAGCTCCGCCAGGCTCTCGCGCATGTCGGGACTCGCGTCGTCACCCAGATCGCCGATGATCAGCTCCACGTTGGCGATCATCACCGACAACAGGTTGTTGAAGTCGTGCGCGATTCCACCCGTGAGCTGTCCGACCGACTCGAGTTTCTGGGCCTGGCGCAACTGGCTCTCGAGCGTGATCTCCCGCGTGACGTCACGGGCGACGGCGACGAAGTGCGCAACGTGGCCCTCGGCGTCGCGCACGGGCGAGATCACCGATTCCTGCTGGTACAGGGAGCCGTCCTTGCGGCGATTGGTGAAGCGGCTCTGCCAAATCTCGCCCCGCGTCAGCGTGTCCCACATCATCCGGTAGAACGCGGGACCCTGCACACCGCTCTTGAGGATGCGCGGATTGCGTCCGAGCACTTCGTCGCGTGCGAAACCGGTGATGCGTTCGAAGGCGGGATTGACGTACTCGATCCGGCCCGTCGGATCGGTGATGATCACCGCCTCGCCCGCCTGGGCGATCGCCTGCGCCAGGCGGGCGCGGTCCTCCTCGATCCGCTTTCGGTCGGAGATGTCCTCAAACAAGGCCACTATGCCCCGCGGCATCCCTTCGGCACCCCGGAGCACCGCCGCCGAAAGGCTCACCTCGACGAGCGAGCCATCCTTGCGGCGGCGGCGCACTTCCGCCGACGGGACCGGCTCGCCGGCGAGCACGCGCGCGAAGAGGCGGTCGAACTCCCCGCGCCCCGACTCCGGCACGATGGGCAGTCGCGTGCCCTCCACCTCGGCGGCCGTCCATCCGAACATCCGTTCCGCCGCCGGATTCCAGACCTCCACGGTCCCCTGCGTATCGGTCATCGCGATCGCGAGCGGGGAGGCATCGATCAGCGCGCTGAGCCGGCGCTGGCTCTCGTCGAAGCGCCCGACGGACCGCGCGAGCCGGCCGAACCACCACTCGAGCATGGCATACAGCGCCACGGTGGTGACGAGCACGAAGAGCCAACCCTTGTAGGTCTGGAGCCGACGGTAGGCCGCGACGTCGGGCGCGATCTGCGCGAGCAGGAGATCCGACACCGCGATCCACGCCGCCGCCACCGCGGCGTAGGCCACGGCCACGACGAAGGCCGTCCGGCGCGAGCTACCCGCTACGCGGGAGTTCGGGATGTCCGCCTCCACGCTGGGGCCTTGGACATGCCTATCCGATCACGCGTGTGCGTGCCACGAACGGCTCAGTACTTGAGGCTCGCCTTGTCGGCGAACTCTTTGAGCAGACGCTCCTGATCCGCGTCGAGATGCTCCGGGATCTTGACCTGAATCTCCACGAACTGATCCCCGCGCTGCCCGTGACGCTCGATGCCATGCCCTTTGATGCGGAACTTGCGCCCGGGCTGGGTGCCCGCCGGGACGCGTAGCACGACGCGGCGTCCATCGACCGTCCGGACGCGCACCTTCGTGCCGAGCACGGCCTGGGCGAGGTTGATCGGGACCGTGCAGTGGATGTCGAGTCCCTCGCGCCGGAGAAATCGATCGGGCTCGACCTCGAAGGTCACGATCACATCGCCGTTCTGGCCGGTCGGTTCCCGCTGCCCCTGGCCCTTGAGTCGGACGCGCGTCCCGGTATCGGTGCCGGCGGGCACGGACACCATGAGGCGCTTGTCCACCGACACGTCACCCCGGCCACCGCAGTTGGTGCACGGCGCGCTCGCGGTGCGCCCGCGCCCGCGGCACGCGGGACACGGACGACTCACCGAAAACGCCCCCTGACCGAACGTGACCTGCCCACGTCCGCCGCACTCGGCGCACGTGGAGATCTTGGCGCCGGGCGCCGCGCCCGAGCCGCCGCAGACCGGGCACGCCTCGGTCACGCTCAGCGTGACGGGCACGGAGCCGCCGCGCGCCGCCGTGCGGAACGGCACCGAGACGGTGACTTCCACGGGCTCGACCGGCTCGCCCCTGCGGCCGCGCCCGAAGATCGTCGAGAAGATGTCGCCGAGCCCACCGAATCCCTCGAAGCCCCGCGTGAAGTCGAATCCCCCGGGCGCTCCACCGCCCGCATCCGGTCGCCAGGCGCCGCCGGCACCGGGACGCGCCGTCCCGAACGCGCCGTACTTGCGCATCGTGTCGTACTGCTTGCGCTTCTCGGCATCGGACAGCACGGCATTGGCCTCGGAGATTTCCTTGAATCGCTCCGCGGCACCGGGGTTGTCGGGATTCGCGTCCGGATGGTATTGCTTGGCGAGCCGGCGATACGCCTTCTTGATCTCCGCGGCGCTCGCCTTCTCCCCGACGCCGAGGACCTGGTAGTAATCCTTCGAGGCCGCCACGGGACTCACGCCTCAGGGGCTCCGGAGGTACCCGCAACGAACACCTGCACCCGCGCCGGGCGCAGCAGTTGCTCGGCGAACCGATAGCCCGGCTGGAACACCGCGGCCACCGTGTGATCGGCGGCCGCTTTGTCGGTCGGCACCGTTCCGATCGCCTCGTGCACGTTCGGGTCGAACGGCTCTCCGACCACGCCGACACGCTCCAACCCGGCACTCCCGAGTTGACGCAGGAGCTTCCGCTCGACCATCTCGACGCCGGCCACGACGTCTCCGGCCGACGTCTGCTCGGGATCGAGGTGCGCTACACGGCCGAGGTCGTCGAGTGCCTCGAGCATCAGCGCGACGATCTCCCCCTGGGCGCGGGCGCGAAGCTCGAGCCGTTCCCGGGCGCTCCGCTTGCGGAAATTGTCGAACTCCGCGGCGAGCCGCAGATGCCGATCCTGCAGGTCGGCGAGCTCCGCGCGGAGCTCCTGGTCCACGGTGTCCGCCGTCGCCGCCGATCCGTCGGTCACCACGGCATCGTCCACCGCCGGCACACCGGCCGCGTCGGGTCCGGAGGTTCCGGACTTCTGGGCGGGTTCGGCAGGCGTATTCCGCGCCTGATGTTCACTCTGTCGCTTCGACATGACTCCCCACTACGTGCGTCAGATCAATGAGTTACACGGCTCTGTAAGTTAGCGCGTTCGAGCAAGTCGCGTACCCCCGACTCACGCCGGATTGGCAGGGACGGGCGCCATGCCGAGGGCCCGGCGGGCGAGATCGAGCACCCCCTGCGCCGCACGCTGGCGGACCTCGTCGCGGGCCCCCGGAAACCGGATCCGCACGGCCCGTTGGACCTCGGGTGCGGCGACGCCGAGCCACACGGTGCCCACCGGCTTCTCCTCCGTGCCGCCGGTCGGTCCGGCAATCCCGGTCACGGCGAGCGCGACGTCGGCGCCGAGCCGCTCCCGCGCCCCGGCCGCCATCGCCCGCACGACCTCCTCGCTCACCGCGCCGTGCGCCGCGAGCAGCGCGGGATCGACGCCCAGCAGCGACGTCTTGAGCGCATTGCGGTAGGTGATGACTCCGCCCAGGAACACGTCCGAGGCCCCGGCGATGGCGGTCAGCCGCGCGCCGAGCAGGCCGCCGGTGCACGACTCGGCGACGGCGAGGGATTGTCCCCGTTGCGCGAGGCCGGCGAGCAGCACGGCCGCGAGATCGGTTTCGTCGTCGCCGTAGCAATCCGCGCCGAGGAGCGGGCCGAGCCGTTCGGCGGCGCTGGTCAGGGCGCGGTCGGCCGCGTCCCCACCGAGGCCGCCGACGGTGAGCCGCAGATCGACACCGAGGAACGACGGGAGATACGCGAGGGTCGCGGGGCGGAGCTCCGCCTCGTGCGCACCCAGCCGATCGGCGAGCGCGGATTCGGCAACGCCGGTCGTGCGGAGCGTGCGCGAGCGGACGACCGTCCTCTCGCCCCCGCGATCCACGCGTTCCGCGAGACGCGGCACCACCGCGTCCCGCACGAGGCCCCGCATCTCGTGCGGGACGCCGGGCAGGAGAATGGCGATTCCCAGATCCCCGTCGAGCCAGAGCCCCGGGGCGGTACCGCGCGGGTTGGGGAGCACGGTCGCGCCCCGCGGGATCTCCGCCTGGCTGCGATTGGCCTCCGGCATCGATCCCCCGCGCCCGAGACGGCGCCACCGCGCCTCGAGTCCCGCGAGATAGGCGGCGTCGACCTCGAGCGGGACGCCGAAGAGCGACGCGACCGCGCGCTTGGTGATATCGTCGCGTGTGGGGCCGAGCCCACCGGTCACGATGACGAGCCCGGTGCGCTCGAGCCCGGCGCCGACGGCGGCACGAATGGACGTCTCGACGTCCGGCACGGTGGCGCGATGGACGACGCGCGCCCCGATCGCGGCGAGGGCGCGGGAGATGTCGGCGGCGTTGGTATCGATGGTGAAGCCGAGCAGGAGCTCGGTGCCGACGGTTACGACCTCAACGTCCATGGGGGGCGGGCGGCGGCGGCGAGCGCTTGAGGAGCCGCCGATACCGATACATGTAGACGCCGAGCGAGTAGACGGTCAGCACGACGGCCACGGCGAGCGTCACGGAAACCAGGAATCCGTGGATCTCGTTCCACGCGCGGCCCAGCCAGCCGCGCTGCCAGCCGAACGCCTCGCGCATGTCCTTCCACGCGAACCACCCGATCGTCGCGCCGATGAAGATGTCCTGCACGATGGTCTTGAGCTTGCCGGCACCCGCCGCCGCGATCACGACGCCCTGCCGTTTGGCGAGCATCCGGAAGAGGGTCATCAGCAGCTCGCGACCCACGAGCAGCAAACAGACCCAGAGCGGGATGCTGCCCCACCACGGAATGGCATACTGGTGGACGCCGTAGTTCGTCATCCAGTAGATCGGGATCAGCGTCGCGATGAGGAGCAGCTTATCGGCGAGCGGATCGAGGATTTTCCCCAGATCCGTGATCTCTTGGCGCTCGCGTGCGAGGCGGCCGTCGTAGATGTCGCTCGCGGCGGCGGCGAGGAAGACGCCGAGCGCCGCGAGTTTGGGGACCCACCCTTGGATGAAGGGCAACAGTGCGATGACCGGCGTGAGCGCAATGCGCGCCAGGGTGAGGATGTTCGGCAGCGTCCAGCGCCGTTGGGTCACTAGCTCAACGACTTCAGCACCATCTTGGCAACCGCCTTGAGGGTGTCGAAGACGCCCTCCCCGCTCACGGCCACCGATTCGAAATATGGCGCGCGTTCGATCCACATGCCGTCCACCTGCGAGACGAGGAAATCGCCCGAATGCCACGGATCGGGAGTCGGCTTCTGTTTGGCCGGCTCCTCGACGCTCCAGCCCGGATTCAGCTGGCCCTGCAGGTCCTTGATCGGGGCGGCGTTCGGCAGGTCCCGCTTGTTGTACTGCACCACGAACGGGATCTTGGTCAGGTCGTATCCGTACTGGGCCATGTTGTCGTACAGATTCTGCATCGACTCGACGTTGGCCTCCATGCGCTCGATCTGGCTGTCGGCCACGAACACCACACCGTCGACCCCTTTCAGGATCAGCTTGCGCGATGCGTTGTAATAGACCTGGCCCGGGACGGTGTACAGGTGGAACCGCGTCTTGAAGCCACGGATCGTGCCGAGGTCGACCGGTAGGAAGTCGAAGAACAGCGTGCGCTCGGTCTCGGTCGCGAGGGAGACCATCTTCCCGCGGGTCTCCGGAGCGACCTTGCCGTAGACGTGCTCGAGATTCGTCGTCTTCCCGCCCAAGCCGGGGCCGTAATAGACCAACTTGCAGTTGATCTCGCGGGAGGCATAGTTGATCATCGACATGCGATCGGCTGCCTCCGCTCACTCACCGAAGAGTTTGTCAATTTCGTCCTCTGCCCCCTCGAGCAGGCCTCGCTGGCCGTCTCCCGACGCGAGGCGCCCGAACATCTCGTCGAACACGGCCGCGAGCTCGGCGACCGTCTGTTTGACGCGCAGCCGCACGAGGCCGACGGTGGTACGCTGATCGAAGAGGACGACCAGGATCACGCGCCGGCCGATGTCGGCCAGATACATCGACTCTTTCTCGCCCTGGTGAAAGAGCGAGGCGAACTCGGGCTCGCCGATCATCTTGGCGAGCTGATCGTTGGCGCTGAAGTCCGCGGCGGTGAGCGACGCGAACGCGGTAGGATCGAACTGCAGCTGCTCTCCGGCGCTCGCGAGCAGCTGGCCGGCGCGATCGACGACGAGCGCGCACCGCGCGTTCGACTCCTGCAGCAGCCCCTGGAGCTGCGCGGTGATGCGCTGGAAATCGCTCTCTCCGAGCGACCACGTTCCGGCACCTGTCATCGGCTCCTCGCCTTACCCGAGTTTGGCTTCCATACGGCGGGCGATCATCTCGGCCCGGCGCCGGAGCATCGGCAGCCGTTCCCAGGCGATGTAGTCCCGCAACAGGCGCACCGTGTCGATGCTGGGGTGCGCGCTGAGGTATCCCAGGGCGGACAGGCGCCGCAGCGGGCGGCGGCTGAATAGTGCCCGACGGTAGCGGCTGATGGACTGCTGCGCGACCAGTGCCCCGACCACCGCCCCAGTCCCCATCGCCACCACGAGCGCTTTCGTTCGCGGACCCATCAGTCGGTCATTTCCCTCCGTGCGGCGAGCGCCTGCGCGATCGTCACGCCGTCGGCATATTCGAGATCTCCGCCCGCCGGCAACCCCTGCGCGATACGCGTCACGCGCACCGCCTCGCCGCTCAGCGTCTCCCGCACGTACGTCGCGGTGACCTCGCCTTCCATGGAGGCGTTCGTCGCGACGATCACCTCCCGAACGCCGGAGCCGTTCGCGACCCGCGCCCGGAGGCCCTCGAGGCGCAGCTCCTCCGGCCCGATCCCGTCGAGCGGCGAGAGATGACCGCCGAGAACGTGGTAGCGCCCCCGGAACTCGCCGGTCCGCTCGATCGGGCCGATGTCCGATGCCTCTTCCACCACGCAGAGCGTGGTCGCGTCGCGCCGGGGATCCGCGCAGTACTCGCACGGGTCGAGCTCGCTGAGATTGCCGCACACGCCGCAGGGGCGCACGCGCCGTGCCACGTCTTCGAGTGCACGCGCCAGTCGTTCTACGGCCCCGGCGGGTTGCTTCAACAGGAAGTACGTCAGCCGGGTCGCCGTCTTCCGGCCGATGCCGGGGAGCCGCGCGAGCTCGGCCGTGAGCTCGTCGATCGCCGACACGGGATTAGAGCGGCAGCTGGAACGGGAGCGGCAACCCACCGGTCGCCTTGCGCAGCTCCTCCCGGTACATCTCCTCCGCCCGACGCTGCGCATCGGCGACCGCGGCGAGCACGAGATCTTCGAGCATCTCCACGTCACCGTCGGCGGTCACGCTCGGATCGATGTGAATCGCGCGTACGACGCCGCGCCCGTCGACGGTGGCGGTCACCATCCCGCCGCCGGCCGAGCCGCTCACCTGACGCTGGGCGAGTTCCGCCTGCATCTGGGTGAGCCGTCCCTGCACCTGCTGGCCAAGTTGCAGCAACTGCGAAAAATCAGGCATATCTGCCGGGGTTCCTCGGGTCTCTTGGTTGCAAGCTATCCACCGTGGAGAGGGGCCGCAAGCTAGTCGAGCAGCTCGAGATCGAGGGGATCGGCGAGCGCATCAAGTGCTTGATCTCTTTGGCGATACGCGCGCAACCGCTCGACGCGATCGCTCTGCGTATCGAGGCGCTTCGGGGACGCAGCGTCGGCGGCCGGACCGGCGCCCGCGGGCTCCTTCGCGGGGGCGAAGACGACGTGCACCGCCGTGCCGAAACACTCCGCGGCGGCCTCTTCCAGGACCGACCGGCCGCGCTCGAGCCCCTCGGCGTGCACGTCGCTCTGGGCCACGGCGAGCGTGAGCGTGCCGTCGGTGACCGCCGCGGGCTCGGTGTGCTCGAGCGCCGCGGCGAGCATGCGGCGCCGGCGCCCCACGGCCTCGCGAAAGGCATCCCATCCGGCGCGTACTCCCTCGAGGGTGAGGGGCCCCGCAGCGGCTCGCGGCGTGGGCGGCGGCTCGGCAGGTGCCGGTGTCGCGGGCGACGCGGGCGCGGGCGCGGGCGCGGGCGCCGCGCTCGCGGCACGCTGGCGGGTCACCGTCCGGCGGCCGGCCGCTTCCGGGGTCGGAGCGGCCCGTGGCGGGCGCGCGGGCGGCGCTTCGCCGCCGAGCGCGGCGAGCACGTCTTCGAGCTCCACCGTCCGATCGAGCAGCGTCCACTGCAGGAGCAGCGTCTCGACGTGGAGTCGCGCGTTGGGACTCCGGCGAATGGCCGTCTCCGCATCCTGGTAGAGCCGCAGCATGCGCAGGAGATCACCCGCGCCGAACGCCTCCGCCCTCGCGTCCATCGCCTCCCGCAGCCGGCCGGTGAGCCCGTCGGGCTCGCCGCCGAGCACGCGGAGCGTGAGCGCCCGGAGCACCTCGCCCGCGCCGTTCACGAACTCCTCGAGATCCGCTCCGGCATCGACGAGCCGCGCGACAAACGGAAACACGTCCGCGACCCGTCCGTCGGCGAGGATGTCGAGCAGCTCGGCGTACAGCTCGTCGTCGATCAGGCCGAGGGCGTCGCGCACGCCAGCCGCGGTCACGGTGCCCGGACCGAAGGCAAGTGTCTGATCGAGCAGCGAGAGCGCGTCCCGCATCCCCCCGGCGGCCACGCGGGCGATCAGCACCAGCGCGTCGTCCTCCGCGGTGACCTCCTCCGCCGCGAGGACCTGGCGCAACCGCTCGACGATCGCCGCCGGTCCGATCCGCCGGAAATCGAAACGCTGGACCCGGCTCATCACGGGCGCCGCCGTATTCGCGATCTTCTGCGGCTCGGTGGTGGCGAAGACGAAGACGACCCGCGGTGGCGGCTCCTCGAGGATCTTCAGGAGCGCGTTCCATGCTTCACGCGTGAGCATGTGCGCTTCGTCGATGATGTACACCTTGTGGCGGTCGGGCGCGCTCGCCGCATACATCGCGCGCTCGCGGAGCTCCCGCGCGTCGTCGACGCCGCGGTTGCTCGCCGCATCGATCTCGACGACGTCGAGATTCGCGGCCCCCGACCAGATCCTGCGGCAGGAGTCGCACGTGCCGCAGGGCTCACCCGGCCGGTCGGCGGGTGGGTTCTCGCAGTTGAGCGCCATGGCGAGGATGCGAGCGGCGGTCGTCTTCCCAACGCCGCGCGGGCCGGTCAGCAGGTAGGCGTGTGCCACGCGCTGCTTGGCCACCGCCCCCATGAGGCCGGCGGCCACATGGTCCTGCGCCACGAGGTCCGCGAAGCGGGTCGGGCGATATCGGCGGGCGAGGGCGGTGTGCGTCATGCGGGAAAAATAAAAGTGCCCCAGGCACCCCGGAGCGACACGAAACATCGCTTAGCGCTGCTACCTTCACGGTCCTGACGCGGTTCGCGCGCGCGCGCCCTCCGGACCTGGGGCGGACGAAAGCTAGCCACCGAGCCGCCCGGCCACCACCCTGCGAGCGACGCGGCCGGGGGGCACGTCTCCCGTCTCACGTCTTCCGCTCCAGCACCTTGCCCATGATCCTCGCCGCCCGGCGGACGTCGTCCAGCGTGACGTCGAGATGCGTGACCGCGCGCAAACGCTTGGGCCCGAAGGAAACGACGAGCACGCCCGCATCCGCGAGGCGCGGAATCACGACGTCCGCGGTCTCCCCGAGCAAGTCGATCATCACGATGTTCGTCTCCGGCGGCACGACGCGCACGGCGGGATGGCCGGCGAGGCCGTCGGCAAGGGCGCGCGCCGCGGCGTGATCCTCGGCGATGCGGCCGAGGTTGTGTTCCAGCGCGAACAGCCCCGCGGCGGCGAGGATCCCCGACTGCCGCATCCCGCCGCCGAGGCGCTTGCGGAGCGTCCACCCGTCCGCGATCAGGTCGCGCGGTCCCGCGAGGCACGATCCCACCGGGCAGCCGAGCCCCTTACTGAAACTCACCATCACGGTCG
>DATFMZ010000242.1:0-29458 GCA_035266665.1 Gemmatimonadales bacterium | reverse complement strand
GCGCACGCTGCTCGAGGGACAGGTCCAACGCGCCGGGAACCATGTTCACGTGAACGTGCAGCTCGTGGATGCCGAGCACGATCGGCAACTGTGGGCACAGTCGTATGACCGCGAGCTCACGGCGGAAAACGTCTTCGCGATCCAGGGCGACATCGCGCAGAACGTCGCACAGGCGTTGCAGGCGAGTTTTACAAAGACCGAGGAGGCGGCGGTCGAGAAGGCGCCGACCAGCAATCTCGCGGCGCTCGACTGGTATCACCGCGGGAAGGAGCTGTTCGCGCTGCGCGGCGGCGCGTTCAAGGACACCGCCGCCGTACGCGCGTTCGAGCAGGCGATTACTTTCGACTCGAATTTCGCAGAGGCGTGGGCGGGACTCGCCGCGGCGCGCGCCTGGCAGGTACGCGACGGATTCACGACGGACACGTTGCCGGCACGCGTGGCACTCGACCGAGCAGTTGCGCTCGCGCCGTCCTCCGCGCAAACCGAGATCGCGCAGGCGTACTACGCCTACTACGCGCAAGGCGATTACGCCTCGGCGCTCCAGCATTTCAAGGCCGTCGGCGTGCAGCGCCCCGGCGATGCCGAGGCGATTCAGGGTGTGGGCTACATCGCGCGACGGAGGGGTCAGTGGGAGGACGCGCTCGCCGCCGAGCGACGCGTGATTGTCCTCGATCCGCGTGACCCGGGTGCCCTCTACGACCTCGGGGACACATACGCGAGCCTACGCCAGTACGATCGCGCCGAAGAGCTGGAACGACGGGCGCTGATTCTCGATCCCACGAACGACGGCGCGACCTCGTTTTTGGTCGCCGTAGTGCTGTTCGGAAGGGGGGACACCGCCGCGACCCGCTCGCTGCTCACGACGCTCCCGACAGGCGTCTCGCCATTCATTGTCCAGTACGGGACGGCCATGCTCGAGCGCGTGGAGCGTCATTTCGACGCGTCGGACTCGGCAGTCGATCGAATGCCGGTGCAGCGACTGATCGATCGTCCAAACCGCCTGCTCTTGCTCGCCCTCAACGCGCGCGCCGAGGGTTCCGCGGTGCGCGCTGTGCGCTACGCGGACTCGGCGGCGGCGACCGCCCGCGCGTTCCTTGCCAGCAGCGCGAGCGCGGACGTCTTCGGGAATCGGGCGGATTTCTACACGGCGTTAGGCGTCGCCGAGGCGATCCAGGGCAAGGCCGAGGACGCGGTCCGCGACGGCGAGCGCGCCGTGCAGCTGAATCCGGCGTCACGCGACGCGCTCGAGGCGCCCCGGAGCGAAGAGGGCCTCATTCTGATTCACGTGCTGCTCGGACATCGGGACGAGGCGGTCCGGCTCATCACCGAACAGGCGCATCATCCCGTCGGATCGGCCAGCATCATGCCGCTCACCCGCGCGTCGATCCGTCTCGATCCCGTGTTCGACGGCATCCGCGACGACCCGCGCATCCAGGCGTTGCTCAAGAACGATCAGGCGTGGGTGGTGAAGTAGCGCGTTAGTGTCGCACCGGAACTGTGCTCGGTCGAAGTTGGAGGTGCGTCGCCGTGTCCACGAAGATCATCGTGGTGTCCGACGAGAACTCCGGCGCGGGCCTCCCCTCGAGCGCGAATGCGACGTCCTGACTGACGTAGGCACTCACGGCCCTCCCATCGATCCGCGCGGGCTTGAAAGTTGACCGGGCGATCGCGTCTTTGGCCGCCTGATCGAACGCGCGATTCGTACTCCGCGTCACGCGAATCGAGGCAGTGTCTACGCGCCCGTCCTTCCGCACGACGAACGTGACCGCGACACGGCCCGTGATGCCAGCCTGTCTCATGAGCGGCGGATACGCGGCTTCGGGCCTCGAAAGCAACACCGGCGGCGCTCCCTTCTGACCCGTGTCGAGCGGGCCGCGCTGGACGTAGACCATCGTGGTATCGGAAGGCGTACCCGCTGCCGCCGGGGGTGACGTTGGCTCCGGGCGTTTGGTCTGACATGCGACGATCACCAGCGCGCCTCCCGCCGCGAGCGCGAGGACCGTGCGCAGCACGCGGGCACGGGCGGTTCCCCGCATGAGCATCTCGATCCGCCGCGCGAGCAGTGAGGTACGCCCAATGAACGGCGCTACCGCGCCGAGCGCGGCAAATCCCCGACCCGCCACATCGATCAGAAGCGTCCCGTACGTCCCCACACTGGCACCACTCCGGACGAGTCGCTGATCGCAATCGAGCTCCACCGCATCGCGCAACCGCTTCGCCGCCCACCACATCGCGGGATTCCATGGCATCAGCGCCACGAGAGCCATCGCGGAATACAGCAGCCACGTATCGCCTGCCTTGGCGTGCGCGCACTCGTGCTCGATCACATAACGTCTCCGCTCCACGTCGAGCGAGCGCACCCAATCCGGCACGACGATCACCGGCCTCAACAGGCCAACCACCGCCGGGCCCGTAGACCGGCTCACCCGAACGACCGCTCCCTCCAACCGAACCTCGGCCAACCCGGCGATCTCGCGCCGCACGCGGATCTGACCGACGATCGCGATCCCGAGGATCGCGAGTGAGGCGAGCAGCCAAAGGCCCACCAGCACGGTTCCCATCGAGGGAGCCGCGAGCGCGTGGCCCGCCGTCGCGGAGGAGACCACGCTCGAGAGACCGTAGGAGACGACATTGAGGGGCGCGGCGGTGATCGTCGGCGACCGGGTCGCGCCGGGAAGAAGCCCGAGCGCGGGCATGAAGAGCATCAGCGAGAGGGTCCCGAGCCAGCTCCAGCGCGCGGGCCAGCGCATGAGCTGCGCGGCGTGCTCCAGCACCACGCCGGCGAGCGCGAGGAGCAGCCCCAGCGCGATCGCATAGATCATCCACGTGAGCATCATCGGCCCACCTCCCTCAGCCGTTCGTCCAGCAGCTTCCGGAGGCGCTTCAACTCGGCGGCGGACAGATCCCGATCGGAGACGAGTTGGGCCAAGAGCGCCTCCCGCGATCCGTGATAGACCTTGTGCAGGAGCCGTGTCAGCACCGTGTCGCCCGCTTCCTCGGGCTGGGTGAGCGCGTAGAACCGGTGCGCCTTCCCCTCTTGCTCGTGGCGCACGTGACCCTTGGCCTCGAGGGTGCGGAAGATCGTGAGCACCGTCGAATACGCGAGGTCATCGGACAGTTCGTCCAAGACTTCGCCGACGGTGGCCGAGCCGCGCCGCCAGACGACGGCCATCACGTCCAGCTCGCGACGGGTGAGATGTGCGGTCATCGGGTCTCCTACTATGTTTGTAGTAGATAGTAGGACACAGATGCCGATTCGTCAAGCATGGAGCTCAGCATCTGTTCGGAGCCGCTGAAGCGGCAACTCGGCCCAGACTGTCGCCGAAGGCGACGGCACGAGATGCCCGTTCACGGGCAGCAAACGCCGAGTCGCCGCCTTGGCGGCGTCCTACGACGCCCCGCCGGTATGCCCGCCGACGGCGAGCCGCGCAATCCCCGCCAGCGTGAACTCCGCGATGTGCTCGGCGATCGCGTCCACCTCCGCCTCCACCCTGGCATCCCACCCGCGGAGCGCCGTGGTCCGGAAGCGACTCGGGAGATAGAAGAGACACTGCGCCTGCAGGCTCGCCACGGAACGCCCCACACGCGGATCGTCGGTGGCACAGCCGAGAAGCTCGGCGACCGCCTCCGACAGATAGCGCACGCGCGGCAAGATGACCTGCTCGGCGATCCACGGCGCGAGCGGCGTCGGCTCGTGCGTTTCGTGCCCCATGAGCTTCTGGCCCCACACCGCCTGGCCCTGCGGTTTCGCGATCCGCGGAACGTACGTGCGGACGTAGTGGCGGATGCGTTCCTCGGCGGAGCTCCCCGCGGGCGCCGCGGTGGTAGGGTCGGCCTCTCGCATCGAACCCACCAGCGCCTGCACGATCTCCGTGTAGAGACCGAGCTTGCCGCCGAAGTAGTAGTTCACGGCCGCCACGTTGGCGTCCGCCTCGCGACAGATGTCGCGCACCGTCACGTGGAAGTATCCGCGCTCGCCGAAGAGCCGGGTGCCCACCTCGAGCAGCCGCTCCCGCGTCTCCGCGTCATGCGCGTGCCTCACAGTTCCCTCTTGAACAGGAACGTCGCCGCCGTCATGGTGAGCGCCGAGAAAACGACCAAGTACGTGAGATCGCCGGCGATCGCCGCGAATCCCGTGTTCTTGAGCAGGAGGCTCTTGAGCGCATGTACCGCGTACGTGAACGGATCGGCGACGGCGATGGCGCGCATCCAGCCGGGGAACGCCTGCTGCGGATAGACCGCGCCGCTCGGGAAGAAGAGCAGGGTATTCAGCACGCCGAAGATCGCGCGCGGGACGAGCGGGTCGTCCATCCGCACCATGAACAGGAACATCATGCTCACGAGCGCGATGGACGAGATCGAGATCACGACGAAGAGGCGCAGCAGCCGCAGCGGATCATAGGGATTGGGAATGCCCGCGATCAGCGAGCCGATGAGCATGAGCACCGTGCCCGCGAGGATCGCCTTGATCGCGCCCGAGATGTTGAAGCCCAGGATGAGCTCGAAGCGCGTGATCGGCGTGACCAGGTACCCCTCGTGCAGCCCGCGCGCCTTGTCGTCGATGAAGATGATCCCGCCGCCGATCATCACCATCATGAAGATCGACATCACGATCGAGCCGGGAAGCAAGTACTGGATGTAGGGGACGTAGGGATAGACCTCGACCACGTCGAGCGTCGGCTGGGCACTCAGCCGCCGCGTGTTCGGCCCCGACGGATCGTAGGCGCGCATCATGCCGCTGAAGGTCGAGGCGAGGGTCGCGGCCACGAAGTTGTCCGTGTTGTCCTCAATGAGCGCCACACGCGGCGCATCGCCGGAAAGCAGCCGGCGCGAGAACCCGGGCGGAATGGTCAACACGCCGTTGATCTTCCCGTTCCGGAGCGCGGTGAGCGCGGTACCCTGGTCGTGGTAGGGCTCGAAGGTGAACGTCTTCGCGTTCGCCGTGATGGCGTTCCCGAGCTCCTGCAGCCGGACCGCGGGCACGTGGCCGTCCTGATCCACGAGGCCCACCTTCAGGTGCTTCACCTGCCCGCCGAAGGCGTAGCCCAGGATCACCAGCTGGACGATCGGGAAGATCAGCGAGACGACGATGAGCGTGGGGCTCCGCCGAAACCGGCGGAGATCGCGCTCGACGATCGCCCACATGCGCTCCATTTACTGCCCCGCCCGGCGTCGCAGCATGACGCTCCGGTCCATCGCCGACGGTTCCTGCAGCTGATCGCGCAGCTCGTGGCCGGTGTAGTGCACGAAGACGTCGTCGAGCGTGGTGCTCTGGACGCCGAGCGACTGCACGGTGACCCCGGCCTCGGCCGCCACCCGAAGGAGCGCCGTCGTCGTCTGGGGACCGCTGTTCGACACGAGGCGATAGACCGCGCCTTCGCCTTCCACACTCTCGACGCCGGGCAGCGCCTCGAGCCGCTGGTGCCAATCGGCCGGCGCGTCCACGAAGCTCGCGTCGAGCGTGTTCTCACCCGGGGTCGCGGCCTTGAGCTTGATGGGGGAGTCGAGCGCCAGCAGGTGGCCGTGGTCCACGATCGCCACGCGGTCGCACAGGCGGTCGGCCTCGTCCATGTAGTGCGTGGTGAGAAGCACCGTGAGGTCGTGCTGCGCCTTGATGGCGCGGAGCATCTCCCAGACGGACGTGCGTGAGACCGGATCGAGGCCCGTGGTCGGCTCGTCCAGGAAGAGAATCCGCGGCTCGTGCACCAGCCCGCGCGCGATCTCCACCCGGCGTCGCATCCCGCCCGAGAGGAACTTGACCGGCTTGTCCGCCCATTGGGAAAGCTCCACCGCCTCGAGCAGCTCACGGATGAGGGTCTTCCGGCGCTCGCGCGGTACGCCGTACAGCTTGGCGTAGATGAGGAGGTTCTCCTCGACCGTGAGATCGAGGTCGCTCGTCAACGCTTGCGGAATCACACCGATCGTGCGGCGCACCTCATTCGCCTGCGTGACGACGTCGAACCCGCCCACCACCGCCGTGCCCGACGTGGGCCGGAGGAGCGTGGTGAGCATCCGGATGAGCGTGGACTTCCCCGCTCCGTTCGGGCCGAGGAGGCCGAAGATCTCTCCGTGGGCGACGTCGAAGGAGATCGCGTCCACGGCGGTGAAATCCCCGAACTTCTTGGTGATCTCGCGGACGTCGATCGCGCTCATGGCTTCGTCGTGGAGAGCGGCAGGAGGACGTACGTGGTCATGCCGACGGCCAATCGGCGATCCGTGTTGTTCACCCGCAGGCGGAATTCGAAGGTCTTGATGTCGCGCTTGGTCCGGCTCACGTCGCGTTGCGTCGCGAACGCCGCATCGACGCCCCGGAAATAGACCACGCCTGGGAGCTCCGCCCCCGACGGGAGCCGCACCGTGAGCGTGTCACCTAAACGGATCCGATCGATGTACGACTCCTCGACGTCGGCGCGGACCCAGAGGCTGTCGGGATTGATGAGGGTCACGACCGGCTGACCGGCCGTCACCACCTCACCCTGCTGCACGGCGCGGACGTCCACGATTCCCGCGATCGGCGCGCGGACTTCGGTATAACCGAGCCGTACGTCGGCCCGCGTCGCCTGCGCGGCGGCGGCGTCCCGCTGCTGCCGCGCCGCCTGGAGCGCGCTCCGTGCCGCCGCGACCTGCTTTTCGGCGGCGTCCGCCCGCGCTTGCGCCACGGTGAAGGCCGTCCGCGCCTGATCGAGGGTCTCGGGAGTGAGACCACCCGCCGCGGCTACCGCCGAGTCGCGCTGGTAGGTGAGGCGCGCGTTGGCTACGTTGGCCTTCGCCTCGCTGTCCTGGGCCTCGGCCGCCGCGAGCGCCGCCGCGCTCGCCGTGACCTGGGCCGACAGGGCATCGGCGCTATGGGCGTAGAAGGTCTGCTCGGCCTTGAGCTCCGCCGGCGCGATGACGGCGATCAATTGGCCAGGCTCCACGGTATCACCTTCGGCGACGAGGAGTCGACTGACCTGGCCACCGACCTGCGGACTCACGATGACGTCGTTCGTGGTGACGACGCCGGTGAGCATGAGATCGCTCGAGCCGGAGCGCAGCACCAGGAACACCACCACAGCGACGATGGCGAGACCGATCAGACCGAAGACGAGCTTCCGCGACACGGACACAGACTCCCACGAGGTGAAACGGATGTATAAAACAGCTGTTTTAACAAGTCAACGGGAAGGAGAGAATCGTGAAGCTGCGTGAGAAGCTGCGCGTCAAACCCGGGACCACGGTACGGCTCGCCGACGTCGATCCCGCGGCGACGCACGGCGCGAAGAAACACGCCGCGATCCACGATGACATCCCGGCGGGTGTCGCGCGATTGGACGAGCTGCAGTACCGCATGTACGCCGAGCGGAAGCACGCGCTGCTCGTCGTGCTGCAGGGAATCGACGCGGCTGGGAAGGACGGGACGATCCGGCACGTGATGACCGGATTCAATCCCCAGGGCTGCCGGGTGACACCCTTCAAGGTGCCGACCCCGGAGGAGGCATCACACGATTTCCTCTGGCGCGTGCACCGGGCCGTCCCGGGGCTCGGGGACGTCACGATCTTCAACCGCTCGCACTACGAGGACGTGCTGATCGCCCGGGTACACGACCTCGTCCCGACGCGCGTCTGGGAGCGCCGCTACGAGGAAATCAATCGGTTCGAGGAGCTGCTCGCCGTCAACGGCGTCACCATCGTCAAGTTCTTCCTGTACATCAGCAAGGACGAACAGAAGGAGCGCTTTCAGGCGCGCATCGACGATCCGACGAAGCACTGGAAGATCTCGCTCTCGGATTTCAGCGAGCGGAAGCGGTGGGACGACTACATCCATGCTTACGAGGATGCACTCACACGCTGCTCCACCGACACGGCACCCTGGTACGTCATCCCGGCCAACAAGAAATGGTTTCGCAACCTGGCGGTGTCTCAGATCCTCGTCGAGACGCTCGAGGATCTGGAGATGCGGTTTCCCGAGCCGACGATCGACGTGTCGAAGATCAGGATCGAGTGAGACGGGAGACGTGAGCCCCGCTCAATGCAGGAAGGTGAACGCCAGGCAGATGACGGCTGCGATCGTACAGTACGCCGAGAAGACGTAGAGGGAATGCTTGTTCAGATAGGCGAGCAGCCACTTGATCGAGAGCCAGCCCACGATGCCCGCCACGACGAACCCGAGGGCGAACGCCGGAATCAGGTGTCCGAGCCCCGGCATCTTGAGCACCTTGTACGTCTCGTAGCCGCCGGCCGCGACCATGATGGGCGCGGAGAGAAAGAAGGAGAACCGCGCGGCTGTCGGCCGGTCGAAGTTCCGGAGCATCGCCCCCGAAATCGTCGACCCCGAACGTGAGGCTCCAGGGAAGACGGCCAGCACCTGGAAACATCCGATGATCAGCGCGTCGAGCCTTCCCAAGACCGATAGGTTGCGGGACCGCCGGCTGAACAGCTCCGCCGCGGTCATGAGCGCGGCCGCGGCGAGCATGCGCATCGCCGCTTCGAAGAGCGGCCGCTGGAAGAGCGCCTCGACCACGTTCCTCAAGAAGTATCCGATCACGAGCGCCGGAATCGTCCCGATGACGATGTACCAGCCCATCCGCGCGTTGGGCGGGAGGGTCGCGAACTCCCGCACGCCCCCCAGATTCGCCAGCGTTTCCTTGGTGATCGCCCAGAAATCTTCGAAGAAGTAGACGACGAGCGCGAGGATCGGCCCGAGCTGGATGATGACCAGAAAGGCGGTCATCGATTCGCTCGGCGCGATCTTGAGCAGCGACTGTCCCACCAACAATTGCGCGGTGGACGACACCGGGATGAACTCGGTCAACCCCTCGATCACGCCGAGGATCAACACGTGCATCAGACTCATGGACGGCTCGCGCTCCGTGGATGGACGAACAAGATGGGCGGATCGGTCATCTGGCGCCACTCCCGTCCGATTCCTATACTCACGCGCCACGAATCCGGAGACGCCCCATGCGCCGTGCCCTGTCCGTCCTCGTGCTCGCTGCCGCCCTGCCCCTCTCTGCCACCCTACCAGGTGCCGCGGCGCACGCACAGCTTCCCGCCGCCGTGGACTCGACCCTGCATCGCCTCTACGCCTCGCGCGACTTCGCGAGCCAGCGCTTCGGTCCGGCGCGCTGGATCGACGCGGGGGCGGCATTCACGACCGTGGAGCCGTCGGAGGCGGTCAAGGGTGGCTTCGACATTGTCCGCTACGAGACCGCGACCGGAAAGCGGAGCGTGCTCGTCTCGGCCGAGGAACTGATCCCGGCCGGGGACACGGCGCCGCTCCGATTCGACGACTATCAGTGGTCGAAGGATCGCACCAAGCTGTTGCTCTTCACCAACACCCGCCGCGTCTGGCGCCGGAACACGCGGGGCGACTACTGGGTCCTCGATCGCAAGGCGGGCACGCTCACAAAGATCGGCGGCCCGAACGCGGAACCGTCACGGCTGATGTACGCCAAGTTCTCACCCGAGGCCGACCGCGTCGCGTACGTGTACTTCGGCGATATCTACGTCGAGCGCCTCGCGGACGGCGCGATCACACGCCTCACGACCGGGGCCGATTCCCTGCACGTGAACGGCATGAGCGACTGGGTCTACGAGGAAGAGTTCGGCCTGCGCGACGGATTCCGCTGGTCGCCCGACGGCACGAAGATCGCCTTCTGGCACTTCGACATGACCGGGGTCCGCACCTTCTATCTGATCAACGACACCGATTCGCTCTATCCGTACGTCATTCCCATTCAGTACCCGAAGGCTGGGACGACCAACTCCGCGGTGACGGCCGGCGTGATTGCCGCAACCGGTGGTCCGATCACCTGGCTCCAGGTGCCGGGGGACCCGCGGAACAACTATCTGCCCCGCATGGAGTGGGCGGGCGCAAAGGAGCTGGTGCTCCAACGCATCAATCGCCGGCAGGATACCGACCGCGTGATGCTCGCGGACGCGGCGACCGGTGCGGCCCACACGGTGCTCACCGAGCAGGACAGCGCCTGGGTGGACGTGGTGAACGACCTCACCTGGCTCGACGGCGGGAAGGACTTTCTCTGGCCGAGCGAGCGCGATGGCTGGCGCCACATCTATCGCGTCTCGCGGGACGGGACGTCCGTGAAGCTCATCACCCCGGGGGCCTTCGACGTGATCGACATCGCGGCGGTGGATACCAAGGACGGCTGGCTGTACTACATCGCGTCGCCCGCCAACGCCACGCAGCGCTATCTCTACCGCTCGCGGCTCAACGGACAGGGTACGGCGCAGCGCGTGACGCCCACAGCCGAAACCGGCACGAACAGCTACGACGTGTCGCCGAATGCCCGCTGGGCCTTTCACTACTACTCGACGTTCGATACGCCGACGGTGATCGATCTCGTTCAGCTCCCGTCGCACCGGTCGGTACGCGTGCTCGCGGCCAACGACACGCTGGCGGCACGGGTGAAGCCCCTGCTCCGGCCCGGCACCTTCTTCCAGCTGGCGCTTCCGGACACGGCGACGCTCGACGGTTGGATGATCCGGCCGCGGGATTTCGACTCGACCAAGACCTACCCGCTCCTGATGTACGTCTACGGAGAACCCGCCGGCGTCACGGTCCGCGACGCCTGGATGGGCAGCCAGCGTCTCTGGTTCCAGACGCTCGCCGATCAGGGCTACGTGGTGGCGAGCGTGGACAACCGCGGCACCCCCGCGCCGAAGGGACGCGACTGGCGCAAGATCGTCTATGGAGCGATCGGCGTGCTGTCCTCGCAGGAACAGGCTGACGCCGTCCGTGTGCTCACCCGGACGCGCGGGTATCTCGACTCCACACGTGTCGGGATCTGGGGATGGAGCGGCGGCGGGACCAACACCCTCAACGCGCTCTTCCGCTATCCGGATGTCTATCAGGTCGGGATGGCGGTGGCTCCCGTGCCGGATCAGCGCCTCTACGACACGATCTACCAGGAACGCTACATGAACACCCCGGAGAACAATCCGGAGGGCTACCGTGAGGGATCGGCGATCAACTTCGCGCAGGGCCTTCGCGGCCATCTTCTGCTGGTGCACGGCTCGGGGGACGACAACGTGCACTACCAGGGCAGCGAGCGGTTGTTGAACCGTCTGATCGCACTCGACAAGACGATCGACTTCATGGAATACCCGAACCGCACGCACTGCATCTGCGAAGGCGCCGGGACGACGCTCAACGTGTACACCCTGCTCACCACGTATCTCCTCGACCATCTGCCCGCGGGAGGTCGCTGAGCGCGCGCACGCGTCTCCGATGATCTATCGCATCCTCGCGGACGTCGTCCTGGTCCTGCACCTCTGCTTCGTGCTCTTCGTGGTGCTCGGCGGTCTCTTCGTGTTGCGGCGTCCGCGGCTCGCGTGGCTGCACGTGCCCGCGGCGGTGTGGGGCGTGTTGATCGAGTTCGCCGGATGGATTTGCCCGCTCACCCCGCTCGAGAACGCGCTCCGCCGCGCGGGCGGGGGACCGGGGTACGCCGGTGGCTTCATCGATCACTACGTCACCGCATTGATCTATCCGTCGGGGCTCACCCGGGGGATCCAGGTGCTGCTCGGCGTCTTCGCGCTCGTGGTGAACGTGGCGATCTACGTTCTGGTGGTCAGGCGGGCGCTGCGCCGGCCGTGAGATCACGCGGTGCCGGCGCGCTCGATGAAGGGCGGCTGGCGACGAACCGATACGACGCACAGAATACGTAGTGGGGATTTTCGGGTGGAGCGGAGGGCCGATGAAGCGGCCGGTTGGCATCGTACTCTTGATCGCGGCACTCCTGTGGCATCTGCTCAGCGGACTGGCCACGGCGGGGACCGTGATCGTCCACCTGTTCCGACAGGGCATGCCGCTCCCGATCGGCGCTGCCGCCACCGTGGGCATTCTCATCGTGGCGCCGCTCGCGGCCGGTGTCGCGGCGCTGGGACTCTGGCGCTGGGCCCGTTGGGCGCTGATCGCGTTCTCGGTCTGGGGCGTCCTGCTCGTGCTCGAGACCGGCGCCCTGCTCTGGATCGTGGGGTCGATGGCCGGTGCCGGCGGTCCCCAATGGTGGATCATGGGATTCGTGGTCGCCGTGCTCACGCTCGGCGTGATCGCGGCGATCGCGTACGTGCACTACGTGATCCGGAAGATGGAGGCCTGATGGACTTCGTCGGGACGGTATCCGTACTGGTCCGGCTGATCGAGCTCGCCGGCATCGTCGCGCTCGTCGCGGGCGCGATCGGCGCGACGATCATGTTCTTGCGTGCGCTCCTGCGCCGCCAGCCCGCGGCGCGGGCCTACGACCGCTATCACGCCGACCTCGGCCGCGCCATTCTCCTCGGGCTCGAATTTCTCGTCGCCGGCGACATCATCAACACCGTCGCCATCGAGCCCAACTTCCGGAATCTCGGCGTGCTCGCCGCGATCGTCGGGATCCGTACCTTCCTGAGCTTCTCGCTCGAGATCGAGATCACGGGTCAGCTCCCGTGGCGCCGCTCGGCGCCCGGGCTCGGCGAGCCCGGACGCCACGTGCCAACGGGGCACTCCGCGTAGCGGACGCCTACCGGCGGAAGCGCCGTCCCATCTCGGCCGGCGGATGCATCTGATACTCGTGCGGCGGCTCGGCTCCCATGAGATAGCGAACGAAGTAATCCCATCGCCGGCGGATCATGTAGGGCTCGTTGCCGAACCCGTGCCGGCGGTTCGGAAACGTGATCAGATCGAAGTCCTTGTTGTACTTGATCAGCGAATCCACCACGAGCAGCGTGTTGTACGGCGGTACGTTGTTGTCGATCGTTCCGTACGCGAGCAACAGGTGCCCCTCGAGGTTCTTCGCGATCGCCTCGTTCGCCTGGTTGTCGTAACTCGTGCTCCCGTCGGGATGCTTCACCAGCAGCCCCTGCCACATCTCGCCCCAGTCGTCCTCGTACTCGCGGTTGTCGTGATTGCCCGCCTCCGCGATGCCGACCTTGAAGAACTCGGGATAGCGGAACATCGCGTCCGCGGTGGCGAATCCACCGCCCGAATGCCCGTAGATCCCCGCGCGATCGACATCGATGAACGGATAGCGCGCCGCGAGCTGCTTCATCGCGGTGATCTGATCCGGCAATCCGTTGTCCCCCATGTCCCCGTAGTACTCGGCTTGGAACGAATGGGAGCGCATCGGCGTGCCCATCGCATCGATCTCGACCACGACGAACCCCAACTCGGCGAGCGCCTGGGCGTCGCCGCGTGACGGCTCGAAGCTCCGGCTGCCCACACTGCCCGTCTGCGGCCCGGGATAGATGTGATTGACGATCGGGTATTTCTT
Organism: Gemmatimonadales bacterium; assembly: GCA_035266665.1. Taxonomy (GTDB): domain Bacteria; phylum Gemmatimonadota; class Gemmatimonadetes; order Gemmatimonadales; family GWC2-71-9; genus DATFMZ01. The sequence goes on along the minus strand of DATFMZ010000242.1, from coordinate 16,208 downwards.
CGTCGAGTCGAGGGTGGTCGGCACGAACATGAGGCCGTAGAGGTTCGTCTTTCCATCCCGCGCCTTCACCGTCACCGGAATCGGCGGCTTCCAGCCCGCGGCCACGAGCTTCGAGATGTCCGCCTTCTCCACCGTGAGACGGATCTTGCCGTTCATGTCCCGCACGACGGTGACCGGCGGAATCGTGGGCGTGGAGTAACTGTCCACGAAGTACTTGCCCGAAGGCGACAGCGTGACGCTGTGATTCGCGCTGTCGGGCGTGAGCAGGGTCAGATGCGACCCGTCGAACCGCACGCTGTAGAGGTATTGGAAGTACGGATCGCCCGGCTCGCGGCCGGCGCCCGTGAAGTAGATGACGTGGTTCCGGTCATCCACCTTGAGTACCTGGAGCACCTTCCAGTCGCCGCTCGTGATCGCGTGCTTGAGCGTGCCGGTCGTGAGATCGTACAGATAGATGTGCCCCCAGTTCGTCCGTTCGGAGTACCAGATCAGGTCGTTGGACGCCGGGTGCGCCGACCAGTTGATGTGGTTGTATCCCGACTGATAGAAGTCCTTGACCGACTCCTCCATGATCTCGTGCACGGCACCCGTGGCCGCATCGGCCACGCGGACCCACTCATGATGATGGTTCCTCGACGTCGACACGAAGTAGAGCTTCGACCCGTCGGGACTCCACTCCACGTCCGCCCACCGCCCGCCACAGAAGATGTGGTCGCAGATGGTCGAACGATGCTGATCGGGCGGCATCTTGAGACGGATGACCTTCGGTGCATCGACGTCGATGATCACCCGCTGAATCGTGGTGACGATGCTGTCGCCCGCCAGCGGATAGTTCCATGCCTCGAGCGTGGGATGCCCGAGCTCCGTGTGGACGAGATACATCTTCCCGACCCCGCGCTCATCTTGCTGGAAGGTCGCGATCTTCTTCGAGTCGGGAGACCAGAGCAGCACCGGATAGTCGCTCTGAATCCAGCCGGCGTTGTTGGTGGCGTACCCGAAATCCTTGACACCATCGGTGGTGAGCTGGGTCTCTTTCCCGGTCGCGAGGTCCCGCACCCAGAGGTTGTAGTCCCGGATGAACGCCGCCTTGGTGCTGTCGGGCGAGACCACCTCGTTGCGCGCCATGCCATTCCGCTGGCGCCGCGACGCTTCACAGGTGTACGCCCGGAGGTCGCACGCGTAGTGCGCGCGACCGACGTCGAACGTCATGGTGCGGCCGTCGGCGGAGAGATCGAAGCCGTAGAACGGCAGGTGATGCGCATCGTACGTGGTGTCCGCCACCTTCGAGAGTGCCGCCGCGAGGCGTGCGTGATCGAACGCCGGCGTCCGCGTGCGACGCGCCGGGTCCACCATGACGAATTCCACGCCGTCGGGCGTCGTGGTGCGATACCAGAACCTGCTCCCATCGGCCAGCCAGTTCGGCCGCACCGAGAGTCCATATACGAGCGGTATGGTGTTGTAGCTCAGGAAGTGCTCGGCGTGGGCATAGTCGGCCGCGGTCACCGCTGCGTGCTGCTGTGCCGAGAGCGGGACGACCGGAAGGGCCAGCGCGAGCGACGTCACGAACAGGGAACGCATCTGCATGGCGAGTACCCGAGAGAGGTTTACGGAGATCGAGGATCGTGTGCCACCTGCCGCGGCGAATATGCCGGGCCGCCCGCCGCGCGGCAACAGCCCGACGCGGGATCAGCGTTCGCGCGAGAGTGCCGCGACGAGCCACGCGGTACATCCCGGCAGACGCCGATTACCAAGAATGGCGCCGGTCACGCGTGCGGCATCGTGCAGCACCGGCCCGATGACGCCCTCGCGGCGCCGAAAGCCCGGCCCGTCGCTTGCCGCGTGCATCATGCGATCGAAAAACGCATCTTCGCTCGGGTAGCGGGCGAGCGAGCTCCTCGCCTCAGCGAACACGGAGCGCAGCTCGGCGTCAGGACCGAAGATCAGACTGCGGAGATCCGTGCACGGCGCGAGCGCGAGGGCGTGCGCCATGGACCACCGGAGCCCGCGCACCGCGGTCGTATCGAGGACCACCCGGATCATCTCGCGCTCTTCGTCGCTCGCCGTGGGAATCGAGCCGAGCGCCGCCGTGGTGGTCGCGGCGTCGCGTTCCTGGAGGACACTCGCGACGGAGTCGTAGGCGGCGCGAAGCGCGTGTGCCTCCTGGCGACGCCCCACGACGGTGTAGAACTCGATCAGCGCCTCCCGCCCCGTGTGAATCGCGAGGGCACCGAGCCGTGTCTCGAAGAGCGTCGTACCATCCATCAGCCTGAGCCCGAAGCTGATCAGCTCCCGAATCGCGCGCTCGGCGTCGGCGGTTCGCCCAATCGACAGGAAGTAGGCGGCGCGCGCGAGGTTCGCGTTGAGGAGGAGTCTCGTGGTGTTCAGGCGCGGGATCGGTAGTCGCTCGAATGCGGCCGAATCCGGAAACGGCATCACGAACCGCGCGCCGAGGTAATCCACCGCGGGAGCGCGCGCCACCGTGTCGAGGGCCGCGAAGCCCGCGAACGCGGCGATCCGCCGCAGCGTGTCGCGCGTCGCCGGGGGGAATCCACGTTCCGCCCGTGCCCACAGCGTATCGGGGTTTGCGACGAACGCCGCGAGCCATGCCGCGGGGAGCGAGTCGAAGGACAGTACCTGCGGCAATGGATGCTCGGGGAAGCCCGCGGACGCGCCGCGGTGTGCCTGCCCGGCGAGCGCAAAGTATGCCCGGCCCGCCTCGAGCGGCGTAATCGCCGAGTCCGGTGTGACCCCCCAGCGCGCCGAGGTCTGCTCGAGCCGGATCTGGTCGCGCAGACTGCTGATCCGCGAAAACGATACCGCTTGCCAGATCGCCGGACCGAACGTGCCGATGATGGCGACCGGCGCGAGGAGGATGGCGCAGAGCAGCACCATGGCGACCGCGCCAAACGCGACGAAGCGGCCGGCCGTCGCCCGTCCGGTCGGACCGCGCCCCATCGCCTGCCCCTGTCGCACGCGCTCGAAGCTGGTGTACCACGGGTCGACGAGCCGCGACCGACTCCCGCGGGCGCCCGCGCTCGAGGCGCGCGCGCTGGGCGCGCACCGCGCGGCCTTCCCGCCGCTCGACCCATGCACTCACGATGAGCAGCACGACCGACGGGCCGAGGATGATCGGCGCGACCGCGTCCCCGCCCGCGAGCCCGCCCGAACCCAACCGCACCCAGAGCATCATGAGCGGAACCGGGAGCACGGCACCCACCAGGACGGAGAGCAAGCTCACCACACGTCCGCGCCGCAGGCGCGCCCGCGCCGGGGCGTCGAGGGCGGCGTATTCGCGGCTTCCCGCGATCAGGTTGCCGCCGTCTCCGCGGCGATCGGCGAGCGCCTCGAGCACGGTCGTCCATCCGAATCCGAGGCGAACCGCGGCGGCCGCCTCCCCGCCCAGGCGGATGAGCCGCCGCATCCCGATCACGAGGAGCGCCACACCGCCGATGCCGGCGAGCCAGAGTGAAAGCGTCGAGAACGAGGCGATCGTGGTCGCGAGCTGCGGGCCGAACGCGATCAGGCTGAGAAAGGCCGCCGCCAACAGCAGATCCGCCGCCCACAACCAGCGACTCACCTCGAAGAGATCCCCGTGCACGGCGTCGAGGCCCGGCGGCGGCCACTCGAGCAGGACTCCACCGCCCGGCGCCAGGCGCCGCGCAATTTCGACCGCCGTGGGCCGGCGCGCCGGCTCCTTGGCGAGGCACGCCGAGATCAATGCGTCGAGCTCGGGGTCGATGTCGTCGCGCACCGCGGAGACCGGCTTCGGCGTGTCGCGCAGATGCGCGGCGATCAACTGCTGGGGCGAGGTGGTCGCGAACGGCCCGTCGCCCGTGAGCAGCTCGTATCCGAGCAGTCCCAGCGCGTAGACGTCCGTCTGCTCGGTCACCTCATCGGCGGCGATCTGCTCCGGACTCATATAGCGCGGGGTGCCCACGCTCGTACCGGGCTTCGTGAGGCGTGAATCGTCGGCGGAGCGCTTGCGTCGCACGACCGCGGCGATCCCGAAGTCGGTCACGAGGGCACGGCCCGACTGATCGTCGTAGAGAATGTTGCCCGGCTTGATGTCGCGATGGATGATGCCGTGTGCGTGTGCCACGGCGAGCGCCGAGGCGACCTCACCGAGAATGCGCCGTGCTTCGTCCACGGAGAACGGACCTTCTTCTTCTATGCGGTCGGCGATGCTCTTCCCGCCGACGTACTGCATCACGAAGTACGGCGTCCCGTCGTCCAGCTCGCCGACGCCGAAGATGGCCACGACGTTCGGATGGGACAGGCCCGCCACAGCCTGCGCTTCCTGTTCGAAGCGGGCCCGCTGTTCCGCGTTGGATGCCAGCGCCGGCGCCAGCACCTTGACCGCCACCGACCGCTTGAGCACGGGATCCCGCGCGAGAAAGACGCTGCCCATGCCGCCCACGCCGATACGCCGTACCAGGAGGAAGTTCGGGCTCAGCGCCGCGCGCAGCTTCTCCTCGAGCTCCCGCTCGGCCCGCGCGGCCGCGGCCGGATCATCCACCGCGAGCGCCGCGCCGGCGCCGACCGGTGAGCCGCATCGCGGGCAGCGACTCACGCCCGGCGCCAGCGTGGCGCCACACGTCGGGCAGGTCCCGAGGGGGTCGGTCATGCCCAAAGAATACCCGCGACACCCCGGACCGGCCACGTGACGCCGAATCGCCCGGCGGCGCGCGGTGACGCTATGCGCCGCTGTCGGGTCTGTACTCGTACCGGAAGGGTGTTAGGATCAGGAGAACACATCATGAAGACCTCCCATCGGCTCGCAGCCGCGGTCGCCGGTCTGGCCACCGCCGCGGTGTTCGCCTGCTCGAGCACCGCGCCCACCACCGGCCTTCAGGGAACGGTGACACGGGGACCGATCGCACCTGTCTGCCAGGTGGGATCACCCTGCACCGCCCCCGTCGCCGGAACGTTCACCGTCTGGCGCGGCACGGTGTCAATCACCACGTTTCGGTCCGACTCGTCGGGACACTATGCCGTCGCACTCGATCCCGGGACGTATACGATCATCGCGGGCTCGGACGTTCCGGTATTCGACCCCGGTCAGCGACAGCACACGGTGACCGTCGGTCTGTCAGGATACACGGCATTCGACATCACGTTCGATACGGGAATTCGGTAACTCATCATGCATCGTATCCCTCTGTTCGTGCTCGGCGCCGCGGCGGCGGCCGTGGCGTCCACCACCACCGTGGCGGCGCAAACTCCATCGTGTCGCGACGCGTCGCCCCACCGGGAGGGTGTCGTCACCGTCGCACCGGGGGTCCGGCTCCGCTATCTCGACTGGGGCGGAACGGGCTCGCCCCTCGTGTTCCTCGCCGGCCTGGGCGACACCGGCCACGAGTTCGACGCGTTCGCGCCGCGCTTCACCAATCATCATCACGTCTATGCGATCACGCGCCGCGGCTTCGGTGCGTCGAGTCATCCCGCCTCGGGGTACGACGTCGGCACGCTCGCACATGACATCCTCGTGGTGCTCGACAGCCTGCGCCTGCAGCGCGTTATCCTGATCGGGCATTCGTTCGGGGGCGACGAGATGTCCCAGTTCGCCGCACGCTGGCCCGATCGGGTCTCCGGACTGATCTACCTCGACGCCGCGCAGGACCGGACGGGACTGGCCAAGCTGTGGGGCGAGATGCCGACGCCGACGCCGCCCGCCATGACGGCGGCGGACTCGGCATCGCCGGAAGGCGTGCGCCGCTACGAGGCACGGGTGTACGGCGTCACCCTCCCGATCGGATGGATCTGCACCACCGTGCGGTTCGATTCGGCTGGGCGGTTCGCCGGCCAGGACACGCCGGACAGCGTCTACACCGCCATCATCTCGCAGACGCTCCGACCGCCATACGAGCGCATTCGCGCGCCGATTCTCGCCTTCTACGCCGTGCAGCGTTCCGCCCGCGATCTGTACACGTGGTACGACGCCATGACGCCCCCCGCCCGCGCGGCTGCGGACAGCGTCTTCGACATCCTGCATCCCTGGGAGCTCCAACAGATCGCGCTGCTGCGCCGCAGCGTTCCGAGCGCGCACGTGGTCGTGGTCCCAGGGGCGAACCACTACGTCTTCATCTCGAACGAAGCGGAAGTGGAGCGCGCGATGCGCGCATTCCTGAAGGGAGTGCGGTGACGGCCGGCGTGCGCCTCGCGTTGGCGCTGGCCGCGGCGATGCCGGGATTCGGCTGCAACGACGTCCCCGTCGTGTGCACCGCGATCGCCGTGCCCGGGATTCAGGTGGACGTCAGGGATTCGGTGACGGGCCTTCCGGCCACCGACGGCGCGCTGGGCATCGCGCGGGACGGCGCCTACGTGGACACGCTGGAGACGCTGCCCACGGCGGGACCGCTTCCATCACCCACGATGCTCGGCGCGTGGGAACGGCAGGGCACCTACGACGTCACGATCTCCAAGGCGAACTACCTGACCTGGAGCGCGGCGGGCGTGCGCGTGAGCGGGGACGCCTGTCACGTCACCACCGTCAAGCTCGACGCGAATCTGCAGCCGAGCCCCTGATCCCCCGGGGCCCGGCCCCCCTACCAGATGTGCGGAATGCTGTCCGCCGGGCGAACCATCGGATCGCCGGGCTTGCAGCCGAAGGCCTTCCAGAACTCAGGATCGTTGGAGAGCGGACCGTTCACCCGCCAGCGTGCCGGGGAATGCGGATCCACCTTCACGCGCGTACGCAGCCGGGCGGGGCGGGTGTGCACGCGCCAGCTCTGCGCGTAGGCGAGGAAGTACCGTTGCTCGGGGGTATACCCGTCGATCAGGCCGGGACGTCCGTCCCGTGTGAGTGCCCGCTCGAGCGCGTCATAAGCCGTCAGCACGCCGCCGTAGTCGGCGATGTTCTCGCCGAGCGTGAGCTTCCCGTTCACGTGGAAGGTGTCCACCTGGATGTAGCCGTCGAACTGCCGCACCACGAGATTGGCTTCCTTCGTGAAATGCACCGAGTCGGCGGGCGTCCACCAATCGCGCAGATTGCCCTCGGCGTCGTAGTGCCGTCCTTCATCGTCGAATCCGTGCGTGAGCTCGTGGCCGGCCCAGCTCCCGCCGAGCGCGCCGTAGTTGGCGCCGTCGTCGGCGTTCGCATCGAACGTTTGCGGCTCGAGCGCGCCCGCCGGGAAGACCATCTCGTTCTTCGACGGATCGTAGTAGGCGTTCACCGTGGGGATCGTCATACCCCATTCGGTGGTGTCCACGGCCTCGCCGGGACGATTGACCACCCGCTGCCACTCGAAGACGTCGGCACGGGCGACGTTCAACACGAACGGTCCGTTTGTGATCTGGAGCTTGGTGTAGTCGCGCCAGTGATCGGGATAGCCGACCTTCTCGCCCATCTTCGCGAGCTTGTCGAGCGCGCGCGTCTTGGTGGTGTCCGACATCCAGGTGAGCGCCTTCAGCCGCTCGCCAAAGGCCGCCTTGATGTCGTCAATGACCTGCTTGGCACGGGCCCGCGCCTCGGGCGGGAACGTCTTCTCCACGTACGCCTTGCCGAGCGCCTCGCCCATTTCCCCGTCACTCACCTGCAGGCACCGCTTCCAGCGCGGCAGCAGCTCCTTCGCGCCGCTGAACCTTGAGCTGAAAGCGAAGTTCTCGTTCACGAACGGCGTGCTGAGCCACGACGCCGCGTTCGAGACGGTATGATACCGCAGGTAGGCCCGCCACATGTCGAGCGGCGCGTGCACCAACAGCGAATCCACCGCGGTCATGAACGCGGGCATCGCGACGTTCGCGCGGGTGAGCGGGGACGCGAGGCCGATGTCGCGTTCGTAGACGCCCCACGAGAAGTCCGGCGTCAGGTTCCGCATCTCCGCGGCGGTCATAAGATGGTCGGTCGCCGAGGGATCGCGCTGCGCGACGCGGGTGAGGGAGGCCTTCGCGAGCGCGGTCTCGAGCGTGAGGACCCGGTCGGCGTCGCGCTCGGCATCGCTCGACGATTCGCCCGCGAGCGTCAGCAGCTTCGTGATGTGCGCGACGTACGCCTGCCGCGTGGAGTCGCCCGAGGCGCTCGAATCCGTGTAGTAGTCGCGGTCGGGAAGCCCGAGCCCACCCTGATAGAACCACGCCACGTAGTGCGCCGCGTCGTGGAGATCGGGCTGCGGGAAGTAGTGAAACAAGACGTTCACGCCGTTCACCTGGAGCGTCGCGATCTCCGGAACCAGGCGTTCCCGGGTCGTGACCCTGTCGATCTCGTCGAGCCAGGGGCGGATCGGCGCGATGCCCGCCTGCTCCGCCGCGGTCGAATCCATGCACGTGGCGTAGAACGTCCCGAGCTTTGCCGTGGTGCTGTCGGATGGCAGCGTCTTTCGCTCGGCGACGGCGTCCTGGAGTACCGCGCGCACGACGAGCTGGTTTCGGTCGCTCATGTCGCGTCCGACCCCCGAGGACGAGTACGCGGGGGGAATGGTGTCGTGTGCGAGCCAGGCGCCGTTGGCGTACTCGAAGAAGTCCGTACAGGCGTTGGCGCCGGCATCGATCCAGGCGGGATCCACGACCTTGAGCGGCTTCACGCTGTCCGGCAGCATGGCGCCGGAGGGGTGCTGGGCGAGGGCCACGGTGGGCAGGGCCATGAGCGCGGCGGCGACTCCGACGATGCGGGACATGAGACGACGGCATGCAGGGAGCTTCATGCGATGTTGCTCCGAAGGTGGGACACGGAAGGGGTATCGTGCGGTCGAACCTAGCCGGGGGCGTGAGGAGCGTCAACGGAAGGCCGGCCATCTGCTCTTGTCGCCCGGGCGTGAACCCTCTATCCTCGCAAAAGGGACGCCTGGGCGGCGCCCCCGAACCCCCGGCTGCCGAACGGCGTAGGCTCGAGTGACGCACGCGCATCGCGCCGTGCCGAGCGGAAGGATGCACGATGGACAACGGTACACTCGCACTGCTCATTCCTGTCCTGGCCCTGTCGATACCCGTGGTGGCGGTGTTCATGAACGGCCGGGTGAAGATCGCCCAGGCACGCGCGGAGGAGGCACGTGCCCGTGCGTCCGGCGGCGGGGATGACCTCCTCCCGGTCGTCGATCAGTTGCGCGCCGAGATGCAGGACATGCATCAGGAATTGGTGGAGCTCCAGGAGCGCATGGATTTCACCGAGCGCGTTCTCACCCAGGGCCGCCAGGAGGGACGCCTGCCGCGCCCGGAGTAACCCACGGGCGGTATGAGCCGCCCTTCAAGCCGGCTTCAGCACCACCCCATCCCCGCCCGGCTAATTCCCATGTATGATCGCGGCGAACGCGTCGGCCGCACGTCCGGCCGTGCCTCCGATGGGGACGAGCGTCTTTCGCGCGCGCGGCTTGACGAAGGTCTACCACATGGGAGAGATCGACGTCCCCGCGCTCACGGGGGTGGACCTCGATCTCTACCTGGGTGAACTGGTCGTCATCCTCGGTCCGTCGGGGAGCGGGAAGTCGACGCTCCTCAACATCCTGGGTGGACTCGACACGGCGACGTCCGGCTCGGTGCAGTTCTTCGATCACGACCTCACCGCCGCGGACCAGCGCGGGCTGACCCGTTTCCGGCGCGAGCACGTCGGCTTCGTCTTCCAGTTCTACAACCTGATCCCGAGTCTCACGGCCCGGGAGAACGTGCAGCTCGTCACGGATCTCACCACGCGGCCGATGCCGGCGCCCGAGGCGCTCGCCCTCGTCGGTCTCTCGCAGCGACTCGATCACTTTCCGTCCCAACTCTCCGGCGGCGAGCAGCAACGGGTGGCCATCGCACGCGCCGTGGCCAAACGCCCCGACGTTCTCCTCTGCGACGAGCCGACCGGCGCGCTCGACGCGGAGACGGGCCGGCTCGTGCTCGAGGCGCTCGTACAGGTGAACAAGGAGCTCAATACCACCACCGCGATCATCACCCACAACGTCGCGATCGCCGCGATCGGCGACCGCGTGATTCACATGCACAGCGGAGCGATCGCGGAGGTGACACGCAATGCGCGACGTGTGGCGCCGTCGGAGGTGGAGTGGTGAAGGCGCTCGACCGCAAGCTGTTTCGCGATCTCGCGCGGCTCCGCGGGCAGGTGCTGGCGATCGCCGTCGTGGTCGCCGTGGGCGTCGCGACGGTCGTCATCACGCACGGGTCGTACCGGTCGCTGCTCCTCGCGCGAGATGCGTACTTCACCAGCTACCGGTTCGCCGACATCTTTGCGCATCTGGTGCGCGCGCCCGAGGCGATCGGGACCCGGGTCGCCGCCGTCCCGGGCGTCGCCACCGTCGAGACGCGCGTCGTGGTGGACGTTCTGCTCGACGTGCCCGACCTCCCGGAGCCCGCAACGGGTCGGCTCGTCTCGATTCCCGCCCGCGGCCGGCCGGCGCTCAACGACATCTATCTCAGGAGCGGCCGGTTCCCCGATCCCAACAGCGGCCGTGAAGTGCTCGCCAGCGAGGCCTTTGCGGAAGCCAACCACCTCCGTCCCGGCTCGCGGCTCGCGGCGATCATCAACGGCCGGCGGCAGATGTTGGAGATCGTGGGCGTCGCGCTCTCCCCAGAGTTCGTGTACGAGATCCAGGGCGGCGGGACGTGGCTCCCGGACAACCGGCGGTTCGGGATTCTCTGGATGCGGCGGAACGTGCTGGCCGCCACGTTCGACATGCGGGGCGCCTTCAACGACGTCTCGCTCACGCTCGCCCCCGGAAGCGACACGGCCGACGTCATCGCGCGGGTGGACCGGCTCCTCGCGCCGTACGGCGGCCTCGGGGCGTACGGGCATGACGAACAGATCTCGGCGCGCTTTCTGCGCGACGAGCTGGCGCAGAACCGCGTGAGCGGCACGATCGTCCCCGCGATCTTTCTCGGCGTCGCCGCATTCCTCCTGAACGTCGTGCTCGCGCGACTCGTGGCCACCGAACGCACGCAGATCGGCGTCCTCAAGGCCTTCGGATACACGGATTTCACGATCGGCCTGCACTACCTCGAGCTGGCACTGGTGGCGCTCGCGGTGGGTGCGGTGCTGGGCATCGGCCTCGGCGTCTGGCTCGGCCGCATCGTGAACGCGACGTATGCCGAGTTCTACCGATTCCCGTCGTTTCCGTATCGGTTCGACGTCATGGCGGTGTTGATCGGCATCGGCATCAGCGCCGCGGCCGCGGTCGTCGGTGCGATCGGCGCCGTGCGGCGCGCATCCGCGCTCCCACCCGCCGAAGCGATGCGCCCCGAGCCCCCACCGCACTACCGGCCCGGCCCGATCGAACGCCTCGGCCTGCACCGCCTGCTCTCGCCGGCCGGCCGCATCGTGCTGCGCAACCTCGAACGGCGCCCACTCAAGGCCTCGCTCTCGGCCCTCGGCGTTGCGTTCGCGGCGGCGATCCTGGTGGTCGGGTACTTCTCGTTCGACTCGCTCGAGGCGCTCATCGATCTTCAGTTCCGCCAGGTCCAGCGGGACGATCTCACGGTAGTCTTCGCACAGCCGCGTCCCGCGGGTGTCGTGTACGATCTCGCGCATCTTCCCGGGGTCATGCGCGTCGAGCCGTTCCGCGCGGTGCCCGCCCGCGTGCGCATCGGGCATCGTTCGCGCCGCGTCGCGATCTCGGGCGTGCTGCCCGACGGCCGGCTGAGGCGCCTGATCGACGCGCGGCATCACGAGGTCCGGCTGCCGTCCGGCGGCGCGGTGCTCACGACCAAGCTCGCCGAGGTGCTCGGCGCTCGCACGGGGGACACGCTCACGATCGAGATCCTGGAAGGGACGCGTGCCGTGCGTCGCGTCGCCGTCGCGGGAGTCGTGGACGAGCCGATCGGGCTTTCCGTGTACATGGAGCGCTCGGCGCTCGCGCATCTGCTCCACGAAGGCCTGACGGTCTCGGGTGCGTATCTCGCCGTGGACCCCGCCCGCATGGACCGACTGCTCACCCGCCTCAAGGAGCTGCCCGCGGTGGCGGGCAGCGCGCGCCGGGGCGCAGCGCTCAGCAGCTTCAACGACACCATCGGACGAAGCATCGGCGTGGTGACGACGATCCTCGTCCTCTCCGCCTCGGCGATCGCGGTCGCGGTCATCTACAACTCGGCGCGCATCGCGCTCTCGGAGCGCGCGCGCGAGCTCGCGAGCCTCCGGGTGCTCGGATTCACGCGGGACGAGACCGCCCGCATGCTGCTCGGAGAGCAGATGGTGCAGGCCGCCATCGGCACCCCGATCGGGCTGGTGCTCGGCTACGGGTTCTCCTGGGCGCTGGCGATGAACTACCAGTGGGAAATGTTCCGGATTCCGCTCGTCGTGAGCAGCCGGACGTATGCGTTTGCGGTGATCGTCGTGGCACTCGCCGCCCTCGCCACGGCCGCCGTCGTGCGTCGGCGCGTACACCGCCTCGATCTCGTGAGCGCGTTGAAGACGGGAGAGTAACGTGCGTGTGACCGTGAAGCACGTCGTCATCGCCGCGGTCGGCGTGGGTGTCATCGCCCTGATCGTGCGCGCCCTGCAACCGACCCCCATTCCGGTGGAGGTGGCTCCGGTCGCGCGCGGCCCGATGCGCGTTACCGTGGATGAGGAGGCCCGCACCCGCGTCCGGAACCGGTACGTCGTGAGCGCACCCGTGGCGGGACGCGTCGAGCGTTTGGACGTGGTGGAGGGCGATTCCGTCTCCGCCGATCAGGTTGTCGCGCGGATCTTCGCCCAGCCGCTCGATCCCCGGCAGCGCGAGGCCGCTATCGCGCGGCTCGCCGCGGCGCGCGATGCCGCCCGGGCCGCCGACGCCGGGCGGGCCCAGGCGCAGACCGCGCTCGACGACGCCATGCGGCGCCGCGATCGGATCGTCACGCTGGCGCGCGCCGGGGGGATCTCGCCTGAGGAACGCGACCAGGCCGACGCGGCGGTCGTGCTGCGCACCCACGACGTGGAGTCCGCGAACTTCCTCGCGCAGTCGGTCGCGCATCAGGTCGAAGAGGCGCGGGCCGCCCTGGCGGCGGGAATGGGAACGAGCAACGAGTCGGTGGCGCTCCACGCGCCCGTGACGGGCCGGATCCTCTCGGTGACCGAGCGGAGCGAGCGGGTCACGTTGCCCGGCGAGCCCCTGCTCGCGATCGGCAACCCGCGCGATCTCGAAATCGTCGCCGACGTTCTCTCGACCGACGCGGTCAAGCTCGAGCCCGGCGATACGGTGTTCGTGGACGAGTGGGGCGGCGCGCACACACTGCGCGGTGTGGTGCGCCTGATCGAGCCGTCGGGATTCACCAAAGTCTCGGCGCTCGGCGTCGAGGAACAGCGGGTCCATGTGGTCGCCGATCTCGTGGATCCCCCTGGGCCGCTGGGCGACGGCTACCGTGCCGAGGTGCGGATCGTGATCTGGGGTATCGCGGACGCGCTCCGCGTGCCGACGAGCGCGCTCTTTCGTCAGGGTGACGCCTGGGCGGTGTTCGTGGTGGATGGGAAACGCGTCCGTGTGCGCACGGTCGAGATCGGCCACCGCAACCCGTTCGACGCCGAGGTGACGGGCGGCCTTCGGGAGGGCGAGCGGGTGGTGCTTCACCCCACCGATCAGCTTCATGAAGGCGTTCGGGTCGCAATCACGACGCCCGAACGGCTATAATTGATAGGGCCCGGCGGCACGTCGGGCCCTATCCTCCAGCTACGGGGTCAGAGCGCGTGACGGCATCTGCGGAGACCTCGGCGCCCACGCGCGCCGAGTTGCACGACGACATCATCTATCCGGCGGCCATTCCATTCCTCCTGGTCCACCTGGCGTGTTTTGCGGCTATCTGGACCGGCGTGACGTGGAAGGCCGTGTGGCTCGGCGTGGCGCTGTACGTGCTCCGCATGTTCGCCGTCACTGCCGGATTCCATCGTTATTTCTCGCACCGGTCGTTCAAGACGGGGCGTGTGATGCAGTTCCTGTTCGCGTTCGTCGGTGAGATGTCGGCCCAGCGCGGCGTGCTCTGGTGGGCCTCCAAACACCGGCATCATCACAAGTACTCCGATATGCCCGAGGACGTGCACTCGCCGCGGCAGGCGGGCTTCTTCTATTCACACGTCGGCTGGATCTTTGCGCGGCGGCACGATCACACCGATCTCTCCGCCATTCAGGACTTCGCGCGGTTCCCCGAGCTCCGCTGGCTCGAGAAGCACAATTACGTCCCCGCGCTCGTGCTCGCGATCCTCGCGTACGTGATCGCGGGGTGGCCCGGGCTCGTGGTCGGGTTCGTCTGGAGCACGGTGGTGCTGTACCACGGCACGTTCATGATCAACTCGCTGGCCCATGTGCACGGGAAGCGGCGCTACCTCACGGGCGACGACTCCCGCAACAACCCTTTGCTCGCGATCATCACGCTCGGCGAGGGGTGGCACAACAATCATCACGCCTACATGAGCTCCACCCGCCAGGGATTCCGCTGGTGGGAGTTCGATCCGACCTTCTATGCTTTGAAGGCCTTCTCGTGGCTCGGCCTCGTCTGGGATCTCCGGGCGCCGCCGCGCGCGATGGTCAAGGGCGGATACACACCGCAGCGGAGCGTGATCGAGAAAGTCGCACGACAGCTCGCAGAGCACTTTCCGATCGAGCGGCTCGCGGCGGAAGCCCGCGCCTCACTCGGCCAGCACATGGATGAGGTGGTGCGCCGCGCGCGTGAGTCGCGTGAACAGGCCGAGGCGTTCGTGCGCGAGATGCACCTGCCGGAGCTCCCGACGCGCGACGAGATCCGCGCGCGGGCGCAGGCGATGTTTCATCGCAGCCCATCGCTCGACCAGGCGATCGAGCGCGCCCGCGAGTTGATCGTGCAGGCGGTGTGCGCCAAGCTCTGCGAGCCGGCTCTCCAGTCTCCAGCCTGAGCGCCCGCCCGGGGCGCCCCCGAATGCGCGACACCCTCACGTATCGCATCGACGCGCACGATACCGTGTCCGCCGTGGGCGACGGGTGGGACACGTTCGCCCTCGCGAACGACGCACCGGACACCACCGCGGAGCACGTCGTCGGTCGGTCGATCTGGGATTGCATCGCCGGGTCAACGACACGCCAGATCTACCATGCGCTGTTCGACCGCACCCGAAGCGGCACCGTCGTACGAATCGGCATCCGCTGCGACGGCCCCGCCGTCCGCCGCGCCCTCGAGCTGCAGCTCACACCGGAGCCCGACGGTGGCATCACCGTGACGGTCGAGATCCGCCGCGTCGAGCGGCGCACGGCGGAACGCCTGCTCGATCGCACCCTCCCGCGCGGCGAGGACATCCTCGCCGTGTGCGGTTGGTGCAAGCGGGTGGAAGCCGCCGAGGGACGATGGATCGAAGTCGAAGACGCCATGCTGAAGCTGGGCCTCTTCGAGCGCGTCACACTGCCGGAGATCACGCACGGCATGTGCCCGGAGTGCTTCGAGCAGTTGAGCGCGGATCTCGCCGTCTGACGGAGCGTCCCTTCGCGGTTCGCTCGGTAGGAGCGGCCGCCGTGACCATCGCGCTCCACGTCGTCACGAACGCGATCTCGCCCTACGGAATTCACCGCGACGCATTCCTCTACTTCGCGATGGGCCGGCATCTCCGGCTCTTCCGCATGGACTTCCCGCCGGCGATCGCCATTCTCGCGAACGTGGAGCGTCTCTTCGGCGATTCGCTGATCGTGCTCCGGAGCGCCCCCGCCCTCGCCGCGGCGGCGATCGTGGTGCTGGCGGCGCTGATCGCGCGCGAGCTGGGCGGCGGACGTCGCGCGCAGATCCTGGCCGCGCTCACGGTGATGTGCACGCCCGTGTTCATGCGGCCGGGAAGTCTCTTCCAGCCCGTCGTCTTCGATCAGCTCTGGTGGACGCTCGGCCTATTCGCGATGGCGCGGCTGGGGAATGACGACCGCCCACGCTGGTGGATTCTCCTCGGCGTGGCCGGTGGGCTCGGCCTCCTCACCAAGTTCAGCATTCTCTTCTTCGGGCTCGCCGTGCTGGTCGGTTTCGCCGTCTCTCCGAAGCGCCGTGCGCTCCTGACCCGATGGCCGTGGGTCGCGGTCGCACTGGCGCTCGTCATCGGAAGCCCCAGCGTGATCGGTCAGATCCAGCTGCACTTTCCGATCATCGCACAGATGACGGATCTGCGGCGGACCCAGCTCGGTCATGTGACGGTGTCCGCGTTCATCGCGATGCAGCTGCTGTACGGCGTGGGGACACTGATTGCCGCTTTCGGCGCCGCGGTCTTCCTGCTGGCGCCTGCCCGAAAGCGGCAATCAGTGTCCCCACGCCGTACAGCAGCTGCATCGCGATGAACGCGGACACCGTCACATGACCGAGCTGGGTCCGCC
>DATFMZ010000241.1:0-15866 GCA_035266665.1 Gemmatimonadales bacterium | reverse complement strand
CGGCCGGAATGGAGTGCGTGATCTTCGGTCCCGGAACCATCGAGGTCGCGCACAAGCCGAACGAGTCGTTGCCGAAGGACGAGTTCGCGCGGGCCGACGCGTTGCTGGAGGGACTCGTCCACCGTTTCTGCGAGCGGCGCGCGTGAGCGGCGTCGCGCAGACGATCGTCGCCGATCTCACATGGACGGGGACGGCTCTCGAGCCGAACATCGCCGTCGCGGTCGACGCCGACGGGAAGATCGCGCGCGTGGGGCCCGCGACCGATGCGTCCCATACCCGCCTGCCCGGCCGGGCGCTCTTTCCCGGGATGGTGAACGCGCACTCGCACGCGTTCCAGCGCGGGCTCCGCGGATACGGTGAGACCTTTCCCATAGGAAAGGGCAGCTTCTGGACCTGGCGCGAAGCGATGTACGGGCTCGTCGAGCGCCTCGACGCCGCTCGGTTGCGCACGCTCTGCGTGCAGGCATTCCGCGAGATGCGCGATGCGGGGATCACCGCGGTCGGCGAGTTCCATTACGTCCATCATCTCGATCCCGCCGCCCACGATTTCGCGCTCGACGACGTCGTGCTCACGGCCGCGCGCGAGGTCGGCATCCGGCTCGTGCTGCTCGAGACGTACTATCGTACCGGCGGCATCGGCCAGCCGCTCGGGCCCGGCCAGCGCCGGTTCGCCACGCCCGATCTCAGCACGTACTGGCGGCAAATCGACCGACTCGCCGCGGCGCTCGACCCGTCACGCGAGTCGCTCGGCGTGGTGGCCCACAGCATTCGGGCGGCGGAGCCCGTAGAGATCGGTGAGCTCCGGCGCGAGGCCCAGGCCCGCCGGCTTCCGTTTCATATGCACGTCGAGGAGCAGCGCCGCGAGATCGACGAATGCATCGCGGCGTACGGCGCGCCGCCGATGCACGTCATCCTCGAGGCCCTGGACGGGGCGGCGCGTGTCACCGCGGTGCATTGCACGCACACCGCGCCCGAGGACATGGCGCGCTATCTGGCGGCGGGCGGCCGGGTCTGCGCCTGCCCCCTGACCGAGGGCAACCTCGGCGACGGCATCACGAATCACGCCGCGCAGCCGGCGGCCGGCTTCCGCCTGGCGCTCGGCAGCGACTCGAATGCGCGGATCGACATGCTCGAGGAGATGCGCTGGCTGGAGTACGGCCAGCGACTCCGCGCCGAGTCGCGTGGCATGCTCGCGGATGCGGAGGGATCCGTCGCGCGCGCGCTGTTCGGCGTGGCGACGGAGGGCGGGGCGGAGGCGTTGAGCCTCCCGGCCGGGCGGATCGCGGCCGGGGCGTGGGCGGATTTCTTCACGGTCGATCTCGCGGCGCCCGCGATCGCGGAGACGCCGCCGGAACATTTGCTCGACGCCGTGATCTTTGGCGCCGATTCCTCCGCGATCGCCGCCACCTGCGTGGGTGGCCGCTGGCGATCGCGCGCCGTCACTTCCGACAAGGAGCTGTGATGCGGTTCTCTCGTTCTGCCCTCTGGGTCGTGCTCGCGGCGGCCCTGCCCAGTCTCGCCGTCGCCCAGCGCCCCCAGCGTATGGAGCGCCCGCGCGAGGAGTCCAACGATTCCGGGCGCGCGGCGTCCGCGAAGAAGGTCGAGCCGACCAAGTCGGTCACGCACCATACGATCACGGTGGACGGTAAGACGTTCCCCTACGACGCCACCGCGGGCACGTTGATCCTCACGGACGACGACGGCAACCCGACCGCCAGCATGTTCTACGTCGCGTACACGCGCACGGACGTCAAAGACGAGTCCACGCGACCGGTCACCTTCCTCTATAATGGCGGCCCGGGCTCCGCCTCGATGTGGCTGCACATGGGGGCGTTCGGTCCCCGCCGCGTCGTCGCGCCCGACGCCGAGCACGCTCCACCTCCGCCGTACCAGATCGTGGACAACGCGGAGACCCCGCTCGACGTGACCGATCTCGTTTTCGTCGACGCCATCGGCACGGGCTTCAGCAAGATCGAGGGGAAGGCGACGGGCAAGGACTTCTTCGGCGTCGACCAGGACGTCCACGCGTTCGGGCAGTTCATCGAGCAGTACTTGCGCATCAACGGACGCTGGAACTCGCCGCGGTATCTCTTTGGTGAAAGCTATGGGACGACGCGGTCGGCGGCGCTCGCCAATTACCTGCAGTCGCACTACGACATGGATCTGAACGGGGTGATGCTGCTCTCCGTGGTGCTCAACTTCCAGACGCTGGAGCCGAGCGCCGGCAACGACCTGCCGTACGTGCTCTATCTCCCGTCGTACGCCGCGGTGGCGTGGTACCATCACGCGCTCGACAATCCACCGAAGAGCCTCGAGGCCCTGGTGGACACCGTGCGCGCCTTCGCGTTGGGGCCGTATGCCCACGCGCTCGAGATGGGGAGTGCGCTCAGCGACGCCGCGCGCAGCCAGATCCTCGACAAGCTGCACGAGTACACCGGACTGTCACGCGACTACTGGGACAAGGCGAACCTGCGGGTGGACAACGGGGAGTTCCAGAAGGAGCTGATGCGTGACAAGGGGATCGCGATCGGGCGTCTCGACGCGCGCTACGAGGGCGCGAGTGGCGACCTGCTGGCCCAGCGCGTCTTCTCCGACCCGCAGTCCGATGCCATCAGCTCCGCGTACGTGACCGCGTTCAACACGTACGTGCACCAGGAGCTCAAGTACGGCGTCGACCAGGTGTACCACCCGAGCGGCAACGTGCGGCCGTGGGACTGGGCGCATGGACGCAATCGGTTCGGAGCGGCGTACACCAACGTCGCGCCCGATCTCGCCGAGGCGATGGAGCACAATCCCCATCTCCAGGTGCTGGTCAACAACGGCTACTACGACTTCGCCACGCCGTTCGGCGCGACGGAGTACACCATGAACCATCTCGACCTGCCGAAGGATCTCCAGAGTCACATTCACATGAAGTACTACGAGGCGGGCCACATGGTGTACGTGAACGACGCCGCGCGGGCGGAGCTCAAGAAGAACGTCGCGGCGTTCATCGAGGCGACGTCGAAGTAGGCGGCGACCTCGCGGCGCGGGGTCAGACGGCCACGCGGTTCCGGCCGGCTTTCTTCGCGCTGTAGAGCAGGCGATCGGCTTCCTGCAGAACGGTCGGCGCCGTCGTATCCGCTCCCGCGGATGCGGCGGCGCCGACGCTTACGGTGACCGAAATCCCTTTCTTCTTCTTGCCCTTCCGGCGCGGGGGTTGGTCGGGCTTCTTGGCGGGCCTGTCGGCGGCCCGCAGGACGAAGGTGTCGCTCTCCACCGACTTCCGGACCGCCTCGAGATGCGGTCGGACCTCGTCGAGCCCACGGTTCGGGAAGAGCAGGGTGAACTCCTCGCCGCCGTAGCGGAACGCCTGTCCGCCGGCGCCCACCTCGTCGAGATGGCGCGCGACCATGCGCAGCACCTGATCGCCCGCGTCGTGTCCGTACGTGTCGTTGAACTGCTTGAAGTGGTCCACGTCCACCATGGCGATCGTGAAGCTCGTGCCGAGGCGTTCGAGCGCTTCCATCAAAGCGCGGCGCCCGGGCAGGCCGGTGAGCTCGTCGCGGTACGCCATGAAGTACGACGCCTCGACCACCGAGACCACGAGGATCAGGCTCGCCGTCCCGAAGAAGACGTCCACGGCGAGTCTGCTCTCGGCCATGTGGAGCCCTAGGAACGTGGCGACGAGTGCCCAGAGAAACCCGCGTCCGGTGGCGTTCGGGCGCACGGCCGCCCGCGCCGCGATCACGCCGAAGGACACCACGTACGTGAGCAGCGCGCTCTGCGGGATCGCGGTCCAGGCGGAGAGCGACGGCGCGAGGAAGGGTTGCGCCAACGCATGCGCGTGTGCCGCCTCGGCGGGCTGCGCGAGCCCCGCGACGACGGCGACCTCGAGGCCAAGGACGACGAACCGCCCGAAACCCACCGCCGTGAGCGTGCCGCGCTCGGCGAGGACGGCGAGTGCCGCGAGATTCACCGGCACGAGGAGCGCCACCGCGGTGGCCACGGGCCCTCCCGCCACGGCGTGCCCCAGTGCGCGGTCGGCGAGGAGGAGCACGATCAGCGCGAGGAAGAGCCGGCCGCGGCGGAACCGCCAGGCCAGGAGGCACCCCGCCGCAAAGACGGCGAACGGGAGTGCCCGCGCGAATCCTCCGTACACCGGATTCTCGGCGATCCACCACGCCCCACCGATCGCCGCGGCGACCAACAGGCCCTCGGGCAGGAAGAGCCCGAACACGCTCCGTGCCATGCGCGCCATGATCACCAAGAGTACCCACGGACAGCCGTGAGCGGCATCACCGGCTTGACAGGGATTGCGGCGTTACCCTTATTCGGCGCGTTCCATGGCCATTCTCACCGTGCTGTCCCTGGCGCTTCGCCTCATGGCGTGCGCGTGGTCGGGCGTGTTGTGGCGCCGGCTGCGTGACTGGCGTTTCGCATTCCTCTTCGGACTCCTCGCCGTGATGTTCGCGTATGCCGCCGGGACGGCGGTCGGTGCCGTGCGCGCGTGGCCGTCGCCCACGGGCTCCGTCTTCGCCGGCGTCGCCGACCTCGGCGTCAGCGTCCTCGCGCTCCTCGCCGTCATCTTCATCGAAGTCGCGATCGAGCGCGAACGCCGCACCGCACGGCAGCTGGAGACGGAGCGCGCGTATTTCGCCCACCTCTTCGAGAACGCGCCCGAAGCGATCGTCGTCGTCGACAACGACTCCCGCGTGACACGGACCAACGTCGAATTCGAGCACATGTTCGGCTACACCGGGGACGAGGTGCGCGGCCGGCCGCTCGACGAACTGATCGCCCCGCCGCATCTGATCGAGGAAGCGCACGGCGTGACGCGTCGGGTGGCGGACGGGGACCGTGTCGCCTTCGAGACGGTGCGGCGCCGCCGGGACGGGACGCTCTTCGACGTGTCCGTGCTCGGCATGCCGATCCGGGTCGAGGGGGGACAGGTGGCCGTGTACGGGATCTATCGTGACGTCACCGATCGCCGCCGTGCGGAGCGGGCGCGGCGCCAGAGCGAGGAGCGCTATCACACCATTCTCGACACGATCGAGGACGGGTACTACGAGGTGGACACGAGCGGCAACCTCGTGGCGTTCAACGACGCGCTCCAGCGGCTGCTCGGCTACGGCGCGGAGGAGCTCCGCGGGATGAACAACCGGCGCTACATGGCGGAGGCCGAGGCCCGGCGCGTCTACGGGACGTTCAACGACGTGTACCGGAGCGGCGCGCCGGCCCGCATCTTCGACTGGGAGGTGATCCGCTCGGACGGCACCCGGCGCATCGTGGAGGCCTCGGTGACGCCGGTGCGCGACGGCCAGGGGGCCGTGGTCGGCTTCCGCGGGATCGTACGCGACGTGTCCGACCGCAAGCGCACCGAGCAGGCGCTCCGGGCAAGCGAAGAGCGCTACGCCCTCGCGGCGCGGGGCGCCAACGACGGGCTCTGGGACTGGGACCTCGTGAACGCCGCCGTCTACTTCTCGGCGCGCTGGAAGGCGATGCTCGGCTACCGGGATCACGAGATCGGCGACCAGCCTGAGGAATGGTTTCACCGCGTCCACCCCGACGACGTCGGACGCCTCCGCAAAGATCTCGATACCCACCTCGATGGCGCCGTTCCCCACTTCCAGACCGAATGCCGCATGTTGCACAAGGACGGCGTGTATCGCTGGATGGTCGTGCGCGGCGTCGCGGAGCGGGCGGCGGACGGCACGCCCACCCGAATCGCCGGATCGCAGACCGATATCAGCGAGCAGAAAGACGCCGAGGAGCGGCTGATTCACGACGCGTTCCACGACGCGCTCACCGGACTGCCGAACCGCGCGCTCTTCACCAACCTGCTCGACCGCTCGATCGGCCGGCTCCGACGCCACAGCGACTACCGGTTCGCGGTGCTCTTCCTGGACATCGACCGCTTCAAGGTCGTGAACGACAGCCTGGGGCACATGATCGGTGACCAGCTGCTCGTGGCGGCGGCACGGCGGCTCGCGGCCTGTCTCCGGCCGGGGGACACGGTGGCGCGCCTCGGCGGTGACGAGTTCACCATTCTGCTCGACGACATCGTGGGCGTCGAGGACGCGATCGGCGTAGCCGAACGGATTCAGAGCGATCTCGCGACGGCGTTCACGGTGGAACAGCGCGACGTCTTCACCAGCGCGAGCATCGGGATCGCACTCAGCGACCGGGCCTACCAGCGGCCGGAGGAGATCCTGCGCGACGCCGACACCGCGATGTACCGGGCCAAGGCACGCGGCCGCGCCTGCCATGAGGTCTTCACCTCCCGGATGCATACGCATGCGGTGAGTCTCCTCAACCTCGAGACCGATCTCCGGCGCGCGCTCGAGCGCGAGGAGTTTCGATTGTACTATCAGCCGATCATCTCGCTCCTGACCGGGGAGCTCACGGGGTTCGAGGCGCTGCTCCGCTGGGCGCATCCGACGCGCGGCATCGTGGCCCCCGTGGAGTTCATCCGGCTCGCCGAGGAGACGGGACTGATCATTCCCATCGGCCAGTGGGTGTTGTGGGAGGCGTGTCGTCAGGCGGAGGCGTGGCGGCGTGCGCGGGGGCCGGACGCCGCGCCGCTCACCATGAGCATCAATCTCTCGGCGCGGCAGTTCGCGGAGGCGACGCTCGTCGAGTCGGTGGCGGATGCGCTCGCGGTGACCGGCCTTCCGCCCACGGCACTCCGGCTCGAGATCACCGAGAGCATCCTGATGGACCATGCCGAGGCGAACGTGCGCGTGCTCGACCAGCTTCGGCGTTCGGGGGTGCACGTGCAGGTGGACGACTTCGGTACCGGGTACTCGTCGCTGAGCTATCTGCACCGGTTCAGCCTGGACGCGCTCAAGATCGACCGGTCGTTCGTGGCGGGACTCGGCCGCAGTGGGGAGAACACGGAGATCGTGCGGACGATCGTGACGCTCGCCCGGAATCTCGGGATGCTGGTCGTGGCGGAGGGGGTCGAGACCGGGGCACAGCGTGACGTCCTGATCGCCCTCGGCTGCGAACAGGCGCAGGGATTTCTCTTCTCGGGACCGGTGGATGCGGTGGAGGCGGATGCGTTCTTTGCGCGGGTCGAGCCGGTATGACCGCGCGGGTTGCGTGCGTCTAGGGGGCTTGCGATATTCCACCGCCGACTGGGGTCGGGCCGTGGCGGTATCGTCTAGGGGACTAGGACGCGGCCCTCTCAAGGCTGAAACACGGGTTCGAATCCCGTTACCGCTATGCAACCCGCCCCCATCGTCTAACGGCTAGGACACCACTCTTTCAAGGTGGGAACAGGGGTTCGATTCCCCTTGGGGGCATCGCCGGCGCACACGCGCCGGCGTTCGAATTTGGGGGGACGACACACGAGCGCCCAGCCGATTGGCTGGGCGCTCGGACTTCCGGTGTCTGACCGTCGAGGATTAGTGGCGACCTCCGCGTCCCGCATGATCATCGCGACCGCGGCCGCGGCCCCGCGTCCATCCATCGTCACGACCACGCCCGCGATTCCATCCACGGTCCCGGTCCCAGTCGCGATCACGGTCGCGGTACCAACGCTGGTACTCACGCGTCAGCATCCGCTCTCGGGCGATGCGGTCCCGGTCGTACCGTTGCACGAACTGCCGGTAGCGCCAGTCGTTGCGTCGCATGTGCGCGAAGCGTTCCCGCTCGCGCGCGAGCCAGATCATGTGTTCCCGATACAGCCGCGCGAGGTACGGATTGGTGCGCCACGCCCCGCGCGCGGGGTAGCCGTACCACGTGAAGATCGGAGGACCAAATACCACGCGGGCGCTGATCGGCGCGGCGTGGACACCGACCTCGACACGAATGGCCTGTCCCGCCGCCGGCCCGGCGGCGACGCCGAGCATCACGATGCCGAGTACAGTCGCGAGTCCTTTCATCCTTCCTCCCTGTGCGAGTTCGGCGCATTCGCGCGCCGGCAGGGAGTAATAGCACTCGGCGTGCCGCGCCAATAACTCGTTGTTGTACAAAGAGCTACGCGAATCCCCCATAGTTCGGGGATGCCGAATTCGTCCTCTTTGGAGGACAGATTTGGTCGCCGTTTGGATTGGATGTCTCCCGGCCTTCAGGCCGAGCATCACGCCGAAGGCACGCTGGATCAGCGAATCCTGAGCACCGTGAGCCGCGGGACGATCGCGCTCTCGCCGGCGCTGAATCGCACCGTCAGCGCCTCCGCGCCCGGTGGACGGAGGAAGCGAAAGTAGGATCCGGACCCGGCGTGCAGCGTGCCGTTGGCGGAGAGGGTGTCCGACGTCACGACCTGGGGCGTGAGCGGGAAGGCCTGCGGAAAGTTCGTGGGATCGGTCCCGTGCAACGACCCGTACGCCTCCCGGAACGACCACGACGTGTAGTGGAGCTCGGGCTGGCGGACGCCGTCCGGGAGATCGGAATACCAGTTGGCGAGCGCCCACGCGGCCGCGGTCTCCGCGAAGGGCCGCCCCGTGGCGGACGCGACGTTCACGGTGCCCGCGTCCGACGTCTGCGTGAGCCGCGCGAGCACGCCCGTCCCGAATTGATCGGTGAGATAGCGGAGATAGAGCCACCCCGCGCCGACGTCGCCGAGATCCTGATCGGTGGTCGTGATGAGCGCGTGGCCGCCGGGATCGAAGAAATACTGCTCGGCGTTGTAGAGATCGTC
Source organism: Gemmatimonadales bacterium (assembly GCA_035266665.1). Classification (GTDB taxonomy): domain Bacteria; phylum Gemmatimonadota; class Gemmatimonadetes; order Gemmatimonadales; family GWC2-71-9; genus DATFMZ01. The sequence continues at coordinate 7,240 of DATFMZ010000241.1, read as the reverse complement.
GAGGACGTAGCTGGAGAAGGCGGACGTATCTCCCGGCAGATAGCTTCGTCCCGCGAGCTCCTCGGCCATACGTGAGAGCGCCTCATCGAGCCAGGCGTCTTCCGGTGGCCCGCCACGCACCAGGACGTGCTGGTTGTAGTTGATCATGTGCTGCAGCTCGTGCACGAACGTCCCCCCCACCAGTGCGAGCACCTCCGCGACACTGTGCGGACAGCTGAGCGTCCCGGCGGGATCGGGCGCGAGCAGGTACATGATCTCGGCGTCGTTGTGGCTCCGCGCCGTGTTCGGATTGATGTCGGGTGGGAAGAAGAATCCGACCACGTAGTTGGACGACGTGCACTGGGCCCTCGGGACCAACGCATTCACCGCGCCGGTGACGAGCGCGATCACGACCCCGTTGCCGTCGATGTCCGACGGGGTGCCGAACGTCCGGACGTCGAGCGGATACAGCCGCTGGTCGAGCTCGGTCAGGAGCGAGTCCACGTCGGCGGCGCCGAGGCCGGGTGCGGGAGCGGCCGTATCGACGTAGATCGCGACGTGCTGGCCCACCGCGCGCACGCGCGCGGTCACGGTCTCGAGCCCGCCGCAGTTCACGTCACCGCACACCTTGAAGCTGCGGAGATCGCCCACTGCCGGTGGTGCCGCGAAGGTCGTGGGGGGCCCGGAGAGCAGCCGCGTGGCACGGCGTGAGCCCGCCCCGGTCGGAGGAAGCGATGCGGCAAGCCGCCGGAGAAACCCGTCGAACTGCAGGGCCACGGACCCACGCGGTGGCGCGGCCGCGGCAGGCGGGGTGGCGAGGGCACCCGGCGTCGCGGCGGCGAGACCGAACCCGGCAGAGGCGCCCGGCGTGCCGCCGAGCGACTGCGCCACGACCAGGTACTCGGCCGTGTCCGTGGCGTCGTTGGAATCGAACACCACGCACCCACCACTCACCGCGGGGTCGAACGATCCGTACGTGCCGATGAGATGCGGTGCGCGCACCGCCTGCGCGCCACAGGCGCGCACCGCGTCGAGACTCAGCGGTGACGTGCTCGAGCACGCCGCCGTGGCGGCGAGCGCGGTGGCCAGCGCGACCCTTCCAGTGCGCATCATGTTGTCCCCGGGATCCGAGACGGAACGGCGTTCCGGTAACGTACCCGTCGAGGGCCGGGGCGCACCGTCGGGCTTTAATCTTGGCGTGACGTTATCCGTTCGGATGCCGGAGGATCGCGCGGGTTGGATTCCCGGGCTGAAGCCCGGGCTCGGCGTGCCCTGCGGGCGTGTGCCCTGAAGGGCACGGTGCTACGATATGTTGATCCGGAGATCCGGTCGGCACGAGGGACGGCCACACGGAGGAGCGTCTGTGACGGTTGGTGCCAGCACGCCGGATGCGGCGCGCGACAAGTCGATTCGCGCGGCCTTTCGGCTCGAGTACGTCACACTGGGCTGGATGACGATGGAGGCGGCGGTCGGGATCGGCGCCGGCGTCGCAGCCGGCAGCCTCGCGCTCGCCGCATTTGGCGCCGACAGCGTCATCGAGCTGGCCTCGGCTGGCGTCCTGGTCTGGCGTCTGACCGTCGAGCTGCGGCATGGCCGCCGCTTCGCGGAGCGCACGGAACGCCTCGCATCGCGCATCGGCGGCGTGTTGTTGGGTTTGCTGGCCCTCTATGTAGTGATCGCCGCGGTGGCCAAGTTGTGGGTCGGCACGGGCGCCGAATTCTCCTGGCCCGGCCTGGTGCTTGCCATCCTGGCCATCCCCATCATGTCCTGGCTGGCGCGTCGCAAACTTCAACTTGCGGATGCCCTCGGAAGCCGCGCGCTGCGCGCCGACGCCGTGGAGAGCATCACCTGTGGTTGGATGGCACTCGTGGTGGTCGCCGCATTGCTCGCCCAGCGTCTGGTGGGCGCCTGGTGGATCGATCCGGTCGCCTCGCTCGGCATCGTCTGGTTCCTCGTGCGCGAGGCGCGCGAGGCGTGGGGTGGTGAAGGCTGTTGCGAGGCCTGACTCGCGGCGTCGGGCGGTCGTTCGGCACGCAGACGGACCGGGCTCGATCCGCGTGCCCGATACGCCTGTGCGTGGGTTTTGGAAACCCCTACCGATGCCGCTCGATGTACTCCATCGCGAATTCGGCGAGTGCGGCATTCCGCATGCCGACGGCGCAGGCGAGATCGAACGCGTCGTCGGGGTCGTGGTGCTCGTCCAGGACCAGATACGGCAGGAGCATGGCCCCTACGCGATTGGCGGAGTTGCAGTGCAGCACGAGCGGGCGGTCGTTGCGGAGCGTGGTTCGCACCAGATCGAACGTCTCATCCGGGATCCCGTCGTACGCGACGGGCACGTTGCGGTACTCCAATCCCGCGGCTTGCACGGCGCGCGGTTCGTCGTAGTCGCGTGGCTCATCCGGCGCGCGGATGTCCATGACGACCCGGCAGCCGGCCTCGGCGATCTGGGGGAGGTCTTCCGCACGGAGCTGCCCGGCGGTGATCACACCATCGAGGGGATACGCGCCGTAGTGGAGCGAGCGCGCAAGTCGTTTTAGATCATCATCTTGCGGTAACACAACGACACTCCGGACGGCCGTGCGGTGCGGCGGCTCAATATCCCAGAAATACCCGACGATTCTTATACAGTATGGCGAGTCCCATCAAAATGAGGAAGAGGGAGAACGTACGGCGCAGGGCCTGATGGGAAACCCGGGTGGTCACGGCCGCTCCGACGAGGCTGCCAACTCCGGCTACCGCCGTGAACGCGATCAAGAATCCCCAGGGAATCGTGACCTGCCCGAGATAGCCACTGAACCCGGCCACGCAGTTCATGGCGATGACGACGAGTGACGTGCCGATCGCGTCCTTCATGGGCAGATGCCCGAGCAGGACGAGCGCGGGAACGAAGAGGAATCCGCCGCCCACCCCCACGAGGCCGGTGAGCGCTCCCACGCCGAGGCCGACGACGGCGATCAGCACGAGCTCTTTCGCATCGTAGTGGACGGGCGCTTCCGCGTACCCGGGGTCGCGGCGACCGGCGAACATGAATCCCGCGGCCACGAGCATCACGATCGCGAAGATCGTCATTTGCACGACACCCGGCACGTACGCGGCGAGGCGGGCGCTCGCATAGCTCCCGCCCATGGACACGAGGCCGAAGAGCAGCGCCACGGGGAGGCGTACGTGGCGGGCGCGCGCGTGGCCGACGGCGCCGATCGTGCTCGTTCCCCCCACCACGACGAGACTCATCGCGATCGCCGGTTTCGGGTCGAACCCGACGACGTACGCGAGAATCGGCACGGTGAGGATCGAGCCCCCGCCGCCGGAGAGGCCGACCAGGAAGCCCAGGGCGATGCCGAGGGCGGTCACGGGCGCCGCGTTGCGGTGTGCGTGGCCATGACGGCCGAAGATAGGCCCCGCCATGGTGCGGCGCGAGCGACGCGCCGGGAGCCACGCGTCTCGGCCGCGTACGTTGGGCGCGTCGAGGCCGGGTTGCGCGGCGGCGCTCCCCTGGCGATTTTCCTCCCTCCCGCGCCGCTAGCTCAATTGGCAGAGCAACTGACTCTTAATCAGTAGGTTCTAGGTTCGATTCCTAGGCGGCGCATTTGTCGGGCGGCTCCCCGCGAGTCGCCCGTTTCGTTTTGCGCGGATGCTTGCTGTGCCAATCTCCTACAATCCCACCTCCACCCCGAACCGAAACAGCCGCGGCGGACCATAGGCGAAGAGCGGCTGGAGGAAATCGCGCGCCGCCCGCTCGTAGAGTGGCATCAGCTCGGTCGATCCTGAAATCAGTCCGTCGTCGTTCAGATCGGCGTAGCGCCGGTAACGAGGGGATTCGGCGGGAATGGGCTCCGGATGCGCCTGATATGCCAGTTGCGCGAGGTGCTCGATCTGCGGGTCACCCGCATACGGGCTCCCGGTGTCGTGGCGCACCGCCACCACGTTCCGATGATTCGTGAGGTTCCGCACGTCGAGGTAGAACGACCAGCTCCGGCCGAAGACGCGCACCACCTTCGCGATCCGACCGTCGATCGTCCACTCGGGTGGCAGGCGCTCGGCGTTCGGGAATCCCTTGAGTGTGTCCCCCGTGAAGTCGGTCCGTGAGAACGGGAGGCCCGAGCCCCACCGTCCCACCAACGCCGCCTGGAGTCCGCCGAGCCACGGTCCCGCCTCGTCGGGCGTGTGCGCGCGGACGATCCCGATGATCGCATGCCGCCGATCGTAGTCGAGCGGAATGGTGACGTTGCCGGGGAAGACGGTGTCGCCCAGCGAGTCGATGCTCAGATGCCGAAAGAAGTCGAGGGGGCTCGTTGCGGTTGCCGTCGCCGATTGCAGTGTGTACGTGACGCGCGTGCCGATGAATCCGTTGAATTCGCGCTCGAGCGTGAGCTCGATCCCGCGCACGTCGCCGTAGTCGGCGTTCGCGAAGATGGCGCTGTCGGGGTTGAACCCCACGGGCACAGACGCGACGAGGCCGTCGATGTGCTTCACGTACGCGCCGGCGGATAGGAGGGTGCTGGGCGACGTCCGGTACCGGAAGTGGAGCTCGTACTGCGTGCTGGTCTCGAAGCCGAGATCGGGATTCCCGCGGCGCGCCCGGCCCGTGCGGAGCGTGTCGTCGAACGCCGCGTCCACCAGATACTGGAAGTCGGGCGCCTGTGCGTAGCGGCCGTAGCTCGCCGTCACCACGGCGTTGTCGAGCGACGTCGAAACCCCGAACCGCGGCCCCACACTCACCTTGGTTCCTCCGAGTGCGGCCGTTCCCGTGTCCGCGCGGGCGCTGAACGCGTCCACGCGGATCCCGAGGACGAACGTCAGGTCGCTCACGCGCTGGGTGAGCTCCGCGTACGCCGCGGCGGCGAACGGCGAAAAATCCGCGAGGACCGGGGCCACGCCGCTGTCGGCTTCGGGCGCGTATGCCAGGAGTCGCGTGAAGGTCTGGGCGTGCTGGCGCACGTACTCCCCTCCCGTCCGGATCACGGTGGTCGGTCCGCGCCCCACGGTCAGGTCCACGCGGGCGCGCGCCTCCCGGAACCGATTCCACCGCAGCTCACCCCGCGGTGAACCGGTCATGAAGAACGCGGGCACGCCCCATGGCGTGTCGCTCGACGGTTCGGGCGCGATGAATCCGGGAATCGAGTCCACGGCGGCTGCCGAGTCCATCGCGCGGGCGACGTCTTTGCCGACGAAGTCGAACCCACTGAAGGTGAACGCGCCGAAGCGGGTCGTCGGTTGCGTCAGGAGCGGCGCCCGGATCGCTTCCTTGTCGTAGTAGCCGAGCCGTATGTCGAGGAGGGTGGCCCAGTTCGAGTCGGCGCGAGACCGGTGACGGAACTGCGCCAACGCGAGATGTCCGCCGATCGCCTGCGCGGCGGCCCGGTCCAATGCGTACTTCAGCACGGGATCGAAGAGGAGCTGCTGATGGAACGACGCGACGCCCGTGATCCGCACCGTATCCAGCGCCCCGACCGGCGCGGTGAGTTTGGCGAAGACATCGTACCGTTCACCCGCCGCGTGTGGGAGCAGCGAGGGGGTCGTGCTTCGCGGATCGAGCGAGTCGGTGGGGGGCGGCGCATTGAGCGGGGTGTCGTCCCGTCGTGCCTGCGCGTCAACGATCGTGAGAAAGCGTACTCGGCCGAGCAGCGGTCCGCCGACGGTGGCGACCACGCGGTCGAGGCCGAAATCCGCGCCCACCCCCATCGGCCGGTCTGTTTCATACGTGACGCCGCCCGCGAGCCGGTCGCCGCCGTCCCGCGTTCGGACGGTGATCATGCCCGACAGCGCCTGTCCGTACTGCGCGGAGAAGCCGTTCGTGATCACGTCGGCGTGCTCGAGTGCCGCCACGGGAATGGCGATCCCGAGAGATCCCGTGGAGGCGTCGAATTGATTCTTGACGGCCATTCCATCCACGATCATCGCGTCTTCGCCCGGCCGGCCGCCACGGTATGACGCGCCCACGACCCCCGCGGTGAGCGCGACGGCTTCCTGGAGCGTCGTGAGCGGCAGCTCGCGCAGCTCGTCGCGGGTGATCCGCTGGGTCGTGGCAACGATGCGCGGATTGAGTCGCTGATCCGCGGCGCCGCGGACGACGATGCCGGGCATGCGGACGGTGGTCGTCTGCAACGCGAAGTCGATCCGTGCGGTACGGCCCGCGACGAGCGTCACGCTGTCCGCGATCAGCGGGGTGTACCCGACCGCCCGTACCGTCAGCCGGTACACGCCGGGAGCCAGGCCGTGAAAGGCGTACGTGCCGTCCGTCCCCGTCTCGGCGTGACGATCGCCGGGTGCGAGATCGACGCGCGCCGCGCTGAGCGGTGCGCCACCGGCCGCGGCGGTAACGCGGCCGTGCACGCCTGCCGTCGTTTGCGCGCGCAGCATGGCCGGCGCCGCCACGAAGAGACACAGCGCGAGGCCGAGACGCCGGGCCCGCACCGTCACGGTCGCGCCTCGACGAGCCAGAGCATGTTCTCGATCAGCGCGACGACCCGCGGTTGCGTCGGGAACCCCGCGACCGCCGTCACCCCGCCGATGGCCCAGAGCGTCGAGAACCCGCCAGAATCCGTCACCTGGACGATCCCCAACGTGGGTGCCGCGGCGACGACGTGGCCCTCCACCGTGCTGATGTCGACCACCGGTGCGGCGAAGCGGATCACGAGCGAGGTGTCGCCTGCCGGCCCGACGCGGATCACGGCGCTCGAGTCCCCGGTGCGCACGACCCAGAGATCCCCATTGGGGCGTGGCACATACGCGAAGGCGTCGTCCGTGCCGGCGAGGAACCGGGGCGGCCCCCCGTTCACCGGAGCGGCGAAGACGCCGAACGGCGTGAACCGCCCGCTCCCCACGGGCGCCTCGAGCCCGCCCACGAACCGGACGGTCGAGTCATCGGCCCACGACAGGTGTGTGAACTGGTTCCCCAGCGCGCCCGACGGAGCGGTGATCGAGCCACCCACGACCACCGTGTAGGCATCGGGTGTCTCCCGAGGACCGACCACCACCTGCCGCGTGATCGGGAGTGTCGAACGGACCGGTATGAACTGCTCGCGGACGAACGCGACGCGGCCGCCACCGGGGGACGGGACCGCCCACGACCACGCATCCCGGATGGTGTCGGGGCGGCTCCCGCCGGGACACCGGAGCTCCGTGATGATGCCGCTGTCGAGCGGCATGGTGGCGAGGCAGCGGTCGTTCCCCCGGCGGGCGGGATCCGTCCAACCGAAGAGGATCGTGTCACCCACGACGAACGGCGTGGCCGTGGTCCTGGGGTTGAACGTCAGCC
>DATFMZ010000240.1:0-22315 GCA_035266665.1 Gemmatimonadales bacterium | reverse complement strand
CCCGGCCGCGCCGGCGCCGGGATGGTCCACCGGATCGTCTGGCGTGTGGCGAGCGAGGACGCGCTCGCGTTCTGGGCGAAACGACTCGCGGACGAAGGGCACGAGACCGTGCGCGCGGAGGGAGAGCTGCGATTCGCGGATCCCGAGGGATTGGGGCTCGCGCTGATGGTCGAGGCGACGCCCGACACGCCGCTCGCCGCTCGCCATCCGGAGATCCCGGAGGACGTGGCGTTGCTCGGATTTGCCGGGGTCAGAGCCTACGGCGGCCGCCGCGACCACACCGCGCGGCTGCTCGAGGGCGTGCTCGGCGCGTCACGTACGGGAGATCGGACGTGGACGCTCGCGGGCTCGCGGAGGGGGTGGATCACCTATGACCCGCCGCCGGCTGAACGGGGTCGGCCGAGTGCGGGGACCGTCCATCATGTCGCCTGGGCAACGACGGCCGCCGAGCACCCCGCGTGGCACGCGCGCCTGGCGGACGCGGGGGTGCCGTCGACCCCGATCATCGATCGGTACTACTTCCATTCGATTTACTTTCGAGAGCCGAGCGGCGTGTTGTGCGAGCTGGCCGACGATGCCCCGGGCTTCACCCGGGATCTCCCGCCCGAGTCGCTGGGGACGCGGCTGGTGCTGCCGCCGTGGCTCGAGGCCCGACGCGCGGAGATCGAGGACCGCCTGACGCCCCTCCCGGACCCCCGGGCGGCGTCGCGCGCGCCGGCCCGAGACGGGACGGGCGGTTAGGCGAGGCGCTCGCGAATGCGCTCGAGTGTCGCGATCAGCTCGTCGAGGGTGGCGGCGCCGAGGAACGTGAGCGCATCGTCGGCACCGCGAACGTGCTCGTCGAGACGCTGCATCAGCTGGAGTCCTTCGGGGGTGACGCGGCAGATGACGCAGCGCCGGTCCTCGCTCCGCCGCTCGCGGCAGACCCACCCCTTACGCTCCAGCCGGTCCACCATCCGGGTGATGCCGGGCGATTGCTCGATCATGCGCTCGGCGATGGCGAGCGTCGGCAGCCCCTCGGGCTCCGCCCCGCGCAGGATGCGCAGCACGTTGTACTGCTGGCCGGTGATGCCGAACGGATCGAGCACCGCGTTGATGTTCGCCCGCAGGCGGTCCGCGGTGCGCCAGAGCGCGAGGATCGCCTCCTCGCTCTTCGAGGCGAACGGTACGGACTGGTGGATCTCGTGTTGCAGCGAGCTGCTTGGATTCGACATGATGGCTCGACCTCTGAAAGCGGCACGTCCTCACATACCGCGGATGCGTTGACCCTAAATAGGTTCCCAAGGTATGGCTAACGGCAAGGTGTGCGTCGTGACGGGCGCGAATCGCGGAATCGGCCGCGAAACCGCCGTAGGTCTCGCGGCGCGGGGCTGGCGCGTCGTCCTCGCCTGCCGCGATATCGTTGCCGCGGAGGATGCCGCGCGCGCGATCCGCGCCGCGACCGCCAACCCGCGCGTGGAAGCCCTCGGGATCGATCTCGCCTCCCAGCGGAGCATTCGGGCCGCCGCCGCCCGGTATCTCGCATCCCACGACCGGCTCGACGTCCTGATTCACAACGCGGCCGTCGTCACGCGCGGCCGCGAGCTCACGACCGACGGAATCGAGCGGCAGCTCGCGGTCAACCACCTCGGGCCGTTCCTGCTCACGTACCTCTGGCGCGATCTCCTCGCGGCGAGCGCGCCGGCCCGCGTCGTCGTCGTCTCGTCGGAGGCGCATCGCTGGGCCACGCTCGATCCGGACGACCTGAACGGCACACATCGCTACTCTGCCCAGCGTACCTACCAACGCACCAAGCTCGCAAACATCCTCTTCACGTACGCCCTCGCCCGCCGGCTCGATGGCACCGGCGTCACCGCCAATGCGCTCCACCCCGGCGTCGCGGGCACCCGCCTCCTCCGCAGCTACAGCCGCGTGGCCCGGCTCGTCCTCGGCCTGGTACAGCCGGAGCGGACGTCGGCACCCCCACGGCTCGCGCGGACCTCGATCTACCTCGCCGTCTCGCCGGACGTCGCGGAGATCACCGGACGATACTTCCGGCGCTCCCGGGCCGTCCCCTCCTCGAAAGCGTCGTACGATCGTGCCACCCAGGAACGGCTGTGGGCGGCGAGCGCGCGGCTCACCGGCATCCCCGAGCAAGAATCGGGTTGAGGGTGAGGCCCGCACTCCGCACCTTGGGAGTGCACGCCGACCGAGGATCGAATGCCGAATCGCGACTACGACCGCATCGCCCGAGCGATCACCTACCTGGACCGCCACGCCGAGACCCAGCCCGGGCTCGCCGAGGTGGCGCGCGCCGCGGGCCTCAGCGAATTCCACTTCCAGCGTCTCTTCCGGCGCTGGGCTGGAGTGAGCCCCAAGCGCTTCCTGCAACACCTCACGGCGGGCCGGGCCAAGTCCGCCCTGGGGGCCGGCCGGAGCGTGCTCGAGGCGACGTACGACGCGGGGCTCTCCGGTCCCGGCCGCCTGCACGACCTGCTCGTGGCCGTCGATGCGGTAACGCCCGGTGAATTCAAGACCGCCGGCGTGGGGCTCATCATCCAATACGGTGTCCACCAGACGCCGTTCGGCGATTGCCTCATCGCGGTGACAGCGCGCGGCATCTGCGCCCTCGAGTTCGTCGAGGCGGGCACGCGCCGCGACGCGGTGGCACGGCTTCGCGAGACCTGGCGTGGTGCCGATCTCCGGGAAGCCCCCCAGGCGACCGCACCGTACGCGGCGCGGATCTTCCACCCCGCCGGGGAGGACCGGCCGCTCACGCTCTTCCTCCGCGGCACGAACTTCCAGCTCAAGGTCTGGGAGGCCCTGCTCCACATCCCCGAAGGGACCACCGTGACGTATGGCGACCTCGCCCGCATCACAGGCACGCCGCGCGGCGCGCGGGCGATCGGCACGGCCGTGGGACGCAACCCGATCGCCTACGTGATTCCCTGTCACCGCGTCATTCGGGCAACCGGAGCGGTGGGCGGCTATCGCTGGGGCGCGGGGCGAAAGCGCGCGATGCTCGCCTGGGAGCAGGCGCGCACCGGCACCTAGCGCTTCCGCGCGACCTCTTCGAGCACGGGCCGCAGGACCTTCCAGACGTTGTCCGCCACGATCCGGTCTCCCTCGGCCGTTGGGTGCATGCCGTCCGACTGATTCAGACGCGGGACCGCCGCGACCCCCGCCAGCAAGAAGGGGATCAGCGCGGCGTGATTCCTCCGCGCAATCTCCGGGAAGACCCGCTCGAAGCGCGTCGTGTACCGCGCGCCCATGTTGGGCGGCGCCATCATCCCGGCGATTACGAGGCGCACGCCGGGGTGTGCCGCGCGGGTACGATCGATGATCTCCTGGAGGTTGGCGGCCATCGAGTCGGGATCGAGACCGCGCAGGCCGTCGTTCGCCCCCTCCTCGAGCACGAGCACGCGAACCGGCTGCCGCAGCAGCCAGTCGATCCGCCGCAGCGCGCCCGCCGACGTCTCACCACTCACGCCCGCGTTGACGGCACGGAAGTTCAGGCCGGCGGAATCGATCTTCTGCTGAATGAGCGCGGGATACGCCTCGTCGGCGGGCAGGCCCAACCCCGCGGTGAGACTGGTGCCCACGAACAGCACGACCGGGGTCGAATCCACGGCGGCTGTGGCTGTGATGCGCGCGGAATCCGCGGACGCCTTCGGCACGGACTTCGGTGCACCGCACGCAAGCAGGAGCACGGTGGCCCCTACCACTCCTGCCACCCTGCCACTCTGCCACCCTGCCGTCATCTTCACAGGTATCTTTCCCCGCATGATGATCGTCGCCGAACACCTCGAACAGACCTTCTTGAGCGGTGGCCGGCCGCTCACCGTCCTCCACGACCTCAATCTAACGGTTGAGCCCCGGGGCTTCGTTGCCGTCATGGGCCCGTCGGGCAGCGGGAAGACCACGCTCCTGGGCCTGCTCGCGGGCCTCGACCGGCCGACGCGCGGCACGGTGCGGCTCGACGGCCGGGAGCTCGGCGCCCTGTCCGAGGACGAACGCGCGGCGTTCCGCGCGGCCAACGTGGGATTCGTCTTCCAGACCTTCCAGCTGCTCCCCACGCTCACGGCGCTGGAGAACGTACTCGTGCCGCTCGAGCTCCGCCCCGGCGGCCGCCGCCCCGGCGACGTCGAGCGGGCCCGCGGCCTCCTCGAGCGCGTGGGGCTCGCCGATCGGCTCGATCATTATCCGTCGCAGCTTTCGGGCGGTGAACAGCAGCGCGTGGGCCTCGCACGCGCCTTCGCCAACAAGCCGAAGATCCTCTTCGCCGACGAGCCGACCGGCAGCCTCGACGCCGAGACCGGCGCGGGCGTGATCGACCGCCTGGTGGAGCTCAACCGCGAAGAACAGACCACGATGGTGCTCGTGACGCACGACCCCGAGCTCGCCGCGCGCGCGCAGCGGGTCGTGGCGCTGCACGCGGGCACGATCGTCTCCGACCGCCGCCCGGACGCGTGAACACGCGCTTCATGCTCCGGATGGTGCGCCGCGACGCGCGCCACGGATTCCGGCGGTTCGGCCTCCACATGGGCGCCATCGCGATCGGGGTCGCGGCGCTCGTCGCGATCAACGCGTTCCGGGCCGACGTGGCGGACTCGATCCGCGCGCAGGCCCGCGATCTCCTCGGCGCGGACCTCGAGATCTCGAGCCGCGCCCCCCTGCCCGACTCCCTCACGGCACTGCTCGATTCCGCCGCGCGCGGCGGCGTGGACATCGCCTACGTGACCGACTTCGCGTCGATGGCGCTCGCGGCACCGAGCGGGCACACGCGCCTCGTGCAGGTGCGGGCACTCGAGGGCGGTTTTCCCTTCTACGGATCCATCACCACCGATCCACCCGGCCTCTGGCGCGGGTTCCGCACCGGTCCCCAGGCGCTGGTGGACCCCGGCGCACTCATTCAGCTCGCCGCGCACGTGGGAGACACGCTGCACCTGGGCGACACGGCGTTCACGATCGCGGGGGTCGTCCGGAACTACCCCGGCGACGTCGGCCTCCGGGCCGCGCTGGGACCGCGCGTCTTCATTCCCGCACGCTACCTCGCGGCCACCCATCTGCTGGAACGGGGGAGCCGCGTGGGCTACGCGGCGTATCTCCGATTCTCGACGCCCGCGGCCCTCGACCAGTTCATCGCCTCCCATCACGACGAGATCCGCTCGCGCGCGGTGCGGTATACGACCGCCGATGCGCGCGAGCGCGATCTCACGCGCGGGCTCGACTATCTCGGACGGTACCTCGGGCTCGTCGGCCTCGCGGCGCTGCTCCTGGGCGGCGTGGGCGTGGCGAGCGCGGTCCGGCTCTTCGTCGAGGAGCGGATCGAGAGTGCGGCCGTGCTGCGCTGCCTCGGTGCGCGCCAGGGAACGGTCTTCGCGATCTACGTCGCCCAGGCCGCCCTGCTCGGTCTCGCGGGCTCGACGGCCGGCGCCGCCCTCGGGGTGGGCGTGCAGCTCCTCCTGCCGCGCGTCCTCCGCGGCGTGCTCCCACTCGACGTCTCGGTGCGCGTCCACCCGGGCGTGATCGTAACCGGGATCGCCGTGGGCGTCGCCGTGGCCGTGATCTTCGCGCTGCTGCCTCTGCTCCGCATCCGCAACGTCCCGCCGCTGCGCGCCATTCGCCGCGATCTCGCCGAGACACGCGACCGCTGGCGCGTCGTCGTGTACGCGGCACTCGCCGCCGGGCTCCTCCTGCTCGCGCGGTGGCAGGCCCCGAACCTGCGCAGCGCCCTCGGGTTCGCGGTCGCGATCGGCGGAACGGGACTCGTGCTCTGGCTCGCCGCCTTGGCGCTCATCCGCGTCACGCGCCGCGCGGTGCCCCGCTCGGCGCGCTACGAGGTGCGCCAGGGCATCGCCAATCTCTTTCGGCCGCGCAACCAGACCGTGGCGGTCACCCTCGCCCTCGGCTTCGGCATCTTTCTCGTGGCGACGCTGTACGTGGTGCAAACGAACCTGGTGCGTCGGCTCTCCATGGACACGGGCGCCGACCGGCCGAACCTCGTGGCCTTTGACGTACAGACCGATGAGCTGGTGGGCGTGAAGCAGCTGCTCGTCACCCACGCCCTGCCCCTGCTCGACGTGGTGCCCATCGTGCCCGCGCGGATCGCCGCCATCGACGGCGTCCCGGTCGACTCGGTGCTTGCCGCCCGCGGCCCGCGCCATCGCGGACGCTGGGCGTTCACCCGCGAATACCGCAACACGTATCGCGACACCCTCGTCAATTCCGAGCAGGTGGTGGCCGGACACTGGTGGTCCAACGCGCCGGCCGACACCACCGGCCCGGCCCAGGTCTCCCTCGAGGAGGGCGTCGCCGAAGACCTGGGCCTCACCCTGGGCAGCCGCGTCACGTGGAACGTGCAGGGCGTGCGCGTCCCGACGGTGGTGACCAGCCTCCGGACGGTAAACTGGGCGCGGTTCGAGCCGAACTTCTTCGCCGTGTTCCAGCCACGGGCGCTCGCCGGGGCGCCGCAGACCTTCGTGGTGCTCACGCGCGCCCCGAACGAGGATGTCGGCGCGGCATTCCAGACGGATCTCGTCCGCCGCTATCCGAACGTCTCGGCACTCGATCTCGGACTCGTGGAGCGGACGTTGGACGCGGTGCTCGACAAGGTGACGCTCGCGATCCGCTTCATGGCACTCTTCAGCATCGCGAGCGGCATCCTGATTCTGATCGGTGCGGTGGCCGCGTCTCGTCGCCAACGCATGATGGAAACGGTGCTGCTCAAGACGCTCGGCGCCAGCACGCGGCAGGTCCGTCTCGTGCTCCGTACGGAGTACGCGGCGCTCGGGCTGCTCGCCGCGGTGGTCGGCATCGGGCTCGCGACTCTGGGAGCGTGGGCCGCGATGCACTTCCTGTTCACGCTGAGCTTCGCGCCGCCGGTCCTGGGGCTCGTGCTCTTTGCCGCGGCGGCCGCGGCGCTCACCACGGCCGTGGGGATGCTGGCGGGGCGGGAAACGCTCCGGCGCCCGCCGCTGGAAGCGCTACGCCGCCTCAGCGAATGAGCGAACGCGGGACTGGCGTCCACACCACGCGGGGTATTGTTTTGAGATATGGCTGACGCGCCGAAAGATCTGATCGTCGTGGGCGACCGGGTGCTCATCGTACCGGAAGAGGGCGAAGAGCGCACGGGCGTCGGCCTCTATCTGCCGCCGACCGCGGTGGACCGTCAGGCCGTGCAGAGCGGACGCATCATCGCCACCGGCCCCGGTACGCCGATCGGCGAACCCGCCGGTCTCGACGACGAGCCGTGGCGCATCTCGGGCGCCGAAACGCGCTACCTGCCGATGCAGGCCCACGTCGGAGACTTCGCGCTCTTCTTTCGGAAGGCCGCCGTCGAAATCACGTTCGAGAGCAAGCGCTATCTCGTGGTGCCTCAGGCCGCGATCCTCGTGCTCGTGCGCGGCCACGGCACCGACCCGATCGACGAGCTGACGCGCGGCACGTGACGACGGCGGTGGCGGTCGCGCTCGCGCTCCTGGCGCTCTGCGGCGCGTTCGTATGGTTGGTGGGGAAGCCGCGCCGGGATCGGCACACGAACCCCGTGGAAGATCCCGACGCCCTCGCCAAGGCCGAGCGGGAGCTCGAGGATCTCGACGTCTTGATGGACCCCGACGAAGCGGACGAACATCTCCCCGACTGGGGACCGGGCGCGCCCGGTGCGTGACCGCTGACGCCCTAGGCCAGCTCCTCGACGCCGTCGCGCGTCACCCGGTGCGACACCAGCGGTAGCGGTTCCGCCGGCGCCGCGCCGATCCGGATCGCCTCACGCAGCGCCCCGAGCCCGATCGCCATCCCGTCGGCGTCGCGGGCGTACACGGA
Source organism: Gemmatimonadales bacterium (assembly GCA_035266665.1). Lineage (GTDB taxonomy): Bacteria > Gemmatimonadota > Gemmatimonadetes > Gemmatimonadales > GWC2-71-9 > DATFMZ01. The sequence continues at coordinate 14,512 of DATFMZ010000240.1, read as the reverse complement.
CGCCAGCGGCTCTCCCCGCGCAACGCTCATTCCCGGCTTCGCCGTGATCACGAAGCCGACGCTCGGATCGATCACGTCGTCGATGGTGCGGCGTCCGCCGCCCATGGCGACGATCGCCTTTCCGATGGTGCGCGGCTCCACCGCGGACACCACGCCCGCGTCGGGCGCCTCGAAGACCTCGACCCGCGCGGCCTGGGGGAGCCCCGCCGGATCATCCAGCACCGCCGGATTGCCGCCTTGTGCTTCGATCAGCTCGCGGCATTTCGCCGCCGCCCGTCCCGACGTGATGGCCGCTTCGAGCGTCTGGCGGGCCATCGCGCGGTCGGACGTCACGCCCGCCAGCACGAGCATCTCCGTCGCGAGCGCGTACGTGACGTGCATCAAGTCCGCCGGTCCGTCTCCGGTGAGCGCGGCGAACGCTTCTTCGGTCTCGAGCGCGTTCCCGCACGCGTGCCCGAGCGGACGGTCCATGGCCGTGAGCAGGGCGACCGTGGGGCAGCCGCGCTCGTCGCCGAGCCGGATCATCGTCTCCGCCAACGCGAGCTCGTCCGCGAGCTTCGGGAGGAAGGCTCCGCTGCCGCGCTTGATGTCGAGCACGAGGCCGTTGAGCCCCTCGGCGAGCTTCTTGGACATGATGCTCGCGGCGATGAGCGGGATGGACTCGACGGTGCCCGTGGTGTCGCGGAGCGCGTACAGCTTGCGATCGGCCGGGGCGATCTCGGGTGTCTGGCCGAGCATCGCGCAGCCGATGCGCTCCACCTGCGCCCGGGCCTCCGCGAGCGTCAGACCGGTCCGGAACCCGGGGATGGCCTCGAGCTTGTCGAGCGTGCCGCCGGTGTGTCCGAGCCCGCGGCCCGACATCATCGGCACGGCGACACCGCAGGAGGCGACGAGGGGCGCCAGCACGAGGGAGACCTTGTCGCCCACGCCACCGGTCGAGTGCTTGTCGATGCGCGGCCGGTCGAATCCCGGGAACGCGAGGCGCGCCCCGGAGCCGATCATGGCATCGGTGAGCGCGGCCAGCTCGGCGGGTTCGAGGCCGTTGAACACCACGGCCATGGCCAGCGCCGACATCTGGTAATCGGGAACGTTTCCCTCGGCATACGCGGTAATCAGCGCGGTCCATTCCGCGGCCGTGAGGGCTCCACCATCGCGCTTGCGTTCGATCAGAGGTACGACCAACATTAGCCTACCCGCTTCCTTCGCCCCCCGCTTCGCGGAGCGTGTTCATGCGTCGCATCGTCGCGGCGATTTCCGTCTTCAGCGCGACTGCTGTGGTCGCCCTGGCCGCCACGCCCGCCCCGGCGGCCGCGCAGACCATCACCGCCGATCTCGCCAAGGGAGACAGCATCGAAGAGCTGCATCCCGACTCGGCCTACAAGTTGTATGTCGCGGCGCTCGCCATCGACTCGAACAACTACCATGCCCTCTGGCGGGTGTCCAAAGCCGACGTCGACATCGCCAAGCAGATCCTGCAGGACAACAGTTACTCAAACGGCGTGCGGGATAGCGTGTATGAAGTTGCGCGCGAGTATGCCGAACGCGCCATCCGGGCGGACTCGATGGGCGCCGAGGGCCACTACGTGCTCGCGCTCGCCCTCGGACGCCTTTCGCGCACGAAGGGCGGCAAGGACCGCGTGCGGTACGCGCGGATCATTTATGACGAAGCGTCGCGCGCGCTGCAGCTCGATTCGACGCTCGACGGCGCCGAACACGTCCTGGGCGCGTGGCACGCCGAGGTGAAGCGGCTCTCCGGCATCACCAAATTCTTCGCGAAGACGTTCCTCGGGGCGGATTTCATGGACCGTGCGAGCTGGGACTCGGCGGTGGTGCATCTCAAGCGGGCGATCGCGCTCAAACCCGGCTACGTCTTCCATCACCTCGAGCTCGCCGAGGTGTACATCGACACGCACCAGTACGCCGATGCCCGGACGCAGCTGCACGCGGTCGATTCCCTGCCCGTCACCGATGTCCTGGATCCCGTGTACAAAGAGCGCGCCGACTCGCTGCTCGCCGAGATCAAGGACAAGCAGTAGTCGGCGCGCTCCGTGCGCCGCCGGCGTCAGTGCTCGAGCCGGCGGCGCATCCGCTTCCGTTGGCGCCGGAGCTGGCGCCGCGCATCGTCCGCCCACTCCCCGACCTGATCGCGCGCATCGTCGCGCATGCTGCGCACGCGCTTCACGATCCGCCGACGCGTGACGTCACCCCGTTGCGGGGCCAGCAGCAGCGCCGTGCCCGCGCCGATCAGTGCGCCGAGGATCAACCCCGTCGCGAAGCCGGCCACCCCACTCAACCGCACCCGATCATCGAGATCGTCAAACTCCTCCTCGGCCTCGAGCACGTCATCGTCGTGGACATGCTCGTCCTCGTGGCGGTCATCATCGTGTGTGCTCATCACTCCCCCTCCCCGGGACGGAGCGTCGCGCGCCATCCCGATATTTCATGGTCGTTCGCCTGCGTTCAGCTTCTCTAAAGATACACCACACACGGGGCGAAGGGCCCGACGGACGCCGCCCCCCCGCCTTGACGCGCTCGCGTTCGTCCCCAAACTTCCACCCGCACCCGCACCGGATCACTCGCGATGCCCGACGCCGCCGTCAGCCCGCCGCCCCCCGCCGACCCCGCCACCCAGGTGCGGGCCCTCGAGCGCGAGCGGAGGCACCTCCTCGCGCTCGTCGAGATCCTGCAGCAGACCGCCGGGGTCCTGAACTTCGTGGACATCGTGCAGGCGGTGACCCGAGGGCTCGGTGACACGTTCGGCCTCGACCGCTGCTCGATCTTCCTCCGCGAGCGCGACGAGACCACGGCGCGTCTCGTCGCCTCGTACGAAGATCCGACGATCCGAAATTACGTCGTCGATCTCGAGCGGTATCCCGAGCTCAAGCGCGCGCTCCAGTCCGGCGAAACCGTGTTCATCGCCGACGCCCAATCAGACCCCAATCTGCAGCACATTCGGGGCGCGCTCGCCAATCGGAAGGTCAAGACGATCACCGTGGTGCCGATCACGTGGCGGCGCGTCGTGATCGGCGCGATCTTCCTCCGCACCTTCCGCGAAGGCGCGACCTTCTCCGACGACGACATCCAGTTCACGCAGACGGTCGGCGCCATCACGGCCAAGGCGCTGCGAGCGGCCTACCGCTACGAGAAGGCGGCACGGCGCCCCGCGGAGCAGTCGGACGCCGTCCGCCGCGCCGATCTGGAACGGATCGCCCTGCTCGCGTTCCTGCGTCGCCTGCTCGCCTCGCTCGCCAAACGGCAGGGGGCGCAAGGCGAGGACCGCCTGGGCCACGCCTCGTCGGAAGAGATCGATCGGCTCGTCGAAATCGCCGTCGCCGTCCTCGCCGAGGAAGGCAAAGGTCGGTGACACTCTTGCGCCAACCCGCGTTCGGAGCCTAACTTGCCGCCGACAATGCGGATCCTCCCACGATGACCGCGACGCCCCTCGGCGACGACGTCGTCGGCCTCGGCCGGCGCGCGCTGCACACCCTCCGGCACACCCTCGAACGCGACCTCGGCGATCAGGCCGCGATCACGCTCCAGGAAGCCGGCTACGCGGCGGGCGACGAGACGTACGTCGCGTTTTCCCGGTGGCTCGCCGACTACGCCGGCGTGAGCGACCCCGCTGAGCTCGACGCCGATACCCTCAGCGACGTGCTGGGCGCCTTCTTCCGCAGCTTGGGTTGGGGGAACCTGCGCGTCGAACGCCTCGGCGCCGCCGCGCTGGCGGTCGATTCCTCCGACTGGGCGGAAGCCGAGCCGGACACCCGGGCGAGTGCTCCCTCGTGCCACATCTCCGCCGGCCTGCTCGCGAGCCTCTTCGGCCGTATCGCCGATCAGGATGTGGCCGTGATGGAGATCGAGTGCCGCACGCGGAACGATCCGCGCTGCCGGTTCCTCGCCGGCGCGCAGGACACCCTCCAGGAAGTGTATGCGGCGATGAGTGAGGGGAAGGACTACCGCGAGGTGCTCGGCGTCAGGGGCGCACCTTGAGCCGCGCCGCGTAATCCGGCCGGGTCACGAACCGGCCGTCCGACACGACCTCCCGGTCCCACGGGAGGATGATGAAGCTCTCCGTCTCCAACGCGTAGTAATCCGGCCGGTACGGCCCCGTCTTGAACGAGACGGCCGTGCGCACTGCCGCGGGCCGCTGCTCCCGCACGGTCGCGAGCGCGAGCTTGAGCGTATCCCCCGTGTCACACGTCTCGTCCACGATCAGCACCCGGCGTCCCGCGATGCTCTGCGCCGGCGGGGCCGTGATGAGCGTCGGACGGGTGGCAGACTCCACGCGCGTGACGGCCATGGACGCGAAATCCCGCTGCAGGATCGACGCGACGACCGCGCCCGGAATGACCCCCGCCTTGGCGATGCCGACCACGATGTCGGGGTCATAGGTCTCGGCGATCCGGAGCGCCAGGGCACGGCAGAGCTCGCCGAAGAACGGCCAGTCCACCTCGAGGGTGTCGCGCGCGGCGCCGGGGGGACGGAAGGGCATACGACCATTCTATCCCGCGGGAAGGCGCGTTGCCAGGTGCCGGGGGGAACGATATCTTCCCGCGCAGGATGAGCTTCTGGAAACGCCTCTTCGGACGCCGCTCGGACGGGGAGCTCAAGCCGCTGCGGCTCGATTACTTGAACGAGGCGCTCGCGCTGGAGCGACAGGGGGATTACGACGCCGCGCTGACCTCGTATCGGCTGGCGCTCCGTGACCACCCGACGGATCTCCGTGTGCTGCAGAACATGGCCATCCTCTACACCAAGACCCAGCATCTCGACGAGGCGATCCGCACCTATCGCCGCGCACTCGAGATCGACCAAACGCTCGCCGGTGCCCACTACGGCGTGGCCTTTCTCCTCCTCAAGCGCGGCGAGCAGGACACCGCGGCCCAGCATCTGCGGGCCTTCCTCGGCGCGCCCCCACGAGGACCCGATGCAACGCGCTGGATCGAGCACGCGCAACGCGCGCTGGGCGAGATCGAAGCGGGGTCACCCTGAAACGCTGGCCCCTCCTGCTGCTGGCGTTGACCGCGTGCAAACAGCTGACGGGCTCGTTCAGCAACGTGGTGGCCATCGCGTACACGGGACCCACGGCGCCGACCGTCGAGGTCGGCGACACGATCCGGCTCACCGCGCACGCGCTCGACGCGGCCGGCGATTCCGTGCCCGATGCCGCCGTGACCTGGGCCGTCCTCGAGCTCGACACGGTACGCGTGGGCTTTTCGCTCGACAGCACCACGGGCCTCATCACCGGCCTCTATCCGGGATCCGGACGCGTCGTGGGCGCCGTCGAGAATCTGCAGACCGACCCGATCTCCGTGACCGTGACCGCCCGACCCGACTCCATCGCGCTCGCGGGATCGCCCGTGGACACCGTCGGGCCGGGGGCGGTGGCCTCGTCCCCGCTCGAAACCGTTCTCTGGGATCTCACGACCACGCCGGGGACGAGCACGCCCATCGCCGGAAAGACCGTGACGTACCGCCTGGTGGAACCGACACCGGGCACCGCAGCGGCACAGGGCCTGGGGCTCGCGCCCGCCGGTGGGACCGTCGGCACCGACACGACGCAGGCCGCCGTGCTGACGGACGCCAACGGCGTCGCGTCGGCCGAGCTGCTGCTCCTCGGCTCCGCGACACCACCCGACAGCGCCGTCGTCGAGGCCGGGGCGCTCACGGCACTCGGCGATACCGTCCCGGGTTCGCCCGTGCGATTCGTCGTGTACTTCATCACGCAGTAGCGCCAGGCGAGGCTTCGTGAGCGTACGCACGCTGAACGAGCTGTTCTTCGACGCCGTGGACCGCTTCAGCTCCAAGCGGGCGGCGCTCCGCGCCAAACGCAATGGCGCGTGGCGCGACGTGACTCATCAGGAGCTCGCGCGCCGGGTCAAGCACACCGCGCTCGGCCTGCTCGAGCTGGGCGTCGCGCCCGGCGCCAAGGTGGCGATCCTGTCCGAGAATCGCCCGGAATGGGCGGTGGCCGATTTCGGCGTCCTGACGGCGCGCTCGGCGGACGTGCCCATCTACCCGACCCTCCCCGCGCACCAGGTGGCGTACATCCTCAAGGACTCGGGCGCCATCGCCGTGTTCGTGTCCAACCGCGAGCAGTACGCCAAGATCGCCGACGTGCGCGCCGACCTCCCCGAGCTCCGGCACGTGATCCGCTTCGATCTCCCCGCGGAGAGCGAGGGCGCGGCGGCCCCCGGCGTCATCTCACACCAGACGCTGTTGCAGCGCGGCGCCGCCGCGGAGGCGAAGCACGACGACTACGAGCGCGCGGCGCTCGGCATCACACCGGACGACCTCGCGACGCTGATCTATACCTCGGGAACGACCGGCGACCCGAAGGGGGTCATGCTCTCGCACGGGAATTTCGTCTCCAACGTGCTCGCCGGGCTCCAGGTCCTTCCGATCACGCCGGACGATTCCTGCCTCTCGCTGCTGCCGTTGTCGCACAGCTTCGAGCGCATGGCGGGCCACTACACCATGTTCCACGCCGGCGCCACCATCAATTATGCCGAGAGCATCGACACGGTCTCCGCCGACATGCTCGAGACGCACCCCACGGTCGTGCTGGCGGTGCCGCGGCTCTACGAGAAGATCTATGCTCGGGTGCTCGAGAACGCCGTGAGCGGCGGGCGCCTCACGCGCGCCATCTTCTTCTGGGCGAAACGCAACGCGGAGGCATGGGCCGATCTCGTGCTCGCCGGAACACCGGTGCCGGTGGGACTCAACACGAAGAAGGCGATTGCCGACACGCTGGTCTTCTCCAAGCTCAAGGACCGGACCGGCGGACGCATTCGGTTCTTCGTCTCAGGGGGCGCGCCGCTCGCGCCCGAGATCGGCAAGTTCTTCTACGCCGCCGGACTCCCGATCCTCGAGGGCTACGGGATGACCGAGACGTCGCCCGTGCTCGCGGTGAATCCCCTCACGCGTCCGAAGATGGGAACGGTGGGGCCGCCGCTCCCGAACGTCGAAATGCGCATCGCCGAGGACGGCGAGATCCTCGTGCGCGGACCGAACGTGATGCTGGGGTACTGGAAGAAGCCCGAGGCCACGCGGGAAGCGATCGAGCCGGATGGCTGGCTCCACACCGGGGACATCGGCGAGCTCGACGCGGACGGCTATCTGCGGATCACCGATCGGAAGAAGGACATCATCGTGACCGCGGGCGGGAAGAACATCGCGCCGCAGCCCATCGAGAACCTCGTCAAGACGAACAAGTTCGTGGCCAACGCCGTGATGATCGGCGACAAGCGCAAGTTCCCCATGATGATCATCGTGCCCGAGATGGGCCCGCTCACGGCATGGGCGGCCGCGCGCAACCTGCCGGCGGACGATCCGACGGCACTCCTCGCCCACCCGGACGTGATCGCGAAGGTCGAGCGGGAGGTCGCGCTCGAGCTCCGCGAGCTCGCGCACTACGAGACGCCCAAGAAGTTCCTGCTGCTTCCGGAGGATTTCACCGTCGAGAGCGGTGAGCTCACGCCCACGCTGAAGGTCAAGCGGCGCGTGGTCGCGAAGAAGTACGCGGCGGACATCGACAAGATCTACGAGGAGGCGGAGCGGGAAGCGCCGGGCGAGTGACGGGACTCAGCGCCCGCGCTCTCCCACCCACGCCCCCATCCCCCTCACGAGCTCGGTGACTCCGGCGGGCGGATCCACGTCCTCGCGCAGCGCGACTACACGCCGCCCCGGCAGCACCACGCGGGCGGCTTCGGCGAGCCACGGAGCGCCACACTCCCGGCCGACCAGGACCCCCCGCACCATCGCATCCTTCAGCGGTATCTCGGGACTCCGGATCACGCTCACCGTGGCGCTCGAGCGCATCCCGCTCGGCGGATTGACCGCGATGAATTGTACCCCCTGCAGTACCCGGCCGAGCGGCTTGACGTACGATGCCGCGGAGCCGACGAGCATGACGTACCCGCCCGGACTCGCGAGATCGAGCATCGCCTGCAGCGCGTCGCCCGCGGGCACGCCGGGGTCGTCCGGCGGCGCGGGGGCCGCCGGCGGATCGCCCATCACGGCGTCCCCCAGCACGATCTGGTACTCGCGCCGACAGACGGGACACCCGAGCACGCCGGCGAGGACGTCGCGGCCCCGCAGGGTCGCGGTCGCGAGCACGAGGTAGCTGTCCTCGTGCGCGTTCAAACACCGGAGATACTCCGACAACTCGATGAACATCGGCGTCACCACATCCCAGTCACGGACGAAACTCCACCCAGGTCACCCTTCCCGCAACCACCGTGACGCGGCGCACGATCCGCCGCCCGTCGACCTCGGTCATCAACTCGTAGCGTCCCGCGGGGACGTCGCCCACAGCGAAGTGCTCGTGATACACCGGCGTTCCGCGATTGTGCTCGCGATAGGTCTCGGCGTAGGAGAACGGCGTCTCGTTCGGCTCGGACTTGCCGAGCCCGTAGATCCGCGCACCCGGGACCGCCCGGCCGGCTGAATCCCAGACCTGCCCGGCGACCACGCCGGTCCCCGGGAGCGGCTGAATCCACAACTCGGGATTGGTCGTGAAGCGCGGGTATCGCTCGTTCGGATCGACGATCAGATGCACCGAGTCGACCGGCGCGGCGTGCACCTCGAGATGCAGGTGGTCGTTGGTCGCGCGCCCGGTGTTCCCGACGAGCGAGATCACCTGGCCCGCGCGGACCCGCTCGCCGACGTGTACCATCAATCGACTGTTGTGATAGTAGACGGAAAAAATGAAGTAGCTCGTGTCGTTCGCCACGAGGTGCCGGTCCTGCCGGATGGCAACCGTCTTCGCTCCCGCCTCGGCCGGGCCGGCCCAGACCACGACGCCGTCGCCGATCGCGTGCACCGGCGTGCCGTCGCCGTTGTTGAACTCGACGCCCTGATGCTGCTGGAAGTTGCCGCCCATCGTCGAGCCGTAGCGGTACGTCTGATCGATGTACGGTTGATCGGCGAGCGCGATCGGGCGCCGGAACCAGGTGTGGCGCAACGGCGCGGGCGGTGTGGCGGCGGGCCCGGCCGGGACCGACGCCAGCACCGGGCCGCGCGCGCCGGGAAGGTCCCGCACGACACGGAGCAGCGTGGTGTCACGCGGCAGGCCCACGGCACGCACTTTCGGGAGCCCGCGCGTGCGTGACACGATCTCCCAGTGGCGCCCGCCATCGCGCGAGCGCTCGACCCCGTGCACCTCGGAAAGCTCGATCGCGCCGTCGGCGGTGAGGCCGAGCGCGAGCACGTATTGATTCGCGATGACGCCCCACACGGGATCCGCCGCGGTCTTGACGCCGAAGGAGTCGGTTACGACGTGCCAGGTCGCGCCGTCGTCCCAGGTGAGCTTGAGCCCGTCGGCCGTGGCGATGTACACCGTGTCGCCGCGCGTCACGATCCCATGCGGCGCGACGTACTGCCACTCCGGTCCCAGATCGCGAAACGCCCAGTTCTTCCACGTCCGCCCGCCGTCGGTCGACAGCCCCCACCCGTTCCCGACCGTTCCGTACCAGATCTCGCCGCGCGGTCCGAAGGCGAATGCGTGCACGAAATCCCACGAGATCGAACGGCCCGTGGTGTCGCTCACCAGATGCTCCCACGTCCCGCCCGCACGATAGACGTAGATCCCCTCGCCGTACGTTCCAACCCACACGGCGCCGCCCGGCGCGGCCGCGGCGGCGAGCACGTGGGTGCCGAATCCCGAGGGATCGGGGAGCGGGGGAAGCGCCTGGGCGTCGAGCGACGCGACGAGCCCGAGAAGCATCGCGGCCCCGCCGAGCACGCGTGCGGCCGCGTGTCGGATCATCGGCCGCGCGCGGGGCCGAGCGTGAGCGACTCGACCTCCACGCCGTCGGGGCGCGTGAGCGCGAAGACGACCGCGGCCGCCACGTCGGCGGGGCGCAGCATCGAAGCGCGGTTCGGGAGATCGGGGCGCGCATCGGGACCGATCGGATCCCACAGCGTCGTGTCGGTGGCCCCCGGCGAGAGCAACGTGGCCCGGAGGCCGCGCGGCGTGAATTCGGCGGCCAGCACGTCGTGGAGGCCACGCAGGCCGAACTTGGCCGCCGCGTACGCGGTGTTCCCCGGCAGCGCCACGTGATCAGCGATGCTGCCGATCGTGACGAGATGCCCGCGCCCGCGCTCGGCCATGGGCGGCAGGAAGGTGCGCGCGACGAGGAACGCGGTCACGAGATTCGCTTCGAGTTGATGCCGAAACGCATCGAGCGGCGTCGCGGCGAGCGGCGCCAGGAAGAACGCGCCCGCGTTGTTCACGAGGATATCCGGCGGGCCGACCGTCTCGAGCACCACCGCCGCCGCGCGGGCGAGATCGGCCTCGGAGGTGCAGTCACACCGCAGATCGATGCGGCGGTCCGGTCCGTCAGCCGGTGGCGCCGGGATCTCGGCATCGAGACTCCGTGCGAGGCGCACCACGTAGGCATCCTCCGCCTCTAACGCGTCCGCGATGGCGAGTCCGATGCCGCGACTCGCACCGGTGATGACCGCGACCTTCCCGCCGAGCGCGATCAATCGAGCGCCCGGCCGCCGTGCACGAGCCGGAGAAACTCGTCCCGCGTCTTCCCGTCGTCGCGGAACGAGCCGCGCAGCGCACTCGTGACCGTGCGCGAGTTCTGCTTCTCGACCCCGCGCATCATCATGCAGAGGTGGTACGCCTCGATGACCACGCCGACTCCATGGGGCTGCAGCACGCCCATCACGGCGTCGGCGACCTCGTCGGTGAGGCGCTCCTGTACCTGGAGCCGCCGGGCGAAGACGTCCACGATCCGCGGAATCTTCGAGAGCCCGATGATCTTCCCGTGCGGAATGTATGCCACGTGCGCCTTCCCGAAGAACGGCAGCATGTGGTGCTCGCACATCGAATAGATCTCGATGTCGCGCACCAGAATCATCGACTCGTGGCTCTCTTCGAATACCGCGCCGTTCACGACGTCCTCGACGCACGTCTCATAGCCGCGGGTGAGCCAGAGCATCGCCTGTTCGACGCGATGCGGGGTGCGCCGCAGCCCCTCCCGCTCGGGGTCCTCCCCGAGCAATGCGAGCTGTTCGCGCACGAGATCGGCATACCGGGGGGCCGCGTGCGCGCGGCGCTCGGCGAACTCGGCACAATCGGCGGGAGTGGCGGCAATCTTCGGCGCCGGGACGACACGGGCGGCGGTGCGATGCGAGGTGGTCACGTACGGTCTCCAAACACGGCGGGAAAGGCATGAACCGGATCGCCGATCCGGCTCCCGAAGGCTATTTTCGGGTAGGAGGAAGGTCAAGCGCGCGTGGCCGTCGGTCCAAAGGCGAACGCCGGCGGACCTGAAAGGCCCGCCGGCGCGCGCGGCAAGGACGGAGAGGATTATTGAAGCCCGAAGAGATACGTCCCGGATTCTAGCGGTAACGTCTGCCTTCCCCCGAGGGGCATGACACCAGCCACCGCAAGTGAATCCGTTTTCGAGCCTGTTGGCTCAATAATTAGACTCCCCGCCCTCGAACGGCCCGAATATACGGGGCGCGCGGCCGTGCCGTCAAGCAAAGAGATCCCGTACAGGAGGTAACGACGATAATGAAGTCGCGCGTATCGCTGCTCGCCGCGCTCGTCTTGTTGGCGCTCTGGATCTATCTGACCTTCGTGCGGGCGATCCCGTCGGGTTGGGTGCATGTACCGCTCATCGTGGCCGTCGTCTGCGTCGCGTACGCGATCGTCGAAAGCGATCCCGGCACCGCGGCGTCATGACCGCCGCGCGCTACCCGGCGCGCCGCTCCGCGACCTCCTCGGCGGCGGCGCGCGATGCCACGGTATCGAGGTCGCCGCCCAGCGCATCCATCCGCAGCTGAAAGCGGCAGTCCAGCACGAGCAGCCCGACCACGTACGCCGCGAGATGAATCCAGAACACCGCGGCGAACACCACGGGAAAGCCGAGCCACGGTCCGAAATAGAGCGCGAAGCGCTTCACGCCCGGGTCGATGCCCGAGCGATGGCCGATGCTGGTGACCAGCAGCACGGCCGCGAAGGCGAGCCCCACCGCGGACCACGAGGCGTATCCCCCCGCCGCGAAGGCGGCGAAGAGAATCCCCTCCGCCGAGCGATCGAGCACGTCGTCCAGGCGTTGGCCGCGCGTCGACGCGAGGCCGAACTCGCGCGCCATCCGGCCGTCCAACCCGTCGAGCAGCTGCCCGACGAACACGATCACCAGACCGGCAATGACGTGATGTCGGACGATCGGCACCGCGCCCGCGGCGCTCACGACGAACGACGCCCACGTCAGCTGGTCGGGCGAGAGTCCGAGCTTGAGCCGCAGAACCCGGACGACCGGCCGGACGGCCGCGTCTATCGGACGCTTAAGAAGAGCCACAAATTCGCGCATATCAGCACCACCACGAGAACGGCTTCCTTGACCTTGTCCGGGATCCGCACCAGCCACCCGCGCGTCACCATCGGCGAGTACGGATAGAACGGCATCTTCTCGTACCGCACGAGGTAATCGAGCGTAATGTGTATCAGGAAGAAGAGCGCGGGCACGTACGTGCGAAGCCACAGACACAGCGGGACGATCCACAGGAGCGCCACCGGTTCCTGGAGCGACGAGCGCCAGTAGTAGTCCTTCTTGTTCTGCAGGCCGACCGCGCGAAGATAGAACGGCGCCTTGAGCAGGTGGTCGGCATCCACGCCGACCCCGAAGGCGTACGCGAGGACGACGTCCTCCCCGTGCAAGCCGAGCGCTTGGACCCCGAGGGTCGTGATCAGCGCGTGGGTGATGATCGTCATGCGTGCGATCGCCTCACGAGGGCTGAGGTTGCGGCCGGCGGCCGACGGCCCAGATCAGGAGCAGCCCGGCCGCGATCCAGATCATATCGCGTGCGCGAATCACGAGCGAGGCGTAGACCCCGAGCCTGGGGTCGGCCCCGGCGATGCGCGTGAGCAGGTAGAGGGCACCTTCCTTCGTGCCCAGCTCGTAGGGCACGAAGAAGATCGCGTTGCCGATGAGCGATGAGAAGCCATCGACCCCGAACGCCGCGACCAGCGAGAGCGGCGCCCCGACCGTCCAGAGGATCACGTAGACCTCGCACAGCAGCAGGCAGCGGCCGACGTACTCCAGCAGCACGGCGGATGCGAATGCGCCCCGGCGCTCGAGCGTGAAGGTCGAGACCTGCTGGTCGATGGCCTCGAGCGCGGGTCGGAAGCGCGCCAGCCGCACGGTGAGCCGGCCCAGCACCGGGAGCCGTGCGAGGAAATCGAAGGTTCGCGCGAGCACGCCGCGCCGACTCGCTTCGAACACGAGCCCGGCCAACACCACGAGCCCGATGGCCGACGCGAAGGCGAGCACCAGGAGTCCGCGCGGCATCGGCAGCACGATCATGGCGGCGGCGATGGCGGTCAGGGTCGCGAGCACGATGCCGATCGTGTGGACGAACTGGTAGAGAATCACCGCCGCGCCGGCCCGGCGCCGGCCCATCCGCGGGGCGAGCGCCGCGACCTTGAACGGCTCCCCGCCCACGTTGATCCCGGGCGTGAGGAAATCGAGCGAGAAACCCGATACCGTGATGACGAAGATCCGCCAGAAACCCGGACGTCCGGGCTCGTCTGCCATCGTCACGCGCCAGGCCGCGGCCATCAGCAGGTAGGTCACGCCGTAGAGCAGGAGGATGGGAATGATCATCCATCCGGTACGCCCGGCGTCGGAGACGAGGCGCCGCGGCCCCGCGACGAATACGAAGAATGCGAAGAGCGCGGCGCCCGCGAGGAAGACCGCGAGGCGCAGCCCGCGGCTCACGACGAGGAATCGAGCGCGAGCGTGCGGCCGGCGGCCGCGGACGCGTAGGCGGTCTCGAGCACGACGGCCACGCGTTCGATGTCGTCGAGATACGCCTTCCCGTCAGCCTGGTCCACCGACGCGACGAATCCGTCGAACAGCCGCGCGAACCAGCGGTGATAGATGCGCTTGTCCAGCTCCCGGGAGACGTCGACCCGTTCCACCCCGGCGGCGGTCTCGAGTCGGAGCTCGCCGCCCGCCCATTCGATCACACCGGCATCGCCGATGAAGCGCACCAGGTTGTCCCGCCGCCCCCCGGCCCAGGTGAGCAGCATGTGCACGGCCCGGTCGGGATAGGCGAGCAAGACGGTCGCGGTGTCCTCGACATCGTAGGAGGCATGGCGGAGCCGACCCGTCCATGCCGTGACGGCGGTGGGCATGCCGGCGAAGTCGATGGCCTGGTAGAAGAGATGCGTGCCGTGATCGAGGAGCACCCCACCCGCGCTCTCCGCCCGCGTGCCGCGCCACGGCGTCGCGGCCGCGTGGGCGCCGGGGTCGGCGCCGGGACGATGCACCGACAGCTCGGCCAAATGCCAGCGTCCGATCCGTCCCTCCGCGAGCCACGTCCGGATGCGGCCCCACACGGGATTGAACCGGTACTGGTGACACGGTGCGACGACGCGCCCCCCCGCCGCCGCCGCCGCGCGAATGCGCGTGGCCTCGGCGCGGGACGTGGCGACCGGCTTCTCGCAGATGACGTGATAGCCCTGCTCGATACCCCACAGCGTGAGATC
>DATFMZ010000239.1:0-6377 GCA_035266665.1 Gemmatimonadales bacterium | reverse complement strand
CTTCCCCTTCGGGCCGATGATGTCGCCGATCCGGTCCGGCTTGATCTGGATCGTGATGATGCGCGGCGCGTACTGGGACATCTCCTTCCGCGGCGCGGCGAGCGTCTTCCCCATGATGCCGAGGATGTGCAGCCGGGCCGTGCGCGCCTTGGCCAAGGCGCTCCGCATGATGTCGAGGCTCAGCCCCTGGATCTTGATGTCCATCTGGATCGAGGTGATCCCCTCGCTGGTGCCCGCGACCTTGAAGTCCATGTCGCCGAGGTGATCCTCGGTGCCGAGGATGTCGGTCAGGACCGCGACCTTGTCACCCTCCTTGATGAGCCCCATCGCGACGCCGGCGCAGGGCGCCTTCATCGGGACACCGGCATCCATCAACGCGAGCGAGCCGCCGCATACCGTGGCCATCGACGACGACCCGTTGGACTCGAGGATCTCCGAGACCACGCGGATCGTGTAGGGGAACTCCTCGTACGGCGGGAGCAATGCCTGCAACGCCCGCTCGGCGAGCGCGCCATGGCCGATCTCGCGCCGTGACGTCCCGCGTACCGGCCGGACTTCACCGGTCGAGAACGGCGGGAAGTTGTAGTGCAGCATGAAGCTCTTGGTGGTCTCCTGCGTCAGATCGATGTTGTCGATCCGCTGCTCGTCGGAGACGCTGCCGAGTGTCGTGCTCACGAGCGCCTGCGTCTGGCCGCGCGTGAAGAGCGCGGAACCGTGTGCCCTCGGGAGGAGACCCACCTCGCACGTGATGGGGCGGACGGTCTCGAGATCGCGGCCGTCGATCCGCTCGCCGCTCTCCAGCACCTGCTGCCGCATCGTTTCGTAGGCAATGTCCTCGAGCACCGTGCCGATGTCCCGGCCTTCGTCGGGGAACTCCTCGGCCAGCTCGGCCTTCACCGCGTCTTCGACGGCCTCGAGAGCGTGTACCCGCTCGGCCTTCTCCGCAATGTTGAGCGCGTCCTTGACGCGGGCCTCGGCCGTGGCGCGCACCTTGGCCACCACCTCCGGCCGGGGCTCGACCTTCGTCCACTCGAGCTTCGGCTTGGCCGCGGCGTCAATCACCTCACGCTCCGCGCCCACCAGCTCGGCGATCCCCTGCTGCGCGAACGCGAGCGCGTCGGCGATCTCGTCTTCGGAAAGCTCCAGCGCGCCGCCCTCGACCATCATCACGGAATCGGCGGACCCCGCCACCACGATGTCCACGTCGCTGAGCTCGAGCTGGGCGAAGGTGGGATTCAGCACCCACTCGCCCTCCACCCGCCCCACACGCACGCCGGCGATCGGGCCGTTCCACGGCACCGACGAGAGCGAGAGCGCGAGCGAGGCGGCCGTGAGGCCGAGCACGTCGGCGTCGTTTTCCTGGTCCGCCGACAGCACGTACAGGAAGACCTGGACCTCGTTCTTGAACCCTTCCGGGAAGAGCGGCCGGATCGACCGGTCGATCAGGCGGCAGGCGAGAATCTCGTCATCGCTCGGCCGGCCTTCGCGCTTGATGAACCCGCCCGGGAACTTGCCCGCGGCGTAGGTCTTCTCGCGAAACTCGACGGTGAGAGGGAAGAACGGGAGGGAAGACTGCTTGTCCGAGACGG
Organism: Gemmatimonadales bacterium; assembly: GCA_035266665.1. Taxonomy (GTDB): domain Bacteria; phylum Gemmatimonadota; class Gemmatimonadetes; order Gemmatimonadales; family GWC2-71-9; genus DATFMZ01. Next base: position 4,788 of record DATFMZ010000239.1, on the reverse strand, counting down.
TGACGGCGGCGAGGATCATGGTGTCGCCGAACTGCATCAACGCACTGCCCGCCGCCTGCTTGGCCATCCGCCCAGTCTCGAAGCGCAGCGTGCGCCCGGCGAACGACCGTTCCAGTTGCTTGATCATCTGTGTCCTTGCAGAGCACCCGCGAATAGTCGAAGGCGTCCAGGGTGCTCGTCCCGGACGCCTTCGGCCCGCGCGCGTCGCTTAATGACGGAGTCCGAGTTGTTCGATGAGCTGCCGGTAGCCTTCCAGATCGGACCGCCGCATGTACTCCAGCAGCCGCCGTCGCTTGCTGACCATCGTCAGCAGGCCGCGCCGGGAGTGGTGGTCCTTCGGATGAGTCCGGAAGTGGTCCGTGAGCGAGTTGATCCGCTCGGTGAGAACCGCCACCTGCACCCGGGCCGATCCCGTATCGTTCGGGGCGATCTGATGCTTCTGGACCACGGCTTGCTTGTCAAAGCTCATGAAACACTTATCCTCATTGGAGCGCGGGCGCACTCATGCTGCGTTTATCCTATCCGTTACAGACACGAAACTTAGCCGCCCCCTGACCCAGTGTAAAGTCCACATATGGCCCTGAATCCGGACGACCTGATCGGGCAGTCGGTGGGCCCCTTCCGGCTCGAGCGCTTGCTCGGCCAGGGCGGCTTCGCCTGGGTCTTCGCGGCGCGGCGGACCGACGATGATACCCCGGCGGCGGTGAAGGTTCTGAAGCCCCGCTACGCGCGGGACCGCCAGATCGAGACCCGGTTCCGCCACGAATCCGAGGTGGCCGCCCGGCTCATCCATCCGCACATCGTCCGCGTCACCGCGGTCGGCTCCGAGGGCGGGTTCACCTACTTCGGAATGGACCTGTACGAGGACACCCTCGGCTCGCTCCTCGAGCGCGAGGGGCCCCTCCCCGAGGCCAAGCTCCTCGCCATCGCGAGCGACGTCACCCGGGCTCTGGCGTTCGCCCACGCGCAGAACGTGGTCCACCGGGACCTCAAGGTGGACAACGTGCTCCTCCGGCCCGACGGCAGTGCGGTCCTCGCCGATTTCGGGATCGCGGGCGCCGTGAACCACAAGAGCACCGTCGCCGGGCTCAACATGACGATCGGCACCCCGCACTACGTCTCGCCCGAGCAGGCGCAGGGCCGGCCGATGGACGGCCGGAGCGACATCTACGCCCTGGGCGTCACCATGTACCGTGCCGTGACCGGCGACCTCCCCTTCCGCTCGGCCGACTGGTTCGAGCTCGCCCGAATGCACGTGGAAGACGCTCCCACCCCGCCGAGCCAGCGCCGGCCCGGCATCACGCGGCGGCTCGAGCGCATGATCCTCCGCTGCCTCGCCAAGCACCCGGACGACCGCTATCCCTCGGCCGAGGCCCTGCTCGATGACCTGAAGCGGATCGCCAAGGGCACGCTTCGCACGCAGGACATCCCCACGGCCCGCCCCCGCCCCGGCTCCGAGACGATCTCGGGCGCGGAGTCTCGCGCCGGTCTTCCGACCTGGGTGTGGGTGCTGCTGAGTGTGGTGGTGGTGGCGGCGGTCGCGGCCGCAGTCGTGCTCGTGGCGGGGCGCTAATGCAGCAACCTTAGCACATCATTCACGATCACGAAGGCCATCAGCACCATCAAGAACGCCAGGCCCACCTGCGTGAACTTGATCCGGGTCTCGAGCTTCACCGGTTTCCGCCGGATCCCCTCGAGCAGGAGAAAGACCAGGTGCCCGCCATCGAGCACCGGAATGGGGAGGATGTTCAGCACCGCGAGGTTCGCGGAGATGAACGCCATGAACCAGAGGAACGTGATGGGCCCGAGACGCGCCGCCTCGCCGGAGAGCTTCCCGATGATGATCGGGCCGCCGAGCGCCTTGACCGAGACCTGCCGGAGCACGAGGCCCTTGAGCGTTGCCCAGACGTCGCCGATGTCGCGCGCGGTCCGAGCCACCCCCCCCGTGGCCGCAGCGAGCACGCCGTAGTGCAGCGTCTTCAACTCGACGTGCGGGTACACGCCGAGCACGCCCACCTCTCGCGTCTTGCCCGTGAGCGGATCGGCGCGTGACGTGGAATCGACCCGCAGCGGGAAGCTCAGTGTCGCTCCGTCCCGCAGCACGCTCACCACGACCGAATCACCCGCCCGCGATTCCACGGCCGCCTGCAGATCGCTCCAGGCACGCACCGTGTCCTTCCCCACGCGGACGATCCGATCGCCGGGCTCGATCCCGGCGCGGGCCGCGGGGGAACCCGCCACCGTGCTGTCCACGAGGTTGGGCGCGAGCGGGATGAGCGCGGACAACAGATTGGCGCGGTCCTGCTGCGCGGTGCCGGGAATCGGGACCGGCACCCAGCCGATGTCGCTCCCGAACTCGATGTCGATCATTGAGCTCGTCGGATCGCCCACCGCGTTCACGACGTCGTTCCACGAGCTCATGGAATCGCCGTTGATGCGCAAGATCTGCGTCCCGAACGGAATGACGCTGAGCGGCGCCGCCGCCGGGGGCAGGAGCGAATCCACGACGCCCGCGATGCGCGTGGTCGGATCCACGGTGCGACCGACGAAGGCGAGCGTCCCGGCGTAGACCGCCCAGGCGAGGAGCAGGTTCATCGTCACGCCGGCGAGCATCACGACCATCCGCGCCCACAGCGGCTTGTTCTCGAAGAGCTTCTCCGGCGGGAAATCATCGGCGTCGCCGCCCTCGAGCGCGGCACTCGGGTCTTCTTCGCGGGTCGCGAGCTTCACGTACCCGCCGAGCGGGAGCCACGCCACCACGTACTCGGTTTCACCCCGGCGCCAGCGGAGCGGTGTGGGCGCGCCGAAGCCGATCGAGAAGCGCGGGACACCCACCCCCACCGCCTTGGCGGCCAGGAAGTGCCCGAGCTCGTGAACGAAGATCACGACGCCCAGCAGTACCGCGGCCGCGGCGAGTGTCAGGAGCACGTGGCCTCCACGCGTTCCCGCGCCCACCGGTCGGCGGCGAGCACGTCGTCGAGCGTCGGGTTCGTCACGACCGTATGCGTGTCGACCGCATCCGCGATCAGCTCGGGAATCCGACCGAAGGGAATCCGCCCCGCGAGGAAGGCCGCCACCGCCGTCTCGTTCGCGGCATTGAAGACCGCGGGCGCGGTACCGCCCGCGCGCCCCGCGCGCACGCCCAGCCCGAAGGTCGGGAAGACGTCACCGCGAACGGACTCGAAGGTGAGCGCGCCCGCCGCCACCGGATCGAACCGCGTGACACCGGCATCGGGAATGCGTTCGGGATGCGTGAGCGCGTACAGAATCGGCAGCTCCATCGTCGGATAGCCCACCTGCGCCAGAATCGATCCGTCCACGAACTCGACGAAGGCGTGGACGATGGACTGTGGATGCACCACGACCTCGATGGCCTCGTACGGGAGGCCGAAGAGGAAGTGCGCTTCGATCACCTCGAGCGCCTTGTTCGCGAGCGTCGCGCTGTCGATCGTGATCTTCCGGCCCATCCGCCACGTCGGGTGCGCGAGCGCCTCGTCGACCGTGGCGGCCCGGACCCGCTCGGCCGGCCACTCCCGGAACGGCCCACCGGACGCCGTGAGAATCAGGCGCCCCGCGGCACCGGGATGTCCACTGATACACTGGAGCACCGCACTGTGCTCCGAGTCAATCGGGACGATCTCGCCCCCGCCTTCCACCGCCGCCCGCAGGACGAGATCGCCCGCCATGACGAGCGTTTCTTTATTCGCGAGCGCCACACGTTTCCCGGCCCTGAGCGCCGCGAGCGTGGCCTCGAGCCCCGCCGCACCGACGATTGCATTGACAACGATGTCCACGTCGGGATGCGTCGCGGCCTCCACCAGGCACGCCGTGCCGCGCCGCCACGACGCCTCGGCGGTTCCCGCGCCGTTCACGAGGCCCACCAGCGAGGCGCCGGTGGCCTTGGCCTGCTCGGCGAGCCGCTCCCCCGAGCCCCGGGCGGTGAGCGCCACCACCCGGAACCGCTCACGCTGCCGGGCCAGCACGCGGAGCGTGCTCTGGCCGATCGAGCCCGTGGAACCCAGGATCGCGATGCCGGTGGTCATAGCGCGCCGTACGCGGCGAGGAGCATCACCGTGGTGGGAATGACCCAGTAGAGCGAGTCGAGCCGATCGAGCACGCCCCCGTGCGCCCCGAACGCGCGGCCCGAGTCCTTGACTCCAGCCTCACGCTTCAAGAGCGACTCGCCGAGATCGCCCACCTGCCCCACGATCGAGAGCACGAGGCCGAGCACGGCGAGCTGGAGCACGCCCAGATGAATCCCCACGCGGCCGAGCACGAGCCAGCCGTAGAAGGGGGCGATGATCACGGCGCTGACACTGCCGCTGATCGTCCCCGCCCACGTCTTGTTGGGTGATACCCGGGGCGCGAACTTGGCGCCCCCGATGAGCGACCCGCCGCCCATCGCCGCCGAATCGCAGACCCACGTCACGATTAACGGGAGAAAGACGAGCGCGGTCGCCGCGATCGACGATCGAGTCGGCTCCGCATGCCGGAGGAGAAGAAGAAACGAGGGCAGAAAGGCCGTATAGCCGACCGCGAAGACGGTCACCGCCACCGAGTCGAGCGGCCGCTGGTCCGGGGCCCGCGTCAGCACCGCCGCCGCCATCACCACGATGATCCACGCCGCCGCGATGCACACCAGCGCGAGTGGCGTGAGACGCCCGGGCCAGCGGATCGCCGCATAGGCGAGAAGCGGCGTGAGCGCGGCACCGAGATAGCCGAGCGCCGCGAGCGGTCGGGCCCCGCGCGTTTGGGCCAGACGCACGACCTCGAAGACGCCGAGCACGC
>DATFMZ010000238.1:0-3694 GCA_035266665.1 Gemmatimonadales bacterium | reverse complement strand
CACGCCTCGCAGGGACAATCCGCCAGCAGACTCTCGAACGTGTAGATCCCCGTCCCGTGGCCGTCGCTCCAATCCACGCGGATCGCGTAGCCGCCCACGAGCTGGACCTTGAGCGGCGAGACGTCCGCCGGCACGCTGGCGGGATCGAGCAGGGGCCGGCCGGTCATTTCATCGCGACAGGCGGCGCACGGACAGGCGAGCCGGAGCGCGCGCGCCGGCCAGACGGCGACGTGCTCCGGGGACCAGGTGATCGTCACCGCATCGTCGGCGCGGTTGATCGCCTGCGGCACGGGATACGCCATCCGCGCCTACGCCTCGAGAGTCGCGGTCAGCTCGATGTTCGCGATCTTGAGCGCGCGGGACACGGGGCAGTTGGCCTTCGCCCCCTCCGCCGCCTGCTGAAACGCCGCCTGGTCGATGCCGGCGACCTTGCCACGCGTCACGAGCTTCATCGTGGTGATCGTCGACGCGCCGTCGACCGTGTCCATCACGCACGTCGCATCGGTGGTGATGGTGGTGGCGGGCGTCCCCGCCTTCTCGAGACCCGCCGAGAGCGCCATCGAGAAACACGCCGCGTGCGCCGCGGCGATCAGCTCTTCCGGGGTCGTGCCCGGCTTACCCTCGAAGCGGGTCGCGAACGTGTACTCACCCTTGAACGCGCCGGAGCCGGCGCGGTACTGGCCGTTGCCGTCCTTGAGTTTGCCGTTCCAGGTCGCGGAGGCCTTGCTGTTCACCATATCGTGCCACTCCCTGAGGTATGCGATGAGATTCCAGGAGAAACTGCGGATAGGAAATGTACCGAGCGGGCCGCGCAGACGGCAGGATGGGCTCAGCGGTCGCGTGCGGCGACCCACTCCGCGGCGCGTGCCTCCGCCCAGAACGCTGGACGCCTCAGGGAGCCCGCCATGAAGCCGACGTGCCCGCCGCGATCCACGAACGCGGCATCGAGCCATGGGTTGGCGCGGACGGCCGCGACCGGCATCGCCGTCGGTGGAAGGAACGGATCGTCGGCCGCGTGAATCAGCCGCAGCGGGATCGACACGGCGGGGAGGAATGGCCCCGAGCTCGAGCGTCGGTAGTAGTCGTCCGCATCGGCGAATCCGTGCAGCGGCGCCGTCGCCGCGTCGTCGAACTCGCGAAACGTGCGCGCCGCGAGCGCGCCCGGAAGATCAATGTGGCCGTCGAGCAGCGCGACCTTCTGGCGAAGCTTCGCCTTGAGGGTGTAGAGCAGCCGCCGGACGTACATGCGCGCCATCCCGTGCTCGGTGTACGCCGCACCGGCGGTGAGATCGTACGGCACGGAAACGACGGCCGCGCGGGCCACGATCTGTGCCCCTGCCACCCTGCCACCCTGCCCCTCTTCTCCCAGATACTTCACCAGCACGTTTCCACCGAGGGAAAACCCGATCGCGACGATCGTCCGCTCGGGAAACCGCTCACGCAGGAGACGCGCCACGAAACGCAGGTCTTCGGTTTCGCCCGAGTGGTACATCCGCGCGGTCCGATTGATCTCACCGCTACACGAGCGAAAGTTCATCCCGACCGCTGCCACGCCGCGCCGCGCGAGCTGCCGGTACGTCTCGAGGGCGTAGAGGGAGCCCGCCGAGCCCTCGAGGCCGTGGAGGACGATGCAGAGGGCCAGGGTGGCAGCGGCGGCAGGAGCGGCAGGCGTACCGGGAACGTGAGCCCAGTCGAGGTCGAGAAAATCGCCGTCCGGCGTCTCGATCCGCTCGCGACGCAACGCGACGCCTAGCGCGGAGCGCAGGTAGCGGGCCGCGATCGTCTGCGCGTGCCGATTGGCGAGGCCGAAGGCCGGGATGAAGGGTGGGATGGGCACGGAGGGAAGATACTGACGGGCGTAGGCGGACACAGGCGGGCTGAGGCGGGCGAGGGGAAGGTACCGCCTCGCCCACGCCCGCCCATGCCCGCCCGCTACCGTCTATCTTCCTCCCGTGCCCAACCCGGCCCTCGAGTTCACCAACGTCTCCAAGGTCTACGACACCTTCGCGAGCGGGAGCAAGTACGCCCTGCGGGACGTGTCGTTTGCCGTCTCCGCGGGACGGCGGGTGGCGATCGTCGGACGGAGCGGAAGCGGCAAGTCGACGCTCCTGCACCTGGCCGCCGGCATCGACGTGCCGACCACGGGCGACGTATTGGTGGAGGGCCGCGCGCTCGCCACCCTCTCGGAGCGGGAGCGGACACGCCTGCGTCGGGACGGCGTGGGTCTGATCTTTCAGTTCTTCTATCTGCTCCCACACCTGTCCCTCGAGGACAACGTGGCGCTTCCGGCGCTCATCGCGGGAGATCGGCCCCGCGCGTACGCGGGACGGGTTCGTGAGCTGCTCGGGCGCGTGGGGCTCGCCGACCGCGCCGGCGATCCGGTGCAGAAGCTCTCCGGCGGCGAGATGCAGCGCGTCGCCATCTGCCGCGCCCTGCTCCGCCGGCCGCGACTTCTCCTCGCCGACGAGCCGACCGGGAATCTCGACGATCAGAACGGCCGCGCCGTGATGGACCTCCTCCTCGCGCTTTCGCGCGAGGAAGGGAGCACGCTGATCTACGTGACGCACAGTCGCGACTTCGCGGCACTCGCCGATGCGACCTGGGAGCTGCACTCCGGCGTGCTCGACACCCCGTGATCCGGTACCTCCTCGCGGCCTTCCGCACCAACCTCCGGCGAACGCCGAGCCTCCACCTCCTCACCGTCTTCGGGGTAGCGCTCGGCGTCGGCTCCGTGCTCGCGATCCAGATTCTGAATCAGAACGCGCTCGCCGCGTTCGCGGGGAGCGTGCAGGCCGTCGCGGGTGACGCAGACCTGAGCGTCGTCGGCCGGACGCCGCAGATCGCGGATTCGATCTACCGCGAGGTGCTCGCCGATCCGGGCGTCGCCGCAGCCTGGCCGATGGTGCACGTCGAGGCGACGCTCGCGGACAGTGCCGGCGTCTTCGTGGACGTGTACGGGGTGGACCTCTTCGCGCCGGTGGGGGTGCCGGTCTTATCGAGTGGCAGAGTGGCAGGGGGGCAGAGTGGCAGGGATATGGGAGGCGCAGGAGGGGCAGAGGTCGGCGATGCGCTGCGCGTGCCGGGGTGGTGCGCCATCTCGCCAGAGCTCGCGCGGGCTATGGGTGTTGCGGTGGGCGACACCTTCGCCGTCACCAGCGGCACCACGCGCGCGACGCTCACCGTCGGTGCCATCGTGGACTTCACGCGCTTCACGCCCACCGCGGGCCAGCGCCTCGTGCTCATGGACATCGCGCAGGCGCAGGGCCTCCTCAACGCCGCGGGAGGTCTCTCCCAGATCGATCTCGAGGCCCGGCCCGGCGTGCAGATTCCCGCGCTCTCCGCGCGCCTGCAGCGTGCGCTGGGCCCCACGGTGGATGTCCTCACGCCCGAGCAACGCAAGGATCGCGCGGAGGGATTGCTCGCCGCGTTCCGGCTGAACCTCTCGGCGCTGAGTCTCATCTCGCTCTTCGTGGGCCTCTTCCTCGTCTACAGCGCGATGCAGGCGTCGCTCGTCCGGCGCCGCGCCGAATTCGGTCTGCTGCGCTCGCTCGGCGCCACCCGCGCGCAGGTGTTCCTGCTCATCGCGGCGGAGGTCGTGGTGCTCGGCGCCCTCGGCGTCGCGCTCGGTGTCCCGATCGGCTACTGGGTGGCGCACGCCAACGTGCGGATGGTGAGCGCCACGCTCACGAACCTC